>NZ_DASWTE010000284.1:0-9725 GCF_036402295.1 Phenylobacterium sp.
ATCGCGCTCGTCGCCGTATTCGGCCCGGCGATTGTCGCGGCGGTAGCCCTCGGTGTTTTGCAGGAAGGTGACCCAGTCGGAGATGCCGTAGAGGTCGATCGCGCCGGCGATGCGGTCGTTGTAGTGGCCGGCCACCGCCAGCACCATGTAGCCGCCGTACGACTGGCCGACGACGGCCACGCGGCTCGCGTCCAGGTCGGGTTGCTTGGCGATCCAGTCGAAGAGGGCGCCGATGTCCTTGACCGAGTCCTCGCGCTTCTCGGCGTTGTCGAGGCTCATGTAGGTCTTGCCGTAGCCGGTCGAGCCCCGGACGTTGGGGATGATCACGGCGGCGCCCAGCTCGGCCACCCAGGCCTGGCGGCGCGGGTTGAAGCTGGGCTGCTCCTGGCTCTCGGGCCCGCCGTGGATCTGGATCACCACCGGCAGCTTGCCCGCCTTGGCGGCCTTCGGCTTGTAGATGAAGGCCGGAATCTGCTTGCCGTCGAAGGTGGGGTACCGGAACAGCGCGGGCTCAACGAGCTTCGCGGGATCAAGACCGCCCAGCTCGCTCTCCGTCCAGCGCGTCAGCTCTCCGCTCGCCAGGTCATAGCTCCAGACGTCGCCCGAGCTGGTCGAGGTCGACAGGCTGAGGCCGATCTTCTTGCCGTCGGGCGAGAACTTGGCGGCGGTCAGCACGCCCTGCGGCAGCTTCGGGCCCGGCAGCGCCTTGCCGGTCCCCACGTCGCGCAGGACCAGCGTCGAATAGCCCTCCTCGTTGACCGAGAGCGCCACGACCTTGCCGTCGGGGCTGACGTCGAAGGCCTCCGAGCTCCATTTCGCGGCGGGCTCCAGGTCGCGGACCTTGCCGGTCTTCACGTCGATGACCACTGGCCGGGTGTGTTCGGCGCCGTCGTCCGAGAGGGTCAGCACGCCCGCGCCGCCGTCGACGAACGCGGCGCCCTGGTAGCCGATCTTCCGGTTGGGCCCGATCGGCGTGAGCTTGCCGGTGGCCACGTCCAGGGTGAACAGCTCGACCCACGCCGAGGAGTTGAAGCGCGCCGCCAGCACCGTCTTGCCGTCGGCCGTGATGTCCTGCGGGGCCATCGAGCCGGTGCCCTCGTGGATAACGCGACGGCCGGCCGGGTTCGACGGATCGGCCAGCAGGATGTCGTAGTTCGGATCGCCGGGCGTGACTTGGCTCCAGACCACGGCCTTGCCGTCCTTGGAGAAGACGAAGCTCTGGTTGCGGGTGTTGGGTGCGGTCAGCTGGGTCTCGGTCCCGCCCAGGCTCCGGATGTAGGCCTGGTAGTACTCGGCCCCGCCCACGTCGCGCGGATAGAGGTAGGTCGACGTGCCCGGCACGACCTCGGCGTTGTTGATCGGTTCGCCGAAGAAGGTGAGCTGGCGACGCGCGCCGCCGGGCTGGGCCACGCGATGGATCTGATTGGTGTCGCCGAAGCGCGTGGCGATCAGGATCGAGCCGTCGGGCAGCCAATCCTCGAACACCGCCGAGCGGGCGTTGTAGTAGGGCGCGATGGCGGCCTGCAGAGCCGGCGGCGTCGCCGGGGCGCCGTCGAACACGATGGCGCCCACCTCGCGCCGCACCGGCTGGGCCTGGGCGGCCACGCCCAGGGCGATGGCAAGGGCGGTGCCGAACAGCAGCGCGCGCGACGGCATCAAAGGCACTCCCCGACTGAAGGCGCGGACCCTAGCGGGCGTCCGCGTCTGCGTCATCTCTGTCCCGAAACGGCACGGGCCTTGCATGGTTAAGGGCCCCAACCCTGGAGATTCATTCGTGAAAGTCGCCCCCCAAGCCACGCCGCCCCTTGCGGCCACAACCCTGAAGACCAACACCAACAACGAACTCAACCCGGCGAAGCAGGCCAAAGCTGCCGAGACCCCGGCAAAGGGCGCCGCGTTCGGCCATGCGGTGGCCGAGTTTGCCCATGCGCGGAACGCAGCGCGCTTCGAAGCCAAGCACGGGCCGAAGACCCCGCCGCTGCCCGTCGTGCCGCCGATCGTCGAGACGCCGCCGGTGGAAGAGACCCCGCCGACCGACGTCGTCGAGGAGACCCCGCCGGTCGACACCGTCGAGGAGACGCCGCCGGTCGACGGCACGGTCGAGACGCCGCCGGTCGTGGAGGCCGACACCCCGACCGTCGTCGATCCTGCGCTGGCGCTCGAAACCCAGCTGCTGGCCGACCTGATCGCCAATTCCGAGCCGGGCGATACGGTCGATATCCTGGCCTAGGTCTCTTTGATTGGTCGGCGCGTCCGTGTCAGCTAGGGTCGCGCCGATGATCGCACCGATACTGATGCTGGGCGCTGGCCGGATGGGCGGCGCCATGATCGAGGGCTGGCTCGCCGCCGGCGCCTTCGCGGGCTCGGACCTGATGATCCGCGATCCGCAACCCGGCCCGGCGGCGCTGGCCGCCGAGGCGGCGGGCGCTGTCCTCAATCCCCCCGACGCCGAACTGGCCCGCGCCGCCACGGTGGTGCTGGCCGTGAAGCCGCAGGTGTGGCGCGAGGCGGCGGCCGAGGCCGCGGCGTGGCTGAGCTCGGGCGCGGTCATCGTGTCGATCTGCGCCGGCGTGAAGTCGGGCGATATTGCCAAGGCCTTCGGCGGCCGCTGCGTCGCGCGCGTGATGCCCACGACAGCGGCGTCGATCGGACAGGGCACCGCCAGCGTCTATGCGGACGACCCCGCCGCGCTCGCCCGCGCCCACGCCCTGCTCGAGCCGCTGGGCACCGTGGTCTCGCTCGCCGACGAGGGCCTGATGCACGCTGCGACGGCGGTGTCCGGCTCGTCGCCGGCCTATCTTTACGCCTTCATCGAGACGCTGGAGGCTGCGGGCGCCGCGGCCGGCCTCTCGCCCAAGGACGCCAAGCGGCTGGCGCGCTCGACACTGACCGGCGCTGCGGCGCTGCTCGCGAAGACGGGCGAGGACCCCGCCGAGCTCCGCCGCCAGGTCACCTCGCCGGGCGGCACCACCCAGGCGGCGTTGGACGTGCTGCTGGCCAGCGGCGCGCTGCCCGACCTGATGCGCGAAGCCGTCTCCGCCGCCGTCCGCCGCTCGAAGGAGCTGGGCGCCTAGCTGCGTTTCCAGGTCTGCGCCTGGCAGACCACCAGCACGCAACCTTCGACCTTCAGCGTGCCGTTGGCGTTCACGCCGATCTTCGAGTCGTAGGTCTTGCCGCTGTTGGGGTCGTAGATCTTGCCGCCGGTCCACCGGCCCGGCGCCGCCTGCTTGAAACCCCAGAGCATCGGCATGCCCATGATCGGGCGGGTCTTGAGCTTCGGGTCGGGGTTGTTCTGGTCGGTGGCCTTGGCGTCGGCCGGCCTGAGCCAGCTGATATTGCCGCACAGCCGGTCGGCCTTGCCGGGGCAGGGCGCGATGCGGACCTTGCCGCCACCGCCCTGCGTCAGCCACTCGCCCTCCACCGGATCGGCGGCCAGGGCCGAGCCCGCGGCGAGGCTGAGAACGGCGGCGAAGGCGATGGCGCGCATGAGGCTCCCCGATGTCCGGTTCGCGGGCGAGCTTGGCCGTCGCCCGTGAACCCCACATGAACATCGTTACCCGGGCAGCCGCACGGTCGCCCGCAGGCCGCCCAGCGGCGAGCGGTCCAGGATGATGTCGCCGCCGTGGCCGCGCGCCACGTCGCGGGCGATCGCCAGGCCCAGACCCACGCCCTTGATGTTCTGGTTGCGGCTCTCGTCCAGGCGGGCAAAGGCCTTGAAGGCCTCTTCGTGTTGCTCGGCCGGGATGCCGGGACCGTCGTCGTCGATGGTGATCTCCAGGCCCTGGGCGTCGCGCCGGGCGGCCACCGCGACATGCTCGCCGTGCGCGGCGGCGTTCATCACCAGGTTGGCCAGAGCCCGCTTCAGGGCGTTGGGCCGGGCGGTGGCGCTCAGGTCGGGGTCGGCGTCCACGCGCACCTGCGCGCCCATCCGCCGGGCGCCCTCGCTCACCGCCTCGATCAGCGGCCGCAGCGGCACGGCCTCGGCCGCCTCGCCGCCCTCGCCGCGGGCGAACGCCAGGTACTCGTCGACCATGTGCTCCATCTCGGAGAGGTCGCGCTTCATGTCGGCCGTGCGGCTGTTGGGCTCGGCCAGCGCCAGCGTCAGCTTCAGCCGCGTGAGCGGCGTGCGCAGGTCGTGGCTGACCGACGCCAGCAGGGCGGTCCGCTGCTCGATGTGCCGCTGGATGCGGCCGCGCATGTCGAGGAAGGCGTGGGCCGCGGCGCGCACCTCCCTCGCGCCATGCGGCTTGAAGGCCGGGACGTCGGCGCCACGCCCGAAGGCCTCGGCGGCGCTGGCCAGCCGCTCGATGGCGCGCACCTGGTTGCGGATGAACAGGAGCGCCACGGTGGTCAGCAGCACCGTCGCCACGGTCATCCAGAGGACGAAGATGTGGCCTTGCGTGGCGAACGCCCGCTCGCGCGGCGCCAGCACGCGCATCACCCCGCCCTGCACGCCCACGCGGATGTCGACGTAGGCCGGGTAGCGGGTGGTGTCGAACCAGAACGGCGCGTCCAGTCGTTCGCTGAGCGCCCGGTCCAGCGAGCGGTCGATGGGGGCGAAGAAGGCCTCCATCAGCACCGGCGGGTCGCGCCGCCGCACCGGCAGCTTGCGGCCCGGCTGCAGGGCGATCGACAGGCTCATCGAGTCCTCGGCCCGCTGCGAGAGCTTGGCGAAGGCCTCGGGACTGGGGTCTTCCTTGTAGCTCTCCACCGCCCAGGCGATGTCGCCGGCCAGCCCCTCGGAGAGCCGGCTCGTCACCGTCTGCCAGTGCGCGTCGAAGAACACGTAGGTGACCGCGATCTGCATCAGCGCCACCGGCAGCACGATGATCAGCAGCGACCGCCCGAACAGCGTCCCCGGCAGCCGCCGCTTCAGCCAGCGCACGAACACCCGGAAGGACGAGGGGAGCCGCATCAGTCCGGCGCCAGGCGGTAGCCCACGCCGCGGACGGTCTGCAGGTAGCGCGGGGCTTTGGGGTCGTCCTCGATCTTGCGGCGCAGGCGGGTGACCTGGACGTCGACGGCGCGGCCGGAGGGGTCGACCGAGCCGCGGGCCAGCTCCATTCGGTCGACCGCCTCGTGCGGCGTGCGGGCCAGCTGGCGCAAGAGCGCGATCTCCGCCTCGGTCAGGCGCACCGCCTCGCCGGCGCAGGTGAGCTCGCCGCGGTCGGCGTCGAACGCGCAGCGGCCCAACGAGAGCGAGCCCGCCGCCTGCGGCCGGTCCCTGGCGCGACGCAGGATCGCCTCGATGCGGAGCAGGAGCTCCTCGGGCTCGAACGGCTTGCCCAGGTAGTCGTCGGCGCCCAGCTTGAGGCCATCGATGCGGTCGGCCGCCTCGGTCCTGGCGGTCAGCATCAGCACGGGCGTGCGGCCCGACGAGCCGCGCTGCTCGCGCAGCCACTTCGTCAGCGAGAAGCCGTCCTCGCCCGGCATCATCACGTCGAACACCGCCAGGTCGAAGTCGAGGGTGGCGAGCAGCCGCCGAGCCGGCGCGCCGCCGGCGGCCGCCGTGACCCGGAAGCCGGCGCGCGACAGATATTCCTTGAGCAGGTCGCGGATGCGGTCGTCGTCGTCGACCACCAGCAGGTGCCGCGCACGCAGGGGCGCGTCCGAGAAGCTCATGGGCGTCCTCCGCCGGGGCTCTTCGTCCGCCCCCCAGCCATGGCCGACAATATGGCGCGCGCACCGGCCACGCCGTCCAGCCCCCCGGTGCGGTAGGCGCGGACGAGCAGGCTGCGCAGCCGCTCGCTGATCGCCGCCTCGAACGCCTCTCCCCGCGGGGTGAGCGCGGCGCTGCGGCGGCGGCCGTCGATGTCGCCCGCCTGCTTTTCGGCCAGGCCCTTGGCCGACAGGTCCACCAGGATGCGGCTCGCCGCCTGTTTCGACAGGCTGGTGAGGTGGGCGAGCTCCTGCACCCCGATCCCCGGCCGCCGGCGCAGCAGGAAGGCCGCGCGCCAGTGCGAACGGCCCAGGCCCAGTCCCTCCGCCTCCAGCCCCTGGTCGACGGCGGCCCACAGCGACGCCTCGGCCAGCAGCAGGAGCTCGACGCCGGCGTCGAGCTCGTCCTCGCGCAGGATCAGCCGCGGATCGGGCGGCGCGCTCACGAAAAAGCGCCCATTTCGTTTGACGCGGACGCGCCCGGCGGGTTCAAGGGGCCCTTCCGAAAGGAGGTTTTCCCCTCATGGCTATCGTTCCCTTCGATGATCGCGACGGTTGGATCTGGCTCGACGGCCAGTTCGTGCCTTGGCGCGAGGCGAAGGTGCACGTCCTCACCCACGGCCTGCACTACGCGTCGGCGGTGTTCGAAGGCGAGCGGATGTATGGGGGCGAGATCTTCGAGCTGACGGCGCATACGGAGCGGCTGTTCGAGTCCGCGAGGATCCTGGACTTCGAAATCCCGTACACGGTGGCCGAGATCGATCAGGCCTGCAAGGACACCTGCGCCAAGAACGGCCTGACCGACGCCTACATCCGCCCGATCGCCTGGCGCGGCTCCGAGATGATCGGCGTGTCGGCCCAGAACACCAAGATCCACGTGGCCGTCGCGGTGTGGGACTGGCCCAGCTACTTCTCGCCGGAGGAGAAGGCCAAGGGCATCCGGATGACCTGGGCGAAGTACAAGCGCCCCAGCCCCGAGACCGAGCCGGTCCACGCCAAGGCCACCGGCCTCTACATGATCTGCACCATCTCCAAGCACGCGGCGGAGAAGGACGGCTACACCGACGCCATGATGCTCGACTACCGCGGTTACGTCGCCGAGAGCACCGGCTCGAACGTGTTCTTCATCAAGGACGGCGTGATCCACACGCCCACGCCCGACTGCTTCCTGAACGGCATCACCCGCCAGACGGTGATCAAGCTCGCGAAATCCAAGGGCTTCGAGGTGATCGAGCGCCACATCCGGCCGGAGGAGCTGGCGGGCTTCACCGAGTGCTTCGTGGTCGGCACCGCCGCCGAAGTCACGCCGGTGGGCGAAATCGGCGAGTACCGATTCCGCCCCGGCAACATCTCGCTCAGCCTGATGGACGATTACGCCCGGCTGGTCCGCCGCGAGCTGGTGGCGGCTTAGACCAGCACTGCGTAGGGCCGCGGGTAGGCCTCGCCGCGGCTCAGGTGGACGAGGCCCACGATGCAGCGCAGGCCGAACCAAACGGCCGCGAGCGCCCAGACCAGGCCCGCCAGCGCCATGATCGGGAAACCGATCAGGATGACGGTCAGGATGGCGCCGATGCCCATCAGGATCCCGCCGATGACACCTCCCACGATGGCGAGCAGCAGGCCCAACCAGAAGGTGCGTATCAGGAAGGTGTAGTGGGACCGCATCACCGGTCCGGCGGTGCTGCGCTGGACGTACGCGATGATCAGCCCGATGACCGCCGTGATGCCCGTGGCGAAGGCCAGCAGGTAGAGCGCGTAGCAGATGATCGGCATCGTCCGGTCTTCGTAGCCTACGTAGTCGTCGGTCATCGTCGCTCTTGGTCCTCCATGCACGCTATCGTGCTATGCAAGATAATGGCCCCTGCGCGACGTCACGCAAAGCGGTCACCGCGTTACAAATTGCTCACCCGCGTTGCAGCACGATCTCGACCCCGGCGCCCACGGCGTGGGGGGCCAGCGCCAGCGGCTTCTCGATGCGGACGCGGGCGCGGGTGACGCGGGCGTCCTGCAAGCAGGCCTCGGCCAGCCGGTGGGCGAAGGTCTCCACCAGGTCGACATGGCCCTGGCCGGCCAGCGCCTGCGCCGCCGCCAGGATGGTCTCGTAGTTCACCGTCTCGGCCAGCCGGTCCGAGGCGTTGGTGGGCACGTCGAGCTCGACGTCGACAATCAGCGGCTGCACGCGGCCAATCTCGTGGCGGTAGACGCCGATCTGGGCCTGCACCTGCAGGCCGGTGACGAACACTTTGCTGGCGGTCTGCACGCTCACGCCAGGTGCTGCCCGGAGTCGACGGCGATCATCTGGCCGGTGACCGCCTCGGCGTCGATGAGATAGCGCAGCGCCGCCGCGATCTGCTGCGGCGACGACGGGCGCTTCATCAGCGTGGTGGCGACCTCGGCGTCGAACGCCGCCTGGTCCTGATGGATCGAAGGCAGGGTGGGGCCGGGCCCGATGCCGTTCACCCGGATGCGCGGCGCCAGCGCCTGGGCCAGCATCTGGGTCGCGTTCCACAGCGCCGTCTTCGACATCGTGTACGAGAAGAAGTCCGGTCCCGGCCGCCAGACCCGCTGGTCCAGCACGTTGACGATCAGGCCCTCGCGATCGGCCGGCAGCCGCCGGGCGAACGCCTGGCTGAGCACCAGAGGCGCGCGCAGGTTGGTCTCCATGTGGAGATCCCAGCTGGCGCGGTTCATGTCGGAGAACTGGTCCTGCTCGAAGACCGAGGCGCAGTTGACCAGCAGGGTGATCGGTCCGAGCTCGGCCTCGGCCTCGCCGACGAGGGCCACGGTGGCCGACTCCTTGCGCAGGTCGCAGGTGACCAGGGTGGCCTTGCGGCCCTTGCTGCGCACCGCGCCGGCGGCGGCCTCGGCGTCGTCGTCCATCGTGCGGACGTGCAGGGCGACGTCATAGCCCGCCTCGGCGGCGGCCTTGGCCAGCACCCGGCCGATCCGCCGTGCGCCGCCCGTCACCAGTGCTGCGCCGCGGCCGGCCATCCGGAATGGCCTTAGTCGAAGCGGCCGAACTCGAAGCGGTTGAGCGCCGCGATGACGGCGACGAAGACCAGGATCATATAGACGCCGCTCATGGGGCCTCCGGAGTCAGGTTGGCGTGGGCTTTAGCGAGGCCCGGGCGAAGCGGCAAGGACGTTGCGTTGCGCAGAAGAGTTGCGCAGGAGTCCACACGGAGGGCTTTCAACCTGAACGCCGATCACTAAAATGATTGTTTGAAGGGTTGGGCGATGAGGCCTTAAGCCCACAACGACACCAAGATCGCCAGGAGGACGTCTATGCGCGAGTACCTCAAGTTCTACATCGATGGGGCGTGGGTCGATCCCGCCGAGGGCCTCAAGACGCTCGACGTCGAGAACCCCGCCACCGAGGAAGTCGCCGGCAAGATCGCCATGGGCTCGGCCGCCGACGTCGACAAGGCCGCCAAGGCCGCCCGCAAGGCCTTCGCCTCGTGGAGCCAGACCAGTCGCGAAGAGCGCCTGGAGGTGCTGGGCCGGATTCTGGCCGAGTACCAGAAGCGCTTCGGCGACCTCGCCACGGCGGTGACCGAAGAGATGGGCGCCCCGGCCAGCCTGGCCCAGCGCGCCCAGGTGCCGATCGGCATGGCGCACCTCGCCACCGCCGCCGAGGTCCTCAAGACCTTCAAGTTCGAGGAAGACCGTGGCGCCACGATGATCGTCAAGGAGCCGATCGGCGTCTGCGGGTTCATCACCCCCTGGAACTGGCCCCTGAACCAGATCGTCTGCAAGGTGGCTCCGGCCATCGCCACGGGCTGCACCATGGTGCTGAAGCCGTCGGAAGTGGCGCCGTTCTCGGGCCAGATCTTCGCCGAGATCATGCATGCGGCGGGCGTGCCGAAGGGCGTGTTCAATATGGTGCAGGGCGACGGCCCCACGGTCGGCGCGGCGATCTCCAGCCATCCCGAGATCGACATGGTGTCGTTCACCGGCTCGACGCGCGCCGGCATCGAGGTGGCCAAGGCGGCCGCCCCGACCGTCAAGCGCGTGGCCCAGGAGCTGGGCGGCAAGAGCCCGAACATCGTCCTCGACGACGACGCCTTT
>NZ_DASWTE010000285.1:0-15907 GCF_036402295.1 Phenylobacterium sp.
GATCTCGATCTCGGAGTGGCCGCCGCCCATGATGTGGCTGAGCGGGCCCTCGGCGGCCATCGTCGGGATGTCGCGCTTGATCGTGTAGCCGGGGTTCGGCAGCTCGACGATGAAGGTCGAGAACTGCTGGTGGCGCGGGCCTTCGGTGTCGGTGCGAGCCATGACCAGCGCCAGGTCGGCGGCGCTGGCGGCTGACGAGAACCACTTCTCGCCGTTCAGCACATAGTTCTCGTTGCCGTCCTTGACCGCGGTGGTGCGCATGCCGGTGGCGTCCGCGCCGGCGGCCTTCTCGGTCATCGAGTAGCAGACGCGCTTCTCGCCGTTCAGCAGCGGCTTGAGGAACTTCTCCTTCTGATACTCGGTGCCGTGGGCGATGAGCGTCAGGATGGTGGCGTCGTCCGGGCCCTGGGAATTCATGCTGAGGGCGCCGATGTAGCTCTCGCCCAGCTCCATCTGCACCAGGGCGTTGGCCAGCGGGCCCAGGCCCATGCCGCCATATTCCTTGGGCACGAAGGGCATCCAGAGGCCCTGGGCGCGGGCCTTGGTCCGCAGTTCGTCGATGACCTTCTTGTAGCTGGCCTTGTCCTTGATCCGCTCCTGCGCGGGGATGCACTCGTCGTGCACCCACTGGCGCACCTTCTCGCGAATGGCCTTGGCCTCGGCGGGGATCTCGAAGTCGATGGACATAGGCGCGCTCCCAACAGTTGTTTGAATTTGGAAAATACGGTGCGGCGCCGACCTCGGGCAGGCAAGCGGAAAGCAGCCCCCTTTGACGTGGCGTCCGTCTTGGCGTTCCCTTCCGGGCCGCAGGGAGACCGTCATGCAGGTGAGGCCGCTGACGCCGACGATCGGCGCCGTCGTGGAGGGGATCGACCTCAGCCAGGGCGTCTCGGCGGACCTGGCCGGGGCGATCCGACAGGCTTTGCTGGCCCATCAGGTCCTGTTCTTCGAGGACCAGCACCTGACGCCCGTCCAGCACCGCGACTTCGCCGCCCGGTTCGGCGAGCTGCACACCCATCCGCTCTATCCCGGCGTGCCCGAAGCGCCCGAACTGTTCATCCTGGACAACCACGCCGGCAACCCCACCGACAACGACGCCTGGCACACCGACGTGACCTTCATTGAAACCCCGCCGATGGGCTCGATCCTCTATGCGAAGAGCCTGCCGGCGAACGGCGGGGACACGATCTGGGCCAACATGAAGGCCGCCTACGAGGCGCTGTCGCCAGCGTTCCGCGGGTTTCTGGAGGGGCTGGATGCGGTGCACGACTTCGCGCGCGGTTTCCCGGTGCGCGGTATCGTCGCCAACGCCGCCGGCGCGGAGAAGCATACCAAGGCCGCCGAGCAACATCCGCCCGTCCTGCATCCGGTGGTGCGCACCCATCCCGAGACCGGCGAAGACGCCCTCTTCGTCAACTTCGGCTTCACCGAGCGCATCAAGGGCCTGCGCCGCAAGGAGAGCGACGCCATCCTCGGCATGCTGTTCGAGCACGTGACGAAGCCGGAGTTCCAGGTGCGCTTCCGCTGGAGCGACAACGCCCTGGCGTTCTGGGACAACCGGATCACTCAGCACTATGCGGTCAACGACTACCTGCCGAACCGCCGCGTGATGAACCGCGCGACGATCCTCGGCGACCGCCCCTACCACCGCTCACGCAAGCCGGCGGCCGCGCTGGCGGCGGAGTAGCGGCCTCAGGCGTTGAGCGCCGCTTCGGTGGCTTCCATCTCGTCGCGGATCCAGTCGTGGCCGCTGGTGACCATCACGCCCTCCAGGGCGCTGATGTGGCCGCGCAGGCGGTCGCGGATGTCCTTCGGCACGTCGTCGCGGGTGGCGATCCAGCGGGCGATCTGGTGCACGGCGAAGGCCGTGTGCAGGGCCAGGCGGTCGCGGTCCTCGTCGGAGAGCTTCATCTGCGGGCTCCGTTGTCTGACTGCAGCATAGCACGCGATCAGCGCAGGTGTTCCCTCAGTCGCTCAGCCGACGGCCGCCAGCCTCGGCGGCTGCGGCAGGCCCAGGCCGGCGGCGATGCGGTCCTGGAACCAGGCCACGCCCTGCTCGTGCTTCGGCGACAGCACCCCGCCGCTATAGACGCCGGCCTCGAGGTTGCGCTGCACTTCCTCGCAGACCTGCAGGTCCTGGGCGGTGACCAGGTCGGAGAGCTCGAACATCGGCGCGAGTTCGTCGGTGTACGCGGGGTCGAAGAAGTAGAAGTAGTCCAGCCGCGTCTCGGCGGGGCCGATCGCCGTCATCCGCTCGATCATGTAGCCGTGGCGGTAGACGTTCACAGCCAGGTTCGGCCAGAGCCAGGCCCAGAGGCCGCCGTAGACAGACGCGTCGCGCATCGGCGCGTGGGCGAAGATCACCTCACCTTCGATCTCGGTGCGATACTCGGCCACCACCACGTCGCCGTCGAATTCCGGGTGCACCATCCTGATGTGGTAGCCCTCGAGGTAGTTCTCGACGTAGGCCTTCCAGTTGCAGCGGATGGAGTGCTGGCGGGTCTCCACCAGCGGGAACTCGGCCTGGCCCTCGGCCCAGCGGCCGCCCAGCGGCGCCATCAGCTCGGCCAGCGGCGCGGCGTTGAGGTCGGCGTTCACGAACACCAGGCCGCGCCAGCTCTCCACGCGGATTGGGAACAGGCCGTACTGCCGCGGGTCGAAGCCCGGCAGGGCGCCGAAGTCGACGGCGCTGCGCAGCCGCCCGTCCAGCGCGTACTTCCAGCCGTGGTAGCGACAGGTGAAGACCTCGCCGCAGTTGCCCACACCGTCCGCGACCAGGGCGCCGGCGCGATGGCGGCAGACGTTGTGGAAGGCGGCCAGCTCGCCGTCGGCCTTGCGCACCACGACCACGGGCGCACCGCCAACCACGTCGGCAAGGTAGTCGCCGACGGCCGGCATCTGGCTCACATGGCCCACGAACTGCCACGCGCGGCGCAGCACCTTCTCGCGGTCGTTCCGCAAGGCCTCGTCGCCACGATAGAGTTCGACCGGCAGCATCCCTGGCCTCCGCCGTGAATGGGCGGGCCTTTTAGCGCCGCCGGAGCCAAAGATACAGCAAGCCTGCCCCGGCGAGCGGGACGACCGCCAGACCCAGCTCCAGCGGCTTGGCCTGGGCGATCAGCGCCAGCGCACAGGCGATGGCCAGGCCCGCCGTCGCCATGGCCGCGACGCGCCGCCCGTTCTCGAACCCGCGCGCCAGTCGGGTCAGCGACGCGCCGGCCAGGATGTAACAGTAGAGCGCGAGCAGGACGGCCATGTTGGCGAGCGTGCCGAACTGCTCGCCCAGGGTGGGCGTGGCGGTCAGCACGGCCACCAGGGTCATCAGCACGCCGGCGGTGAGCAGGTTGACCGGCGACGCCCGCTCGCCCGGCCGGGTGCGGAAGAACGCCGGGAAGACGCCGACGTCGGCGGCGCTGCGGGTGGTCTCGGCGGTGACCAGGGTCCAGCCCGTCAGGCAGCCCGCGGCGCGCAGCAGCGCGCAGACCGCGATCGCGGCCCCGAGCGCCAGGCCAAGGGTCGCCTGGGCGGCGTCGGCGAAGGGCGCGGTGGATCCCGCCAGCCGGGCGCCCGGGATGATGCCCATGACCACGGAGGTGGCCGCGATATAGAGCGCGGCCACGCCGACCACGCCGATCAGGGTGGCGCGCGGCACGTTGCGCGACGGGTCGCGGACCACGCCGGCCGCCGCCGCCGCGCACTCGAGGCCCAGGAAGGCCCAGAAGGCGGTCAGCGCCGAGCGGCCCACGGCCTCACCGACGGCCAGCCCCTGCGGATTCCAGGACGCCAGGAACACCTCGGGCTGGAACCAGAACCAACCCACGATCGCCACCAGCACCACCGGCAGCAAGCCGATGCCCAGGGTGAAGCCTTCCAGCCGAGCGACGGCGCGCGGCCCCACCCAGCTCACGCCCACCGCAAACCATACCGCCGCCAGCGTCGTGGCGAGCCGCGGGCCCGGCTCGTTCAGGCCGGGGACGAGGAAGGCCCCCGCCCCGACCACGGCCAGCGCCACGGCGACGTTTCCGATCCAGCAGAGGGTCCAGAACGCCACGGCGGTCTGCACGCCGAAGAACCGGCCGAGCCCCGCCTGGACATAGCCGCCCAGGCCGGTCGCCTCCGGCGCGGCCTTGCTGAGCCAGGCGAACATGCCGGCGATGGCGAGCGCCGCCATCATGGCCGCGCCCCAGCCCAGGATCGAGATCGATCCCACCGCCCCGAACGTCGCCGGCAGCAGGTAGACGCCCGAGCCCACCATCGAGCCCGCCACCAGGGCCGCGGCTCCCAGGACCCCCACCTTGCCGTGATGGGATGGGACGTCCGCCCCGGCCGCTGCCGCTTCCGCCATCAATTCGCCCCCTGGACTCAGGCGACTATGGAAGTTCCCCGACTGGCTTGACAGTCCAATTTACACGCGTAACGTCAGCGACTTGCTACGCGCGTAAGATGCTGAAGAACCCACACATGTCGAAAATTTCCGGCGCCGAAAGCCACATCATGGAAGCCCTCTGGACCAAGGGCCCGCTCACCGCCGAGGAGCTGGTGCAGTCGGTCGGCCCCGCCCAGGAATGGGGCGAGGCGACGGTCAAGACGCTGATCAACCGCCTCCTGAAGAAGAAGGCGCTGAAGTCCGAACGGTCCGGCGGCCGCGCCCTCTACCAGGCGCTGGTCACGCGCGAAGAATACGTCACCGGCGAGAGCCAGGGCCTGCTCGACCGCCTGTTCGGCGGCCAGCTCGCCCCGCTGGTCGCGCACTATGCCCAGCACCGTGCGCTGTCGCCCGCCGAGGTGACGCGGCTGAAGAAGCTGATCGCGGAGCTGGACGGCGATGGCGAGTAGCTCGCTGCAGGCGGTCCTCGGCCCGGATCCGGGCGCCGTGATCGCCAGCGCCTTTCTCCTCGCCAACGTCGTGGGCGCCGCGGCGGTGGCGGTCGTTGCCCTCGCCCGCCTCCCGGCCCGCCGGCTGGCCGGCCCCAGCGCCGCGTACAACCTGTGGCTCCTGCCGCCGCTGGCGGGGTTCCTGTCGCCGGTGCTGGTGCTGATCCAGCACGCCAACGCCCCGATCACCGCTCCGCCTCTCGGCCTGCCGTTGACTGTGCTGGCGACCGTCTGGGCGCTCGGCGCCTTGGGCGTAGGCGCCGCCTTCACCCTGGCCCAAGCGCGATTCATGGCCGATGTGCGCGCCGGGATCGCCGGCCCCGCGGTCGTCGGTCTGATCTATCCGCGTATCCTGCTGCCCGCCGAGAACGCCGGCTACACGGCCGAGGAACGCGAGCTGATCCGCGCACACGAGCGCGAGCACGTGGCCCGCAAGGACCCGCGCGCCGCGGCCCTGGCGGCGCTGCTGCAGGCGTTGTGCTGGTTCAACCCGCTGGTCCACCTGGCCGCCTTTCTGCTGCGGCTGGACCAGGAGTTGGCCTGCGACGCCGCGGTGATCCGCGGCCGGCCCGACGCGCGCACGCTCTACGGCGAGACTCTGCTGAAGACCCAGCTCGCCGCCACGCCCCTGCCGTTCGGCTGCTACTGGCCGGCGCGCGGGCTGCATCCGCTCGAGGTGCGCATCGGCCTGCTCAAGCGCCGCAAGGGCGTCGCCGTCCGCTCGGACGGCACGGCCGTCGTGTCCGCGACGGTCGAATCCATCCGCCCCTGAGCAGCGCCCCATTTGGGGCGAGCTTCGCCATAAATCCGCCGTCACCGAGGTCGCGCATTGTGACCGTGAGACGTCGCTTGACAGGGCATTTTACAGGCGTAACTTCTGCTTAGGCTACGCATGTAAGACGCAGCTGCATCGCGGAGTGGGACGCCGATGACGAGTGACATCCTGGCGGCGATCATCCGGGCGAACCTGGTAGGCGGCCTGGCGATCCTGGCGGTGCTGGCGCTGCGGATTCCCATGCGGCGCGCGTTCGGCCCTGAGCTGGCCTACCGCCTCTGGGCCATTCCCCCGATCGCCTTCGTGGCCACCCTCATGCCGCCGCCGGTGACCCTGGACGATCCCGGCGCCGACCCGTTCGCCCTGGCCGGAGACCACTCCGGCCTGGCGTTGCTGGCCTGGGTTGCGGGCCTGGCGCTGCTCGTCGCGCTCTTCACCCGCGCCCAGCTGCGGTTCCTGGCCGCCGCCCGCCTCGGCCGCGCCGGCCCGTCGGTGGTGGGCGTCGTCAATCCGCGGATCGTCATGCCGGCCGACGACGGCGGCTACACGGCCGAGGAGCGCGACCTGATCCGCGCCCACGAGCGCCAGCACATCGCCCGCGCCGACCCGCGCGCCGGCGCGCTGGCGACGGCCTTCCAGGCGCTGTGCTGGTTCAACCCGCTGGTCCACCTGGCCGTCCATGTCATGCGGCTGGACCAGGAGCTGGCCTGCGACGCGGGCGTGCTACGCCACCGGCCGCACGACCGCGCCCTCTACGCCCGCACACTGCTCAAGACCCAGCTCGCCGCCCAGGCCCTGCCGTTCGGGTGTCACTGGCTGCCGCGGGGACCGCACCCGCTGGAGGTGCGGGTCGCGGCCCTGCGGGCGAGCGCGCCCTTTGACGGCCTGACCGGATCGATCCTGCTGGGCTTCGGCATCGTCACCGCCGCGCTGATGGCGTGGAACGCCCAGCCGCCCGGCGAGAAGCATCCGCCGCCGGTGATCGTGTGGCTGGAGCAGCACGGGCGTCCCACCGTCTCGGTGGTGCTGATCGACGCACCGTCGCGCAAAGAGCCCTAAGCGGCCTTCACACCTTCGGAGACTTCCGTGACCAACCCGCAATTCCGGGCGCGACGGCTTGCGTCTGTGCGCCTTCTCGCCCCCTGCCTCCTGCTGGCGCTGGCCGCCTGCGGCGCGCCCGCCGCGCAGTCCCGGATCGAGGCCAAGCAGACCGCCCTGGACCCGCCCGAACTCTGGCGCGTGGAGAGCTTCGACGCCGAGGGCCGGGTGAACGGGACCACCCTGGTCTGCACGAACCAGCCGATGCGCGACGGCTTCGCCCGCGCCGACGCCGAGGTCTGGGGCCGGCCCTGCCTGCCCCACCGGGACGCCGTCGACCGGCCGCACCTCTACGCCGTGCGCTGCGAGATCGATGGCCGCCGCTACGGCCTGACCCTCACCCGGACCGGCGACCTGCGGCAGGACTACACGGCCGCCTTCGCGCTCACCGTCCTGGACGGCAGCGGGACGACAGCGCGGCAGGTGCGGCGCTTCCGGCGCGTGGGTCCCTGCCCCGCCGGCTGGATCATCGGGGACCAGGCCCGACCGGGCGAGCGCCGCGGGGTGAACGCGCTCGCCGGAACCTGGAGCGGCGAATGATCGGCCTGATCCTCGCACAGGCGATCGCCGCCGCGGCGCCGGCGGAGGGCGTGATCGCCTATCCGCCGGCGTTCTTCGCTGCGCGGCAGCCCGATACCGCGCGCGACATGATCGAGCGGCTGCCCGGCTTCCTGCTGGAGTCCGGCTCAGGGGCCCGCGGCTTCGAAGGCACGGCGGGCAACGTCCTGATCGACGGCCAGCGCCCGGCCAGCAAGACCGATGGCCTGTACGACATCCTGGGTCGCATCTCCGCGAGCAAGGTCGCCCGCATCGAGGTGATCCGCGGCGGCGGGCCGGGCATCGACATGCAAGGCCGCGCGGTCGTCGCCAACGTGGTGCTGAAGAAGGACGCCGCGGTCCGCGGCCACGTTCAGGCGGAGGCCCAGCACGCGGAGGACGGCCGCAGCTTCGGGGGGCTGAACGGCCAGGCGTCAGGCGGAAGCGATGGACGCAAGTGGGAGGTCTCAGGTCTCTGGGGGCGCGGCTTCAGCGGCCTTGTCGGTCCGGCCACGGGCGTGACGCTCGCCCCGTCCGGGGTCAGCCGCTTCACCATCGAGTCCGAGGACGACGGGTGGATCGAGCAGGCAACGGGGGCCTACGAGGTTTCGCTGGCCGGCGGGACCCTGCGGCTCAACGGGCGCTACTACGGCAACCACCTCAAGTTCGAGGAGGACTCGCGCGACGTGGCGACCGGCGCCGTCCGCAGCACAGACCAGACCTACCTCGACGACGAGCGGGAGGCGGGAGCCCGTTTCACCCGGCCCCTGTCGAGCCGCGCGACCCTCGAGCTGGTGGCCCTGGCGCAGAGCGACGAGAGCACGCTCACTTCCGGCCAGACCTCGCGCGACGGCGAGCAGCGCTTCCGCCTCGACCGCGAAACGCAGGAGATCATCGGCCGCGCCGTGGTGAAGTTCAGCTGGAACCCGGCGCTCTCGCTGGAAGCCGGCGGCGAGGCCGCCCACAACCGTCTGGACAGCCAGACCGCGTTCGCCGTGGACGGGACCGACGTGTCGCTGCCCGGCGCCGACGTCGTCGTGGAGGAGGATCGCGGCGAGCTGTTCGGCAAGGCGAGCTGGCGGGTCTCGCCGCGCCTCAGCCTGGACGGCTCGATCCGCTACGAGCGTTCGACGGTGACGTCCGACGGCGACGTGCGACTGGAGAAGACGCTCAGCTACCTGAAGCCGCGTCTGGTCGGCACCTGGTCGCCCGACGAGGCCAATCAGCTCCGTGTGCGGGTCGAGCGCGAGGTGGGCCAGCTCAACTTCAACGACTTCGTGGCCCAGGCCAGCCTCAATACGGACACCGGCGTCACCGCTGGCAACGTCGACCTCGAGCCCGAGCGTGCGTGGGTGGTCGAGGCCGCCTTCGAGCGCCGTTTCTGGGGCCGTGGATCGGTGATCCTGACCGCGCGCCGCTTCTTCGTATCAGGCGTGGTCGACCGCGGGCCGGTGTTTACGTCCGGCGGCGTCTTCGACCGGCCCACCAACATTGGCGACGGGCGCAAGGACATCCTGCGGATGGACCTGACGCTTCCCCTCGACAAGACCGGCCTGAAGGGGGCCCAGCTCAAGGGCTACGTGGTGAAGCGGTGGTCGCGCGTGGACGACCCGACCACCGGCGAACGCCGCCAGATTTCCAACCTGCGCCACATGGAGTGGGAGGCTCACTTCACCCAGGACCTGCCGGCCTGGAACCTGACCTGGGGCGTCAGCGGCTACGGCGGCTGGCAGGTCTACTACTATCGCTTCAACGCCGTGGACGAGCAGAAGCTGGACCCGTTCGTGATGGTGTTCGGCGAGTGGCGGCCCAGGCCCGACATCAGCGTCCGCGCCGAGGTGGGCAACCTCACGAACCGCGGCTTCCGGCGCGTGACGCTCACCCATCCCGGCCCCCGCAACGGCGGCCTCGCGCCGACCCTGACCGAGCGGGAGACCTACTTCGGCCGCAACTACTTCCTGCGCGTCCGCAAGTCGTTCGGCGGTTGAGCCCGTCACGGACGGCCTCTAGCGTGCCCCGCAACGACCAGAGCGGGAGGACCTCATGCCGGAAGCCATCCTCGAGCCGGAGCTGCCGATCGTCGATCCGCACCACCATCTGTGGGACCGGCGCATGCTGCCGCCGGCCACCGGCCCCGAGCACCCGTTCACCACGGCCATCAAGCCGGCGCAGCGCTATCTGCTGGACGAACTGCTGGCCGACACCGGCTCGGGCCACAACGTGGTCGCGACGGTCTTCCTGGAGTGCCGCGCCTTCTACAAGGCCGACGGGCCGGTGGAGATGCGCTGCGTCGGCGAGACCGAGTTCGTGAACGGCGTTGCGGCCATGAGCGCGAGCGGCCTCTATGGCGCGACCCGCGCCTGCGCCGGCATCGTTGGCAATGCGGACCTGACCCTGGGCGATGCGGTGAAGCCGGTGCTGGAGGCGCATGTGCGCGTCGGCGGCGGCCGGTTCCGCGGCATCCGCAACAGCGCGTCCTGGGACGCCGACACCGAGGTGCTGGGGCCGCTCAACCGCATCCAGGCGGGCCACTACCTGCGCGACGATTTCCGCGCCGGGTTCAAGCACCTGGCGCCTATGGGCCTCAGCTTCGACGCCTGGATGCTGGAGCCGCAGCTCCCCGACCTGACCGACCTGGCCCGCGCCTTCCCCGACACCACGATCGTGCTGGACCACGTGGGCACACCGATCGGCCGCGGCAGCTACACCGGCCGGCTGGAAGAGCGCTTCCCGATCTGGCGCGACAACATCCGCGAGCTGGCGAAATGCCAGAACGTGGTGGTGAAGCTGGGCGGCCTCGCCATGGCGTTCTGCAACTTCCCCTCGTTCCTGGCCGAGCCGCGGGTCCCGTCCGAACAGCTGGCGAAGGAATGGGGCCCGTACATCGAGACCTGCATCGAGGCCTTTAGCGCCGAGCGCTGCATGTTCGAGTCGAACTTCCCCGTCGACATGGGCAGCTGCACCTACGCGGTGCTGTGGAACGCCTTCAAGCGGCTGGCCGCCGGCGCCTCGGCCGACGAGAAGGCAGCCCTGTTCTCCGGCACGGCGAAGCGAGTGTACCGGCTGGAGGTCTAAGGTCGCGGGTTCGCGGTGCTCCACTTCGGCGGCGGGGCGACGTAGCCGCGGAAGGCGTCCAGCGCCTCGGCCGTGCCGTCGGCGTAGATCAGCATGTCGACGTACGGCTGCCCGATGAAGCCGTTGTCGGCCATCTTCTGGATCGTCTCGCGCGTCAGGTCGTAGTAGCCGCTGACGTTCACGAAGCCGCACGGCTTGGCGTGGATGCCCAGGAGCGCCCAGGTCCACTGCTCGAAGATCTCCTCGAAGGTGCCGGGACCGCCCGGCAGGCAGAGGAACGCATCCGACAGGTCGGCCATGCGCAGCTTGCGCTCGTGCATCGACTGGACGACGTGCAGCTCGGTGAGGCCGCGGTGCGCGATCTCGGCGTTGACCAGGTCCTCGGGCATCACGCCCAGCACGCGGCCGCCCGCCGCCAAGGCCGCATCGGCCACCGCGCCCATCAGCCCGACCTTGCCGCCGCCATACACCAGCGTCAGCCCCGCCTGCGCGATCAAGGTCCCGCAGCGAACCGCTTCTTCCATGAACCTGGGGTCGGTCCCGGGGGATGACCCACAGAAAACGCAGATGTTCTTCAAAGCTCAGCCTTGCCTGCGATCCTGGGGCGAAAGGGCCGCTCCCATATTCTGAATACCGACGTGTGTCACGACCGCTGGTCTAACGGAAAATCCGCGGCTACAACTTTCGCACGGCTCGTCAGCGCGATTAGCCGGGCGCCGCTCTGTGGGCGGCGTGGGACTTCTATCTCGGTTAGGTTGCGACGAATGGCGAGCGGCACGGTTAAGTGGTTCAATACGGCTAAAGGTTTTGGTTTCATCCAACCGGACGACGGAGGCTCTGACGTCTTCGTCCACATCTCAGCCCTGAACCAAGCAGGCATGGATAGCCTGAACGAAGGCGACAAGGTCGAGTACGAGCTCGAACAGGATCGACGTTCCGGCAAGCTGGCGGCGACGAGCATCGTCGTCACCGAACACGGTGTACCGTCATCGGCCCCGCGCCGATCGGGCGGCGGCGGCTTCGACCGCGGTGATCGCGGCGGCTACGGCGGCGGCGGCGGTTACGGTGGCGGCGGTCGTGACCGCGGCTTCGGTGGCGGTGGCGGCGGCGGCTTCGGCGGCGGCGATCGCCAGCGCGGCGCGGTGATGGGCTCCGGCACCGGCGAAGTGAAGTGGTTCAACCCCACCAAGGGCTTCGGCTTCATCAAGCCCGAGGGCGGCGGCCAGGACATCTTCGTGCACATTTCGGCGGTCGAGCAGGCCGGCCTGTCGGGCCTCAACGAGGGCCAGCGGGTCAACTTCGACCTCGAGCAGGACCGTCGCAGCGGCAAGACCTCCGCGACCAACCTGAAGGTCACCGGCTAAGACTTCTGGGGGGCTGTTTCGACGGCCCCCCGTTCAGCCCCGCTGAACCGCAACGCCGCAGAGGCGTTGCTAGCGCTCGTGTCGAGGTATGCCCTCGTGGAGCGTCGATCATGCGTCCCCTGTTGAGCCTCGTCCTCTGCGGCGCGATCGCAGCGCCCGGCGCCGCCATGGCGCAGGACACGCCGGCGCAGCTGTCGCCGCCCCCGGTTCTCGCGCCCCTGCCCACGGTGGCGCCGACCGAGCCGGCCCCGACGCCGGTCATCGCGCCACCGCCACCCGCCGCCGAAGCCGCCCCGCCTGCCCCCGAACTGGCGCCGCCCGAGAAGGTCGCGCCGGTGATCGTCGCGAAGGAGGACAAGGGCGGGGGCGTCGGGACGGTGGTCGGAACCACCGCCGTCGGCGTCGCGGGCGGCGCAGCCGGCGCGGCGGTCGCAGGTCCGGTCGGCAAGTTCGCCGGCGGCTTCCTCTTCAAGCGCCTCGCGCAAGGCCTGTTCGGCAAGAAGGACAAGACGCCCAGCCTGACGGTGACCGAGCAGACGCCTTCGGCCGCCACGGCCGCGGCGCCCGCCGGCGCACAGACCGCGAGCAAGGATGCGCCGAGAACCCTGCTCGCGGAGGATCGCTAGCTGCCCGGCTGCACCGGCGAGAGCCGCGCCGCGCCCCCGCCCGGCAGCTTGGCCACATAGGGCCCGAACCGCGTGTCCGGCGTCATGTAGTCGGTGGAGATGTACTGCGCTCCGGACGCGAAGGCCGCGGTCTGGCGGCTCGTGTCGTTGGTGCGCGCCTCCCGGGTGTCGGCGTCGGCGCGGGTACGCACGATCAGGCCGGCCTTCACCGCCGCGGCGATCCGCGCCGCCTGCTCCTTGGGCTCGTTGAGCGTGATGTAGGCTGCGGCCGGCGACCCCTCCTCGATGTTCACGAACGCCGCGCGGCCCTCCAGCACCTTGCGCTCGCCGCGATAGCGCGCGACCTGGGCCGGCGGACAGTCCAGGGCGATCATCACCTTGCCGCGCGCATCCCTGAGCCTGGGCCAGGCGCCGGCGCCCGCGGCCTCGCGCAGCGTGGCGTGCTTGCCCTGCACCTGGTCGGGCGTGATCAGGCTGGCCTCGGGGAACACCGAGCGGATTTCGGCGTCGATCAGGTCCATGGCCTTGGCGTCGAACACCGGGGCCTTGATCGCGCCGGGCATCGAGATCCCACCCTCCTTGAGGTTCAGGAGGATCAGCAGGGGCACGTGGTCGCGATGCTTCTGCGACCAGGCGCGGACCTCCTTCAGGCACTGGGTGAACAGCGGGCAGGTGACGCGATAGTCCACCGAGGGCTCGTGCACGACCTTGAGGCCCGGCTGGCGGTAGGGCGCGAAATCGTACGGAACCGCATTGGCGCCGGCCATCTTGAAGCCCGTCGGCCCGGCGTAGAGGCCGGTGTCCGGGTCGTAGACGATGTCGATCTCCAGCTGCCGGGCTCCGGCGTCCAGCTGCTGGGTCAGCGGCGGGTGGCTGTAGTCGATGCCGTCGGCCTCGCGGGCGTTGGCGGCTCGGATCATCGCCATCTCATTGGGCGCGATCGCCATCTTGTAGCTGTTGTGCGTGCCGATCGCCTGGATCGCGTTCATCGGCAGGGCGTCGACGGCGGCCCGCGTGCAGCCCGGCTGGCCCGACGGCTTCTCCAGGTTGCAGGCGGCGGAGACGGCTGCGGCGGCGATGAGGGCTGCGATCATGAGGCTTCCTAGCGTTGAAGGTGCGACGCTAGCGTGACGCTCAGTCCCAGGGAATGAGCTCCGGCTCGGCCGGGAACTGCCCCGCCAGGATCGGCGGCAGCCGCCGCGCCAGCCCCGGTGGGAAGACCCCCTCGGTCGTCATGGTGAGCTCGGCCAGCGTCCACCAGCGGATGTCGTCGATCAGGTCGCGCTCGAGCGCGTTCCAGCCCTCGCGCGTCGGCTCGGCGCCCCCGCAACGGGCGACGATGTAGCACTCCTTGAACAGCATCGGCTCGGGGATCCTGAGGACGCCCTCGCGCACCCAGACCACCGGTCCCAGCACTGCGTCGGCGATGCCGGTCTCCTCGCGGATCTCGCGCGCGGCCGCCTGGACGAAGGTCTCGCCCGCCTCCACCCCGCCGCCCACGGTGAACCACGCGCCCGACCGCTCCGGATGGCCTGGCAGGCGGCCCTTGAGCAGCAGGATGCGGTCGGCGCGGTCCAGCAGGAGCACGCGGGCGGTGGGGCGCTCGGGCGGCATGTGGGCTGGCTAGCGCGCGTGGACCGCCGGCGTCTAGTGGGCCTCGGCGCATACGTCGTCTTAAGGCTGCCGCGGATAGAAGCGGGCGAAGGATCGCCCCCGCTTGTCCAACCCCCACCGTTTCCTGGGCTTCGGTTTCGCCGCCGCCGACCTCCTGCTCGAGGTCCGCCTCGACGGGCGCATCGGCTTTGCGCTGGGCGCGGGCGAGGCGGTGCTGGGCGTCGCCGACACCGCGCTCACCAACCGCTCCTGGCGCAGCCTGATCGACCCCGCCGACCACCCGATGGTCGACGCCCTGTTGGCTGGCCTGGGCGACGGCGCCCGCGTGGGGCCCGTCGTTGTGGGCGTCGAAGGCGGTCAGAACCGTTTCGCGACGCTGACCGCGATCCGCCTGCCGCAGAACCAGGGGGCGATCTCGTGCGCGCTGAGCCGCGCCAACGCCCCCCGCGGCGTCGGGCTGCACGACCGCGAGGCCTTCGAGGCGCGCGCCTGCGAGCTGCTGGCCGGCGCCTCACAGGAGCTGGAGCTCGCCTTTGTGCAGCTTGAGGGCCTCTCCGACCCGCAGGCCCGGGACGCGAGACAGCTCGAGGCCCTGGTCGCCGGCGCCCTGCGCGCCCAGGCCTACCTCGGCGAGGCGCCGACGGCGGTGGGCCCCGGACGCTACGCCCTCGTCCGCGGCCGTGACGAGGCCACCGGCGACATGGCCGACCGGCTGGGCCGCGTGCTGGCCGATCTCGGCGTTCCGGGGATCACGCCCCAGGCCGCGGCGCTGCCGCTGACGGGCGCCGTGCGGCCCCGGCAGGCGGCCCAGGCCTTGCGGTTCGCGCTGAACCAGGTGGTCCGGGACGGCCTCTCGCGGCCGCTCCCGGTTGACCTCGCCGAGGCGCTGGCGCGGGCCATGCGCGCGGCGCTCGGCAAGACCGGCGCCCTCGGCGCCGCGATCCGGCGCCGTCGCTTCAGCCTCGCCTTCCAGCCGGTGGTCGCACTCGCCGACAGCCGGCTGCACCACCACGAGGTGCTGGTCCGCTTCGGCTCCGACGGCAGCCCCTTCCCGGCCATCCGCCTGGCCGAGGAGATGGACCTGATCGAGGCGCTGGACGGCGCGGTGCTGGAGGAGACGCTCGCGGTGCTGGAGCGCGAGCCGGGTCTCGTCCTCGCGGTCAATGTGTCGGGCCGCAGCATCATGAGCGACGCCTACGTCTCCCGCGCCCTCGGCCTGTTGCGCGAGCGGCCCTGGGCCCAGGGCCGGCTGATGTTCGAGCTCACCGAGAGCGCCGCCATCGAGGACCTGGCCGTGGCCGACCGGCACGTGCAGGCCCTGCGCGCCGCCGGGTGCGAAGTGTGCCTGGATGACTTCGGGGCCGGCGCCGCCTCGCTGGCCTATCTGCAGCAGCTCACCCTCGACCTCGTGAAGATCGACGGCCGCTACATCCGCGACCTGCAGCATGGCGGCCGAGAGGCCACCTTCGTGCGTCACCTCGTCAACATGTGCGGCGAGCTGAAGGTCCGCACCCTGGCCGAAATGGTGGAGACGCCCGAGGCCGAGGACGCCGTCCGCCGCGCTGGCGTCGACTACGCCCAGGGCTGGCTCTACGGCCGCGCCTCCGAGGCGCCCCTGGACGAGGCGACGATCGCGGGCTCACGGCTTCGTGAGGTTCGCCGGCCCAAATTCCGGGCGTAGTGTTTCTGTCACAGGGCGGCCTCGACCGGCCCAGTACCGGTCGTCGACCGTCCATAACCGCGCGCACGGGCGCTTCGATCTCCCGCATGACGGGGCGCCCTCGGCGCCATCGGTGATGGGAGAACGTATCCATGGCAATCCGAGAAACGGGGTCGGTTCGGGCGCTTGCGCTCGTCGGCCCCACGAGCTCCGGCAAGACCGCCCTGATGGAGGCCCTGCTGGAAGCCGCGACCGGTCATCCGGTGCGGCCCGGCGAGGTGGG
>NZ_DASWTE010000286.1:0-37804 GCF_036402295.1 Phenylobacterium sp.
AGCCAGAACATGCGACAATGGCCGCGTAGGAGCGTCCCATGATCGTCGCGCGTCCCGCCTACGCACTCCTCGGCCTCGTCCTCGTGGTCGCCGGCCTTGCAGGCCTCGTCGCGATCGGGATCGCCGTGTTCGGGACCTGCGGGTCCTGCCAGGTCTGGGCCCTTCGGCTCGGGCTCGGGCTGGCGTGCCTGCTGTCGGGGATCGCGCAGGGCATGGCGCTGGTCGGCGGGTGGCTCATCTGGGCGTCTCGGCGGCGGGCGGGGGAGCTCGCCTAGACGCGCTTGCCTCGCGCCACGTCACCCTGGCTGCAGTGCGCGCGACGCAACCGCAAGACAGGCGGCGTTTCGGCGTGACAGTATGATCCGCAGGGCCGCGCCCCAGGGGAAGGAAGCTACGATGATCAGGACCCGCATCACCGAGATGTTCGGCGTGGAGACCCCGCTGGTTATGGGCGGCATGACCGGGGTGGGATACGCGCCCTTGGTGGCCGCGGTGGCCAACGCCGGTGCGCTGGGCTTCATCACCGCCCACCACAGCCAGTCGGCCGAGGAGCTCCACAAGGAGATCCAGCGCTGCCGCGACCTGACCGACAAGCCGTTCGGGATCAACCTGACCCTGCTGCCGTCGCTGAACCCGATCCCCTACGACGAGTACCGGCAGGCGATCATCGAGAGCGGCATCAAGATCGTCGAGACCGCGGGCCGCGCGCCCGTCGACCACCTGCCGGCCTTCAAGGCCGCGGGCGTGAAGGTGATCCACAAGTGCACCTCGGTCCGCCACTCGATCTCGGCGGTGAAGCACGGCTGCGACGTGATCTCGATCGACGGCTTCGAGTGCGCCGGTCACCCCGGCGAGGACGACATCGGCCTGATCGTGCTGCTGCCGGCGACGGCGGATGCGGTGAACGTGCCGATCATCGCCTCGGGCGGCATGGCCGACGGGCGCAGCCTGGCGGCGGCGCTGGCGTTGGGCGCCGACGGCGTCAACATGGGCACCCGCTTCATGGCCACACAGGAGTGCGCCATCCACGAGAACGTGAAGCAGAAGATCGTCGAGAACACCGAGCGCGACACGCTGCTCACCAACCGCACCCTGCGCAACACCAGCCGGGTGGCGCGGAACGCCATCTCGGAGGAGGTGGTGAAGATCCAGCAGGACCCGACGAAGACCATCGAGGACGTCCGCCACCTGGTGGCCGGCGTGCGCGGCCGCAAGAACGTGCTGGGCGAGGGCGACACCGATGGCGGCATCTGGACCGTCGGCCAGAGCCAGGGCCTGATCCACGACATCCCGACCTGCAAGGTGCTGGTGGAGAACATCATGCGCCAGGCCGAACAGGTTCTGGAGGCCAACGCGCGCCGCCTGGCGGTCATGGCCTAGATATCTCCCGCTCATCCCGGCATTCGCCGGGATGAGCGGATTAAGTACGGTTCAGGCCGGGCGCGGCTCGCGGCGTTGGCGCGGTTTGCGGGCGAACCAGAAGGTCCAGACGGTCAGGGTGCCGAAGAGGCCCAGCGTCAGGCCCGACAGCGTCATCACCAGCCGATAGGGCAGGCCGCCCACCTTGGCCGCGTGCAGCGGGTAGAGGGCGTTGTAGGCCTGGGCGCGCGGCGGCAGCTTCAGGGCGTCGCGGGCGTGGACCAGTTCGCCCGTGTCGGCGGCGAACCACAGGGTGGTGCGGCCGTTGGGCAGCCACTCCTGCGGCTGGCGCAGCCGCAGGCTGACGAGGCCGCTCTTGCCGCGCGGCAGGGACAGGATCCGCACCTCGGCGTCGGGATGCAGCCGGCGCGCGGTCGCGATCATGCCGGCCCAGTCGAGGTCGTCCGCGAGCTTCGCCTTGCGCGGCGGCGGGGGCTCGAGGCTGGCGTCCACCTCGGCCGCGGCGCCGGGCCCCAGCATCAGGTTGGCGACCGGCCGGAACACCATGATCGAGCCGGTGACCAACGACAGCGCGAGCACGGGGGCGAGCACCACACCCCAGTCGCGGTGGTGGCGCAGGATCGGGAAGCGTGAGGCCGCCCTGGGCCAGAGCCGGAATTCGTAGCTGCGCCGCAGCGGCCACCACAGGATCAGCCCCGTCACCACGAAGCCCAGGCCCACGAGGCCGGCCACGCCCGCAACCATCTCGCCCGTGTCGCCATAGAAGAGGTGGTGGTGCAGGTCGAACAGCCAGATCTCCGGCCGCTCCCACTGGCTGTTCCAGCGGGTGACGATTTCGCCCGCCTGGTCCGCATAGGCGCCGCGCTGGCCTTCGTAGCTCAGGCGGTCGAGGCCGAACGATTTCGAGGCGAAGACGATGCTGCGCGGCCGGTCCGGGCCGGACATGATCCGTTCGGCGGCCGCGGCCAGGGCGGCGGTGTCCTGCACCTGGGCGTCCCGCGCGCCGGGCACGCCGACCCAGATGTCCTTGTGCACGAGCAGGGCGCCGGAGACGCCCAGCACCGCGAGCAGGAGCCCGATCGTCCCGCCCAGCCAGCGGTGCAGGAGATCGATGACGCGCATCAGAACCGGTAGTCCCAGGCGAGCGTGAACGTGCGCCCGCGGCCGGCGAAGAAGCGCTGGTTGTTGGTCGGCTGCTGGGTGTCGGTGTTGTAGTCGATGTAGAAGGTGTCGAAGAGGTTGGCGACCGCCAGGGTCACGCCGCCCCAGCGCTCGAAGTCGTAGCGCACCGAGGCGTCGACCAGGGTGTAGCCCTCGAAGCTGTTGCGGGGGTCGGCGCCGTCGAAGCCGCGCGACAGGAAGTCCTGCACCTGCAGCCGCGCCGCCCAGGGGCCATTGTTGTAGTTCACCGAGCCCACGATCCGGTCGGGCGAGATGTTCGCCCCGTCGAGATCGATGTCGACGTTGCCGTCGCCGTTTGAGTCGGTGCGGCCCTTGAGGTCGGCGTAGCCCGCCGTGAGGGTCAAGCCGTCGATGGGCGTCTTCAGGGTGGCGTTGAGCTCCAGGCCCTCGATCTCGACCCGCTGGCGCTGCACCTCGAACACCGTGCCGACCAGCACAAGCAGCTGGCCCTTGGTGCTGGTGGACCAGAAGTAGCTGGCGCTGGCGCTCAAAGGGCCGCGCCTCAGCTCCAGCCCGATCTCGCGGTTGTTGGAGATGATCGGGCTGATGTCGAGGAAGCTGTCGATGTCGACGCCGACCCGGGTGATGGCGCGGGTGATGCGGCCGACATCGGGGACGGTGTAGCCCTCGGCGTAGCTGGCGTAGGCGCGAACGCCCTCCACCGGCTCGACGATGACGCCGGCGTTGACCAGGGTGTCGCTGAACTCGGGCGATCCGCCCGACACCGCCCGGGCGCCGTAGAACGCCAGCGTCGTGAAGTCGTCGATCTTGATGCGGACGTTCTCGTTCCTCAGGCCGCCGGCGAGACGAACCTTCTCGTCGAACAGGGCCAGGTTGGCCTGCACGAATGGGGCGATCGACCGGAAGTCGGTCAGCGGGACCCAGTTGCGGTCGGTGGCGATGAGCACCTGCTCGGTCTTGTCGCGCAGGATGTCGAGGCCGACCGTGGCGGTCAGGTTCGGCAGGCCGGGGACGGCGCGCTCGTAACTCAACTTGGCGCCGACCTTCTTCGAGCGGTTCTCGGACTGGTCGAACAGCGTGCCGACCGGCGCGATGCGGGCGTCCTGGAAGGTTGCGATGGGGGTCGGATCGCTGCCGAAGGTGTCGCGCGTGCGGTTCCAGAACAGCTGGGTGACCAGATGGCCGCCCATCAGGTCGTCGTCGGTGTAGGAGACCGCCGCGCTCTCGGTGCGGCCGCGGGCCGGCACGCCGGGCGGCTTGCCGCGGATGGCCGACGTGGGCGTGCCCGTCCCGCGGTTGCCGATCATGGCCACGTAGTCGCCGTCGCCGTCCAGCTGGAAGCGGCTCGCGATAAGGTCCAGGCGGGCGGTGTCGCTGACGGCATAGCCGAAGCGGCCGAACAGCGACCAGCTCTCGGAGTCCTGGGTCTCGCCCTGCACGGTGTCGAAGCCGACGCGATTGCCGTGGCCGTCGTAGAAGGCCCCACGGGTCTCGTAGGCTGCGCCGACGGTCGCGTCGAACGCGCCTTCGCGCCAGCTCGCCAGGCCTGCGGCCTTGTAGCCGAAGCCGTCGCCGTGGCCCTCGTCGTCGGCGACCGTCTGCAGCAGGGTCCGGCCGCTGAGGCCCTCCGCCTTGGGCGCGCCCACGGTCACCTGGTTGACGATGCCGCCCGTGCCGCCGATGCCCTGCAGCGCGTTGGAGCCGAAGATCACCTCCACGCGGTCGATGAAGAACGGGTCGATGGTGAAGCCGTCGCGCGAGCCGTCGCGCAGCGGCGTCGACTGCGGGATGCCGTTGATCGCGTAGAGCGGCGAACGGCCGCGCAGGGTCTCGCCGGCGCCCGACAGCTTCTGGCGGGTGGGCGAGAACGACGGCGTCAGCGCCGCCACGGCGTCGACCACCGAGCCCCCGATCGTCACCTGCTGCTGCAGCTGGGCGGCATCGATGACGTCCACGGTCAGGGGCAGGGCGTTGGCCGGCAGCACGGTGCGGGCCGCCGTGATGGTGACCTCCTCGACCTCGCGGTCTGCGTCAGCCGTCTGCGCCGCTGCGGCCTGCGCCAGCGTGGCGGCGGCCAGGATCGTGGAAGTCAGGAGCGCGGTCCGCATGGTTCCCCTCAGGCGACAACGGTCGCGCTATAGGACATCGCTTGATGCGAGTCATTCGCAATCTCACAAACCAGCGTCCGGCCGCGATTGACCTTCGCCGCAGCGTCGCCATCTGAGCGGTTCCGCCCAGCGCCAGGAGCCCCGAATGGCCGACCCCTCGAGCTTCCCGATCACCGCGCGCTGGCCGGCGCAGCATCCCGATCGGCTGCAGCTCTACGGCCTGCCGACGCCCAACGGGGTGAAGGTGTCGATCATGCTGGAGGAGATCGGCCTGCCGTACGAGCCGCACCTGGTGGACTTCGGCAAGGACGACCAGCAAACGCCCGAGTTCCTGTCGCTGAACCCGAACGGCAAGATCCCGGCGATCATCGACCCCGACGGGCCGGGCGGGAAGCCGCTGGGGCTCTTCGAGTCGGGCGCGATCCTGCTCTACCTCGCGGAGAAGACGGGGAAGCTGCTGCCCGCCGATCCGGCGCGGCGCTACGAGACCATCCAGTGGGTGTTCTGGCAGATGGGCGGTCCCGGGCCGATGTTCGGGCAGCTGGGCTTCTTCAACAAGTTCGCCGGCCGCGAGTACGAGGACAAGCGCCCGCTCGAGCGCTACCGCGCGGAGTCCGAGCGTCTGCTGAAGGTGCTGGAGACGCGGCTCGAGGACGGGCGGCCGTGGATGATGGGCGACGACTACACCATTGCGGACGTCTCGCTGCTGGGCTGGGTGAGGAACCTCATCGGCTTCTACGAGGCCCGCGAGCTCGTACATTTCGACGAGCTGAAGCACGTCCCGGCCTGGCTGGAGCGTGGGCTGGCGCGGCCGGCCGTGCAGCGGGGCCTCACGATCCCGTCGCGGGGCTGAGCCGGTCGCGCCACATCGGGCGCAGCAGGGCGAACAGCACCAGGGCGCCCAGGACGTCGAACGCACCGAGCAGACCGAACAGCGGGCCGAAGCCGGTGCGGTCGGCGAGCGCGCCGACGAGCAGCGAGAACAGCAGCCCGCCGGTCCAGCCCATCATGCCCACGAGGCCGTTGGCCCGGGCCAGGGACTCGCGCGGGAAGACGTCGGTGGTCAGGGTGTTGATCAGCACCGAGATCATCTGGTGCGCGAAGCCGCCCACACAGAAGAGGGCGATGGCGGCCACCGGGCCATGGACCAAGCCCACGCAGGCCGGCGCGATCATCAGCACCGCGCCCAGCGCCACGCCAGCGGCGCGCGAGGTGAGGAGGCCGAGCTTCAGCCGGCCCATCAGGAAGGGCGACAGGTAGCCGCCGAGGATTCCGCCCAGGTCGGCGGCCAGGAAGGGCATCCAGGCGAAGAGGGCGATGCCTTTCAGGTCCAGGCCACGCTCGCGGGCGAGGTACAGCGGGATCCAGAAGCTGAAGGTCTGCCAGGCGGGTTCAGCCAGGAACCGCGGGATGGCCAGCGCCCAGAAGACCCGCTGGCGGAACAGCGCGCGGAAAGGCACCACCGCGCCGCCAGGGGACGCGGTCGGGGCCTGGGCGCGCTCGGTGTCGGAAAGCGCGGCGTGGCGGGCCGGGCTCTCGTAGAGACGCCACCAGGCGAAGGCCCAGAGGATGCCGAGCGCGCCCGTGACCAGGAACGCCGTGCGCCAATCCCAGGTCAGCGTCAGCCAGATCACCAGCGGTGGCGCGATCATCGCGCCCAGCGAGGTGCCGGCGTTGAAGAAGCCCACCGCGACCGAGCGGTCCTTCGGCCCGAACCACTCGCCGATCGCCTTGATGCCGGCGGGGATGGCGGCGGCCTCGCTGGCGCCCAGCAGGCCCCGCAAGGCGGCGAGCGACATCCAGCCGCCGGCGAAGGCGTGGCCCATACCGGCGATCGACCACGCCACCGCGAACAGGGCGAAGGCGGACTTCAGGCCCACCGCGTCCAGGATCGCGCCGCAGATGGGCTGCATCAGCGTGTAGGCCACCTGGAAGGCGGCCACGACCCACGAGTACTGCTGCGTGGAGAGGTCGAGTTCCTCGGTCAGGTGCGGCGCCAGCACGCCCAGCGCGTTGCGGTCGATGTAGTTGATGATCGTGCCGGCGCAGACGAGGCCGACGATCCACCATCGCAAGCGTGCGACGGTGGCCATGTCAGGCCGCCGGGCGGGCAGTGCGCGCCAGGGCGAGCAGGATCACGGCCGCGGCGACGGCCACCGGCGTCATGGTCAGAAACACCTGGCTCGGGCTGAAGCCGGCATTGCGCAGCTCGCCCGCGATCAGCGGCCCGGCAATGGAGCCCAGCCGGCCCACAGCCACCGCCGCGCCGGCCCCTGCGCCGCGCAGGTGGACTGGGTAGAGCATGGGCGCCACGGCATAGAGCGAGAACTGCGCGCCCATCACCAGGAAGCCGGCGGCGGCCGACAGCGCCAGGATCGCGAACGGCGTGGCGGCGGCCGCGAGCCCGGCCATGGCCGCGGCAAGGGCGACGTAGACCGCCGCCAGCGGCCAGCGCCAGCCCAGCCGGTCGGTGACGCCGCCCACCAGCAGCGAACCCACCACGCCGGCGATGTTGAACGCCATGGCGGCGGCGAAGCCCTGGGCAGGTGGATGACCCTTGTCGACGACCAGCGTCGGCAGCCAGTTGAGCGCCAGGTAGAGCACCACCAGGGTCAGCATGAACGCCGCCCAGATCAGCACCGTGGGCGCCGCCCGCCGCCCGGCGAAGAGGGCGCGCACGAGATTGCGGTCGGCGGCGGGGTCGTGCGCCGGCCGGGTCTCGGGCAGCAGCAGGACGATCACCGGGATCAGCACCAGCGGCACCACGCCGCCGGCGATGAAGATGGTCCGCCAGTCCAGGCCGTCGCCCGCGACCCGCGCGATCAGCGCCGACGTCGCGCCGCCCACCGGCATGCCGCAGAACATGGCCGCCACGGTGGCCGCCCGCCGGTCGGGCTTGGCGATCTCGACCGCCACGGCGATCAGGTTCGGCATGGCCCCGCCGAAGCCGAGCCCGGTGGCGAAGCGGGCCCACAAGAGAGCGTCGTACGACAGCGCCGCCGCGGTCACGAGCGAGAAGATCCCGAACATCGCGACTGAACCAACGAGCACCGGCTTGCGCCCCGTCCGGTCGGCGAGCCAGCCGCCGGCGAAGGCGCCCATGACCAGGCCGATCATCGCCGCGCTGGCCGCCCAGCCCTGCTGCGCCGGGTTGAGGCCGAGCTCGGGAACCATCTTCGGTGCGGCCACGCCGAAGGCCTGGATGTCGTAGCCTTCGACGGCGGCGATCAGGAAACAGACGAGGACGACCAGGCCGCCGGCGACCGACTTCTTCTCCACCCGCGCCCCCGATACGAATCCGCGTCCGGCCTCAAGTGGTATCGGCGCGGCCCCAGAAACCCAAGCGACGAAACCCAAGCGAGGCCTTGCGGGTTATGCGCCGATGGGCGGGGCTCCGAGGAGAGATGTCATGCGCAACAGGCTGATCGCGGCCTTCGTGTTCGCCACGTCGGCGGGCGCACTGGTGGCCGCCCCGCTGCCGGCCGAGGCCAAGCGGGTGCTGGTCTGCAAGGATGTGAAGAAGAAGGCCAACCAGGGAACGGTGGTGGGCGCGGTCGCTGGCGGCGTGCTGGGCAACGTGGTCGCGGGCCGGGGCTCCAAGACCGAGGGCACGATCATCGGCGCAGGCGTTGGCGCCGTGGCCGGCCACGAGATCGCCAAGGACAAGGCCAAGAAGAAGCGCTGCTGGTACGAGAACCGGTAGCGAAGAAATCTCCCCCGCATGCGGGGGAGGTTCTGATCATTTCAGGCACATCCAGCGCGCCCGGTGGAAGTTGGGCGCGTTGTCGGCCCAGCCGGTGACGCGTCGGCTGACGAGGTTGCGGTTCACCACGAAGAAGATCGGCACGGTGGCCTCGTCGTCGAGGATCAACTGCTCGGCGCGGGCCAGGATCTGGGCCCGCTTGCCCGCGTCGGGTTCCTGGTCGGCGGCGGCGAGCAGGGCGTCGTAGGCCGGGTTGCGATAGTCCCCGTAGTTCTGGGCCCCGGTATCGGACTTGAAGAGGCCCAGGAAGGTGACGGGGTCGTTGAAGTCGCCGTACCAGCTCATCGAGCCCACGTCGAAGTCGCGGTTGCGGTAGGCGTTGAACGCCACGCCGGTCTCGTTCTGGGCGATCCTCACGTCCACGCCGATGGCCCGCCAGTCGGCCTGGACCGCCTCCATCAGGAGCAGGGTGTCGGTGTTGTTCGGCGTGGTGATAGTGAGTTTCAGCGGCTGCGCCGCCGTGTACCCGGCCTGAGCCAGAAGCCGCTTCGCCTCGACCTGGCGCGCCTCGAACGGCATGCCGGCCCAGCGCACCTTCGGCCCGTTCTTCACGTAGCCGGCGGTGATGTCGGGCACGAACGCGTAGGCCGGGAGCTGGCCGGCGCGCAGCAGCTTCCGGGTGATGAACTCGCGGTCGACGGTCATCGACAGGGCCCGGCGCACGCGGATGTCGCGGAAGGCGGCAACATCGCGGGTGTTGAACGACAGATAGGCCGTGGCCAGCGACACGTCGGTGTGCGGCACGCCCGGCATGGTCTTCTGCAGCCGCTCGTAGCGGTTGGACTGGAAGCGGGTGTTGAGGTCGAGCTCGCCACGGGCGACGCGCCGCTCGGCGGTGACCACGTCAGGGGTCGGGTAGTAGTTCACCCGGTCGAGGCAGACATTCTTCGCGTCCCAGAAGTACGGGTTCTTCTCGACGGTGATGCGGTCGCCCAGTCGCCAGCCGGTGAGCCGGAACGGGCCGTTCGAGACGTAGCGCCCGGGCTGCACCCAGCCGTCGCCGTATTTCTCGACCACGTGCTTCGGCACGGGGAAGAAGCTCTGGTGCTTGAGGAGTTCGGGCAGGTAGGGCGCGGGATGCTCGAGGGTGAGCCGGACGGTCAGCGGGTCGGGCGCGGCCGCGCCCAGGGTCTCGCCGGGGGCCTTGCCCTCGTTCACCGCCTGGCCGCCTTTGATCACGTAGAGCAGGTAAGCGTAGATCGACGCTGTCTTCGGATCGAGCGTGCGGCGCAGGCCGTAGACGAAGTCGTCGGCGGTCACGGGATGGCCGTCGGACCAGCGGGCCTCGCGCAGGTGGAAGGTCCAGACGAGGCCGTCGGGGCTCACGTCCCACCGCTCGGCGGCGCCGGGGATGGGCTTCGCATCCGGGGAGTCGGTGGTCAGGCCCATCATCAGGTCGCCGATCACCGAGGCCTCGTCGACGAGGTTGGCCTTGCCGGGGTCGAGGGTCTGGGGTTCGGAGTTGTTGCCGTATTCGAGGCAGACCTTGCCGGCCGGGCACGCGGCCCGCTGCGGCGCGCCCTGACAGGCGGCGAGCGCGGCGGCGAGAACGGCGGCGGCGACGGGCTTCAGCACGCCGTCATCAGTCCACGCGGATTCGCCCGCTGTCGAGGCGGTCGGGACGGGACCTCAGTTCAGGCGGAACTCGGCCCCGATCGCCTTCAGCTCGGCGGGCCGGATCAGCCGGCAGTGGCCGACCGTCACCTTGAACAGCGGCCCGTCCAGCGTGCGCTGCCAGAAGTCGAGGAACTTCCGAAGCGTCGGGAAGTCGGGGAACAGGTCGTAGTCCTGCCAGACGTAGCTCTGCAGCAGGCTGGGATGGTCCGGCATGCGGTAGAGGATCTCGGCCGTGGTCAGGCCGTAGCCTTCCAGCTGCTTCCGGAACTCGGGCGACACCTTCATGTGCGACCTCGCGCATCGCGCGGCGCGTGCGGCCACGCTTCACGACAGTACGCATGAGTCTTTATGAAAGTTGCGTGAATACAGTAGTTTAGCACTCGCGCAACCGAACTGCTGCCAAGGCTAGGCGAACAGCTCGGGCCGGCGCACCCGCAGCGCGAGGATCAGGGCCAACGACTTCAGGTCCTCGATCCGCCGCTGCTCGACCCAGGTCCACAGCACCGACAGCGGCACCTCCTCCACCGCGATCAGCTCGTTCTCGCCCTCGACCCCGCCGCCCGCAGCGGTGCGGTCGGCCTGGCCATACTCGGCGAGGAACAGGTCGACGCGCTCGCTGGAGACGCCGGGGCACGAGAATGGCGAGCCCACGGCGTCGAGCCGGCGGAGGACAACGCCGCATTCCTCCATCGCCTCGCGGACGGCGGTGTCCTCGGGATCTTCGTTCTCGACCATGCCGGCCGGCGCTTCCAGCAGCTCGGGCGGACCGCCCGCCCAGATCACCGCCGCACGCGGCAGGTTGATCATCAGGGCGGTCTTCCGCTCGGGGTCATAGGGCAGGACGCAGGCGGCGCGGCCGTGGTGCTCGATCTCGCGCCGGAAGGTCTGGCCATCGGGGCCGGCGCAGGTGGCCATCAGCACCGTCAGATACCCCTGGTAGGCCGTCTCGACCTTCCTAAGCTCGACCGCCATCCGTCGTCCTCCCACCCGTCCCGGCCCGGAACCGCGCGCATCGTCGCGGGTTCTCTTCAAGGGCGTGCAATTCGGGATACATGGCCATGCCTGACATTCGGCCGAGCGTCGAGCCGAACGCCCATTCGGCGCGCGATTCCGGCGCGGACGGCCCGCAGGCGCCGATCGAGCAGCCCCGCACGTTCGCCGAGCCGCGTCCGCAGCCGGCGACCCGGCCTCGGACGACGCTCCACGGCCCGGCGGCTCAGATTGCGTTCGCCGCCGAACCCCTGCCCGACCTGGACGACCCCGCGTTCGGCCGCCTGTTCGACCGCTTCGGCGATGCGCGCGTGGTGCTGCTCGGCGAGGCCACCCACGGCACGTCCGAGTTCTACCGCGCCCGCGCGGCGATCACCCGATGGCTGGTGGAGAACCGAGGCTTCAACGTGATCGCGCTCGAGGCCGATTGGCCCGACGCGCGGGTGCTCGACGCCCGGGTGCGTGGCCTGCGGCCGCCGTCCGATCTCACGGCGTTCGCGCGCTTCCCCACCTGGATGTGGCGCAACGCCGAGTTCGACGCCTTCCTGGGCTGGCTCGGTCGGCACAACGAGGGCCGCGCCCCTGGGGCCCAAGCCGGGATCTACGGCCTGGACCTCTACAATCTGGCCGCCTCGATGAAGGCGGTGGTGGAATACCTCGAGCGGGTCGATCCCGAGGCGGCGCAGGTGGCGCGCGAGCGCTACGGCTGCCTGAACCCCTGGGCGCAGGAGCCGCAGGCCTACGGCCGCATGGCCGTATCCGGGCGCTATGCAGAGTGCGAGGCCGCCGTGACGTCGATGCTGGTCGACATGCTCGCCCGCCAGCTGCAGGAGACGGCGGGCAGCGACGAGGCCCTGCTCGACGCCACGCAGAGCGCGCGGCTCGTGCGCGACGCCGAGGCCTACTACCGGGCGATGTACTACGGCGGCGACGTGGCCTGGAACCGGCGCGACACGCACATGTTCGACACGCTGAAGGCGGTGCTGGAGGCCCGAGGCGACGACGCCAAGGCCGTGGTCTGGGCTCACAATTCCCACGTCGGCGACGCCCAGGCGACCGAGATGGGGATGGTCCGCGACGAGCTGAACCTGGGCCAGCTTTGCCGCGAGGCCTGGGCCGACACCTGCCTCATCGGCTTCGGCACGAACAGCGGGACGGTGGCCTGCGCCAGCGACTGGGATGGGCCGATGGAGGTCAAGTCGGTCCGGCCCTCGCTGCCCGAGAGCCACGAGCGGCAGTCGCACAACGCCGGCGTCGACCGCTTCCTGCTCGACCTGCGGCCCAACGTGAACAGCGCGCTGCGGCGCGGGCTCGCGGACCCGCGGTTGGAGCGGTTCATCGGCGTGATCTACCGCCCGGAAACCGAGCGCTGGAGCCACTACGTCGAGTGCCGGCTGCCCGAACAGTTCGACGCCTGGGTCTGGTTCGACGAGACCCAGGCCGTGACGCCGCTGCCCGCGCCCGCCATCGCGGCGGGCGAGGACGATACCTGGCCGTTCGGGTTGTAGCGGCGTAGGCAGACGCCTTGGCCGCGGGGGCGCCGTTCGGCCTCGGCCGCAAGCGCGCCGCCCAGGCCCGGCTAGCCGATCGAGACGTTCAGCATCCAGGCGTGCTTTTCGTGCGCCTCGACGCGGGCGTCGATCAGCGAGGCGGTGACGTCGTCGGCGCCCTCGCGGGCGGCCTTGGCGGTGGCGACCAGCGTGGCGTGGTCGGCGGCCAGTTCTTGCAGCATCTCGTTCGCGCTCTTGGACGGGTCGCCATCCTTGATGTGGGAGAGCTGGCCGAAGGCGCCGTAGCCCTGCGGCGCGTACTCGCCCAGGGCGCGGATGCGCTCGGCGATCAGGTCGATGGCGGCCCACATCTCGGTGTAGTGGGTCATGAACAGGGCGTGCAGCGAGCCGAAGTTGGGGCCGCGGACGTTCCAGTGATAGCCGTGGGTCTTCAGATACACCGCGTAGGTGTCGGCCAGGAGCCTGGAGAGCCCGGCGGCGATTTCCTTCTGCGACTTGTCGGCCATGTCGTTCTCTCCTCGGGTCAGCGGGGGTGGCGCACGCGGACGGGCGCGGGGCGCAGGGCCCAGGCGCGTTCGTGCACGGCGAAGGCGATGGTCTGGAAGACCGGCTCGATCAGGCCGACGGCCAGGGCGGCCTGCCAGTTGCGCGTCAGCGCATAGGCCACGGCGATGGCGACGATCATGTGAACCAGCGACCAACTGGCGGTCTTGGCGGCGAGGCGCATCGGCGGTCCTCCGTGTTCCATACGCCCTAGGTAGGGTGGCGGCGACCAAAGGTCCAATCGATCTTTTCGGAATTTTGCATAGAGCGACACTATCAGTCGTTTTCGCAGCTTGGCGCCGGGGCTCCGTAGGTTATCGTCGTTAAGCGACCGCTCGTCAGAAGCGGAGCTGACGGAGGAACGACCTATGAAGTTCACCTGGTTCAACCTCATGCCGTGGCCGTATCTCCCGGACGACTTCCGGGAGAAGAACCGCTCGGTGTGGGTGGACATCGACCAGAAGCTGTTCGATCCGGCCAAGAGCCATGAGGTCTACAACACCTACATGGACCTGCTCGAGTACGCGGGCGAGCTGGGCTTCGACGGCATCGGGGTGAACGAGCACCACCAGAACGGCTACGGCATCATGCCCAGCCCCAACATCATCGCCGCGGGCCTGGCGCGGCGGACCAGCGATGCGGCCCTCGTGGTGCTGGGCAACTCCATCGCGCTCTACAACCCGCCGGTCCGCGTGGCCGAAGAGTTCGCCATGCTGGACTGCATCTCGGGCGGGCGGCTGGTGGCCGGCTTCCCGGTCGGGACGTCGATGGACACCAACTACTGCTACGGCCAGATCCCCAGCCTGACGCGCGAGAAGTACCAGGAGGCCCACGACCTGATCATCAAGGCGTGGACCACGCGCGAGCCGTTCGCGTTCAACGGCCGATACAACAAGCTGCGCCACGTCAACATCTGGCCGCGGCCGATCCAGCAGCCGCACCCGCCGGTGCACATCCCGGGCGGCGGCTCGGTCGAGACCTACGACTTCTGCATCGACAACACCTACAGCTACTCGTACCTCAGCTTCTCCGGGTACCTGCGGGCCCAGGCGCTGATGAACGGCTACTGGAAGCGGGTGGAGGAGCGCGGCGCGCCCGACAAGAGCCCGTACCGGGCCGGCTTCGCCCAGACCATCTGCGTGGCCGAGACCGACGCCGAGGCCAAGAAGCTGTACGAGGAGCACATCAGCTACTTCTACAACCGCTGCCTGCACGTCTATCCGGGCTTCGCCGACGCGCCCGGCTACCGGACCATCAAGACGATCCAGACCGGCGCGCTGTCGCAATACGCCCCGCCGGTGGGCGGCTACACCCAGCTCTCCTGGGAGGAGCTGACCGAGCAAGGCCACGTGATCGCGGGCAGCCCCGAGACCGTCCGCCAGCGGATGGAGGAGCTGATCAAGGGTCTCCACGTGGGCAACATCTTCTGCCTCATGCACGTGGGGAACATGCCGGCGGACAAGTGCATGTATTCCACCCGCCTCTTCGCCGAGAAGGTGATGCCGAAGCTGCGCAACATGTTCCCGGACTACGCCGACGACGACCGATTCTGGTGCAAGCCGCTGGCGAAGCGGGTGACCGCCGGCTCGCTGCCGACCGCTCCGGCCCGCGCGCCGATTCCGGCCGAGTGAGGGAGGGGACCATGGAACTTCGGACCGTCGAGACCTTCCACGTGCCCGTCCGCTACCTGGTGGGTGGCGCGGGCCCCGACCTCGTCTTCCTGCATGGCGCGGGCGGCGTGACCGCCGAAGACCCGTTGTTGGCCGAGCTGGCCAAGAGCCACCGGGTCTATGCGCCGCTGATCCCCGGCTACGGCGACAGCGAGGAGGCGCCCGAGATCCGCGACATGCTGGATTTCACCCTGCACACCTGGGACGTGATCGCCGCCCTGGGCCTCAAGGACCCGATCCTCGTGGGCCACTCGATGGGCGGGATGATCGCGGCCGAGATGGCGGCGGTGCAGCCGAACGACGTCTCGCGCCTGGCGCTGATCGCGCCGGCTGGCCTGTGGGACGACGACCACCCGATCGCCGACCTGTTCGCGACGCTGCCGTACGAGATGCCGGCCTTGTTGTTCCACGACGCGGAGGCCGGGGCGGCGATGCTGACCGCCGGCCGCAACGTGACCGACCCGGGCTTCCTGCAGGCCTATCTGGTCACCAACGCCCGCCAGCTCGGCATGGCCGGGCGCATCCTGTTCCCGATCCCCGAACGGGGGCTCAGCGGGCGGATGTACCGGATCCGGGCGCGGACGGTGATCGTGTGGGGGGACTCGGACAAGCTGATCCCGCCGGTTTACGCGCACGGCTTCAAGAAGGGCATCCTGGGCGCGGAGCTGGTGTCCATCCCGGAAGCGGGCCACATGGTGACGCTCGAGCAGCCGAAAGCGGTGGCCGAGGCGATCGGGCGGTTGGGCTAGGGGAGCGCACCCACCCGGGGATGTCATTCCGGTCTTCGCCTGGCGGCGAAACCGGGATGACAATTGGGGGCGGATGATGCGCGCTAATTTGCGCTTCGCGCCCGCTCCGGCACCCGCCACAGGTGGATCTGGAAGCCCTCGGCGGCGTCGAGCGTCTTCTCGGGCTTCCAGTCGCCCATGTCCCAGACGTGGCTGACGATGCGCGTTCCCGGCTTTAGCGCGAGCAGGCGCGGCTTCAGGCGTTCGTTGAGCTCGGGCAGCAGGTAGAGCGTGACGACGGTCGCCTCGTGGAAGTCGGCCTGGAACAGGTCCTCGCGGCGAAAGCGGACGAGGCCGGCGACGCCGGCGGCCCTGGCGTTGGCCTTGGCTTCGGCGATGCGCCGGGGGCTGATGTCGATGCCGACGCCGCGGGCGCCGAAGCGCTTCGCCGCCTCGATCGGGATGCGCCCGTCGCCCGAGCCGAGGTCGTAGACCACGTCGCCGGGACCCACGTCGCCCAGGGCCAGCATCGCCTCGACCGTCTCATGTGGGGTCGGAACATAGATAACATCGATGCCGCGGTCCGCCGGGACCGTCTGGCAGGCGGCCAGGACCAGGCCGCCGATCGCAACCGCCAACGCCTTCACCCGCGGCCTCCCTCCGCCGGTTCCTGCGCGCCGAGCATGGCGCGGGCTCTCGGAGAGGGGACTTCACGCCTGCGTGATCGATGCCGCGGCCCCGCTGAACCAAACCCGGCCAGGGGAGTTTCGCCTCCCCAACCGAGGGACACTGGAGGGAAAGAGGCGCTGAGGAGCCTGAAACGATGATGAAAAGGACCAACATCCTGCTGGCCGCGACGGCCGCGCTGACACTCGGCGCGGGGGCGGCCTCCGCCCAAGTCTGGCTGCCGATCATCGAACGCCAGGCGATCATGGAAGACCGGATCGACGCGGGCGTCGCCAGCGGCGAAATCACCGCCAGCCAGGCCAGCGCCATGCGCGCCGACCTCGCGGCGCTGGTCTCGCTCGAGGCCAGCTACCGCTACGGCGGTCTGTCGGGCCGAGAGAAGCTGGACCTCGACCGTCGCTACGCGGCGATCGACGACGGCGTCCGGCTCGCCACCCGCGAAGGCGCGGAGGTGGCCTGGGTCGATCTCGAGGACCGCAAGGCCGACCTGGACGCCCGGATCGACGCCGGGGTGCGCTCGGGTCAGCTGACCAGCGCCGAGGCTAACGCCCTGCGCGACGACTTCAGCGCGCTGGTGAGCGCCGAGGCCAACTACCGGGTCGACGGCCTGTCGCCGTCCGAGCGGGCGGACCTCAACCGCCGCTTCGCCGACCTGAGCGCCCGCATCCACCTGGCGCGCACCGATAGCGACCGGGTCTACGGCTACAACCGCTACTGACCCCCACGCTGAAACCCACCGGAGGCGGCTCGCGAGACCGGGCCCCTCCATCGAGGGACGCGTTTGAGGAGAGATGAGATGAAAACCATGATCCTTACCCTGGCCGCCGCCACCGCGCTGAGCGCCGGCGCCGCGGCCGCCCAACCCTACGGTTGGGGCCGCGCGGACAGCCGCTGGATGTCCATCGACGCCCGGCAGGAACAGATCGCGTTCCGGATCGACCAGGGCGAGCGCAACGGCCAGCTGACGCCGCGCGAGGTCTATCGCCTGCGGACCAAGTTCAACCGCATTGCCCGCCTCGAGGCGCGCTATCGCTGGAACGGCCTGTCGAGCGCGGAACGGGTCGACCTGGACCGCAGACTGGACATGCTGACCCAGGAAGTCCGGATCGCGCGTCGCGATGACGACCGCCGCTACGGCTACCTCGATCGCGACTTCTATCCGCCCTACTAAGCGCGGATAGCGGATCGGGAACTCCGGCGGCGGGAAGGGCGACCTTCCCGCCGCCCTCGTTTGCGCCCACATGCAGCGCGTGAGCGCGCTATTCGACTTGCCGCCCGTGGCGCCAGAGGGCTTCCGGTACAGGGACGACTTCGTTTCGGCCCCGGAGGAAGCCGAACTGGTCGCGCGTCTCGGCGGGCTGGCGTTCGAGCCGTTCCAGTTCCGGGGCTACGAGGGCCGGCGCAGGGTGGTGAGCTTCGGCCTGCGCTACGACTTCAACGGGCCGGGCCTGGTGACGGCCGAGCCGATGCCGGAGTGGCTGCTGCCGGTCCGCGACCGCGCCGCGGCGTTCGCCGGGCTGGCGCCGGAGGCCTTCCAGCACGTGCTGATCAACGAATACCGCGAGGGTGCGCCCATCGGCTGGCACCGGGACCGGCCGGTGTTCGAGAAGGTGGTGGGCGTCTCGCTCTTGTCGCCGACCGTGATGCGGTTCCGGCAGCGGGCGTGCGAGCGGTTCGAGCGGATCAATGTGGCCCTGGCGGCGCGCTCGGCCTATCTGCTGGACGGACCGGCCCGCCTGCACTGGGAGCACAGCCTTCCTGAAGCGAAGGCGCACCGCTACTCCATCACCTTCCGCAATTTGCGGAGCTAGCTAGCCCCCCAAGGTTGTCATCCCGGTTTCGCCGCAGGCGAAGACCGGGACCCATTGAGCGCGGCGTGGGTGGGCTGGCGAGGCGGCGATGCCGCGCCCCTCATTCAACGCAGAGTCCAACGGGTCCCGGTCTTCGGCTGCGCCCAAACCGGGATGACAAGTTAGGGTGGGGACGAGGGGGCACGACATGACTCTGATCGACATCCTGCTGATCGCGGCGCTGGCCGCGTTCGTGGCCGCATGGTGGTGGCGGGGGCTGCCGCGTCGGCCGCTGGTGCTGGCCGGGCTCGCCGCCGCGGCCCTGGCGCTGGGCGTGGCGGGGGTGCTGGACGATCGGTGGCAGGACGGGGTCGGCGGGGCGGTGGGTCTCGTTGCGCTCGTCGTCCTCGGCGTGAACCGGCTGCGCAAGGCAAAGAGCCGGACCGGCGTGCCGTTCGCCTCGGGGACGGCGTTCGGCCTGCTGGCGGCGGGCGGCGTGGCGGCGATCCTGCTGTTCCCGCTCTGGCCGTTGCCGAAGCCCGGCGGGCCGCATCCGGTGGGCGTGCGGACCTTCGAGGTGGTCGACGCAGGGCGGCTGGGCGTGTTCGCGGCCGGCCCGAACGAGCCGCGGCGCCTCCTGGTGCGGGTGTGGTATCCGGCCGGCGCGGTCGCGGGCCGGCAGCGCGCCCGCTATTTCACCGAGGCCGAGGCCGGGGCGACGGCCGAGTCGGTGGGCTCGCTGGTGGGCTTCCCGCCCTTCTTCACCTACGTGAAGCATGTCCGCACCCATTCGCACCTCGACGCGCCGCTGCTGCCGGGGGCCGCGCGCCTGCCGGTGGTGTTCTACAGCCACGGCTACACCTCGTACCTGGCGCAGAACACCGCGCTGATGGAGGACCTCGCGAGCCACGGCTACGTGGTCTACTCGCTGCAGCACACCTACGACTCTGCGGCCACCGTGTTCCCGAACGGCGACGTGGCGCCGGCCGACCCCGAGCTGTCGCGGCGGGGCAAGACGACGGCGTCCGAGAAGGCCCGCGACGAGGCGCAGGCCCTGGCGATCTCGGGCGAGACGCTGGACGCGCGCCTTGAGGGCTACCTGCGCACGCGCGAGCTGGCCCTGGCCGGCGAGAGCCCGCGGCTGATGCAGAGCGGCGGCGTCTGGGCGGCAGACCGCATCTTCCTGCACGACCAGCTCCAGAAGGGCGCCGTGCCGCCCGCGATCCGCGAGATCGCCGCGGCGGGCGACCTCACGCGGGTGGGCGAGATGGGCATGTCGTTCGGTGGCGCCACCTCGGGCACGGTCTGCATGATCGACCGGCGCTGCGCGGCGGGGATCAACCTGGACGGCGGCGACTTCCCGTTCCAGGCCTTCGGGACCGAGATGCCGGTCCCGTTCCTGATGTTCCACTCGGACCTCGGCCGGCTCTATGGCGCGCTGGGCGTGAAGCCGCCGACCAGGATGCGCAGCTTCAACGAGTTCTCCTACGAGGCCTTCGCGACCGCCGGGATGCGGCGGGACATCTATCGAGTGATGCTGAAGGACGCGCAGCACCTCGGGCTGTCGGACTCCGCGCTGTTCGTCCGCCGGCCGGTGCGCGACCCGCTGTTCGGGACGACGCCGACGAAGGTGCTGATCGGGGCGCAGAACGACTTCGTGCGGGGCTTCTTCGACCGCCACTTGCGGGGCCAGGCGAACGGCTTCCCGCAGAAGCAGCTGGCGGCCTATCGCGGCTGGGTCTCGCCGGTCGACGTCGACGCGGTGCGGGCGTGGTGGGGGAACAAGACCGACACCGAGCGCGCCGCGATCATGGCGCGGATCGCCGCGGCCAAGAAGGTTCCGCCGGCGACGTGAACCGCGGGATCTTTTCGCCGTCGCCCACGTTGTGCCCGAAACGGGGGGAGAACCTCCGACAGACCGCGCTATAGAGCGCGTCGATGCTCGCCATAGAGCCAATCATGTTGATCGATAGGCGGGGCCGTCCATAGTGCCGCTCGCGCGTCGGGAGGGAGCCTGCCGCGCCAAGGAGAGATGAACAATGTCGCTTGCGAGCAGCAAGACTATCGAGAACCTCAAGGCCGCGTTCGCGGGCGAGAGCCAGGCCAACCGCCGCTACCTCTACTTCGCCCAGAAGGCCGACGTGGAAGGCTACAACGACGTCGCCGCCGTGTTCCGCTCGACCGCGGAAGGCGAGACGGGCCACGCCCACGGCCACCTCGAATTCATGGAAAGCGTCGGCGACCCGGCCACCGGCCTGCCGATCGGCGGCACCGCCGACAACCTGAAGGCCGCCATCGCCGGCGAGACCCACGAGTACACCGACATGTACCCGGGCATGGCGCGCACGGCCCGCGAGGAGGGCTACGACGAGATCGCCGACTGGTTCGAGACCCTGGCCAAGGCCGAGAAGAGCCACGCCGGCCGCTTCCAGCGCGCCCTCGACACGCTCGACTGATCCCAAAGCGTGTCATCCCGGTTTCCGCCGCCAGGCGGAAGACCGGGACCCAACGGGCGGCGTCTCCGTGCGGCCGGGACGCCCTCGACGTGAGGGCCGACCTTGCTGACCCTCGAGCACGGGCAGGTTGGGTCCCGGTCTTCGCTCCGCGAAACCGGGATGACACCTCTTTTGAGAGCTGAAGCGTGAGCGAAGACACCAAGGCGCCGGCTGCCGGCGGCCCCCCGCGCGAGGGCAGCCTCGACGCGCCCTTCCGCCGTCCGATCCTGTGGCAGGACGAGGACTACTACGACCTGGCCAAGGTCGAGGCCGAGCTGCAGCGGCAGTTCGACGTCTGTCATACGTGCCGGCGCTGCTTCAATCTCTGCGACAGCTTCCCGCGGATGTTCGACGCCATCGACGAGGGCCCGACGGGCGAGATCGACGGCATCGGCCCGAAGGACCATGCCCACATCGCCGAGGCGTGCACGCTCTGCGACATGTGCTTCCTGACGAAGTGCCCGTATGTGCCGCCGCACCCGTTCGACATCGACATCCCGCACCTGATCCTGCGCTACCGGGCGGCCAAGCGGCGGGCGGGCGAGATGGCCTGGGTGCGCGAGCAGCTGGGCGAGATGGACCGCAACGGCAAGCTGGCCAGGCCGGTGGCCGGGCTGGTGAACTGGGCGACCGCGCGGAAGAACACGCCCCTGCGCAAGCTGCTGGAAGCGATCGCCGAGATCGACGCCGAGGCCGAGCTGCCGGCGTTCCATGGGAAGACCGCGGGCGACCGGATGAAGCGCCCGCTGGCGGCGAACCCTGAAGGCCCGGCGTTCGGGCGGCGGAAGGTCGCGCTCTATGCGACCTGCTACGTCGACTACAACAAGCCCGACACCGCCGTGGCGGCCGCCAAGGTGTTGGCGCTGCAGGGCGTCGAGGTGAAGCTGGTCTATCCCGAGTGCTGCGGCATGCCCCAGCTCGAGGCTGGCGACATCAAGGACGTGGCGGGAAAGGCGAAGCGGGTCGCCGCGGCCTTCGCGCCGTACATCGCCGAGGGCTACGATGTGGTCGCGCTGACGGCCTCGTGCGGGCTGATGATGAAGTTCGAGTGGCCGCTGATGTTGCCGCAGGATCCGGCCATCGCGGCGCTGTCGGCTGCGACCAAGGACGTCGCCGAGTACGTGGTCGAGCTCTCCAAGACGTTCGGCCTGGTGGAAGGCCTGAGGCCGGTGGAAGGCGGCGTCACCTTCCATCACGCCTGCCACGCCCGCGCCCAGAACATGGGCGCAAAGTCGATGGAGATGCTAAAACTGATCCCCGACACCAAGGTCGACCTGGTGGAGCGCTGCTCGGGTCACGGCGGCACGTTCGGGGTGATGAAGGCGACGCGGCCGGCGGCCAACAAGGTGGGGCGGCCCGCCGCCCGCCAGGTGGCCGCCAAGGCCAATGGGACACTGTGTTCCGACTGCCCGCTCGCGTGCAAGCATCTGGCGCAACTGGTGGGGGACGACACCGCCGCGACGGCTCCGCCGCGGCCCAGCGAGGCGCACCCGATCGAGGTGTTCGCCCGCGCGTACGGAGTGATCTGAGATGCCGCTCACCGACCGCCGCATCACCCCCGACGACCTGATGCCCGACGCCGAGTTCGCCCAGCGCCGGAAGGCCTGGCGGGCCGAGCTGTTGCCGATCAAGCGCCTGCGCCGGATCGAGCTTGGGCCCTACTGCACCTTCTACTTCGAGTGCTACGACACCATGCTCTTCCAGGTGCAGGAGATGCTGCTGATCGAGAAGGGCGGCGCGGCCCAGGTTCCGGACGAGCTGGCGGCCTACAACCCGCTGATCCCGACCGGCTCCGAGCTGGTGGCCACGGTGATGTTCGAGATCGACGAGCCGGTGCGCCGCGAGGCGGTGCTGGCGCGGCTGGGCGGCGCCGAGGACTGCTTCTTCATCCAGGTGGGGGGCGATCGGGTGATGGCGACGCCCGAGGAGGACGTCGAGCGCACGCGCGAGGACGGCAAGACCAGCTCCGTGCACTTCCTGCGCTTCGCGCTACAGCCCGAGCACATCGCGCGGTTCCGCGACCCCGGCACCGAGATCCTGATCGGCTGCAGCCACGAGCGCTACACCCACCTGGCGGGCCTCTCGCCGGCGAGCCGGGCGGAGCTCAGCCGGGACTTCGCCTGACCCGACGCCCTACTGCGCGTGCCGCGGCTCCTCCGGCGTTGGCGGCGGCGCCGTCTTGGCCTGCCAGAGCAGGAAGGCGCGGATGTCTTCGGCGCGCTTTTCGTCGAAGAAGCGGCGAAAGGGGGCCATGCCGTTCGCCTTCAGCGCCCCGTCCAGCACGATGGCTTTGAAGCCCTCGGGCTCCAGGATCGCCGGCGAGCGGGTGAGGTTCGGCAGGAAGACCCCGCGGCCGTGGCAGCCGCTGCAGAACTGGTCGTAGACCACGCCGCCGCGGTCGGCGTCACCGGCCGAGGGCGTGGCCAGCTTCAGGTCCAGCGCCGGCAGGTCGGCGGGCTTGGGGTAGGGCGGTGGCTTCACGGTTCCGCCCAGCTTGAACACCAGCAGGCGGCCGCGCTGGCGGGGCTGGTCGAAGTTGCCGGCGCCGCCCGCGCCCACCATCAACGCCAAGTACTGCTCGCCGTCGATGGCGTAGGTGGAGGCCGGCGCGATGGCGCGGGCGCCGAGGTCGTAGCTCCACAACGGCCGGCCCTTCGCCGCGTCGTAGGCCACGAGCCGCCGCTCGGCGCTGTGGAAGACCAGGCCGCCGTCGGTGGCCAGCACGCCGCTGGTGGTCATGTGCGGGAACATCACGCTCCAGCGCTTCTTTTGGGTGACCGGGTCCCAGGCGATCAGCTCGCCGCGGGCGGCGGCGCGGTTGTTGGGACGCGTGAGGACGGGCTTGGCGCCTGGGCCCTCGGGGATGCGCAGCATGCCGGTGTTCCAGGCGCCGGCGACGTACTTGAAGTCGGTGGGATCGGCATAGAAGCCGCGGCCGTGCTGGGCGGGGATGTAGACGAGGCCGGTCTTCGGGTTGAACGCCATCGGGTGCCAGTTGTGGCCGCCGAGCGCGCCGACCATCTGGTTCGACATGGCGCCCTTCTCGTAGCGGGCGAAGGGCGCCTCGACCGGGCGGCCGGACTTCAGGTCGACGCGCTCGGCCCAGTCGACGGGCACGAACTTCTCGGCCGAGATCAGCCGGCCGGTCCTGGCGTCGAGGACGTAGAAGAAGCCGTTCTTGGGGGCCTGCATGACGACGCGGGTCGGTTTCCCGGCGATGAGGAGGTCGGCCAGCATGATGTGCTGGGTGGCGGTGTAGTCCCAGCTCTCGCCGGGGGTGGTCTGGTAGTGCCAGACGTACTCGCCGGTGTCGGGTCTGAGCGCCACGATGGACGCCAGGAACAGGTTGTCGCCCTTGCCGCCCGAGCGGAGCTTGTGGTTCCAGGGAGTGCCGTTGCCGACGCCGATATAGACTAGGCCGGTCTGCGGATCGTAGGTGATCGCGTCCCAGACGGTGCCGCCGCCGCCGCTCTCCTTCCAGACCCCGTCGCTCCAGGTGGCCGTCGCCTTCTCGCGGAAGACCTTGTCCGACGCCGCGCCGTCGGGCGCGCCGGTGGGATTGGGCGTCGTGTAGAAGCGCCAGGCCAGCTTGCCGGAGGCGGCGTCATAGGCGCTGACGTAGCCGCGCACGCCGTATTCCGCGCCGCCGTTGCCGATCAGCACCTTGCCGTCCACGACGCGGGGCGCGCCGGTGATGGTGTAGGGGCGCGACTTGTCGGTGGTCTGGACGTCCCAGGCGACCTGGCCGGTCTTGGCGTCCAGCGCGACGAGGCGGCCGTCCAGCGTGCCGACGTAGAGACGGCCCTTCCACAGCGCCGCGCCGCGGTTGACCACGTCGCAGCAGGCGTTGAAGCCGGCCTCGCCCGGGACCTTGGGGTCGTACTTCCAGAGCGGCTTGCCGGTCTTCGCGTCGAAGGCGGCGACCTTGGACCAGGCGGTGGTGGTGTAGAGCACGCCGTCGGCGACCAGCGGGGTCGCCTCCTGGCCGCGGTCGGTGTCGAACTCGGCCCACCAGGCGACGCCCAGCTTGCCGACGGTGGCGGTGTCGATCTGTTTCAGCGGCGAGAAGCGCTGCTCGTCGTAGGTCCGGCCGTAGCTGAGCCACTCCGAGGCGTCGGCCGCCTCGATGCGCCGGCCATCCACGCCCCGGCTGCACGCCGCCGCGACCAGAACCGCGCCGATGACGGCGGCCCACCGAACCCAACTCTGCAAGACGCTTCCCCCGTACTCGTTCTTCGGAGCATCGCAGAGGATCGCCCGCAGGCCTAGCGGTCGGCGTGAGCCCAGCCGATGTCCGCTGCCGACCGCCCCGCCGCGTAGGCGCGAGCCGCGCGCTTGAGGCGGAACCATTGCCACGCCTGCGGCCAGCGGGCGGGCTGCGCCAGCGCCTGGAGTATGGCGAATACGCGGCGGCTCGGCGGACCAGGCGAGCCGGCCTCCGCCGCCTGGCGCCTACCGAACTCCCACCGCGCCAGGACGGCCGGCAGACGCTGGCGATCCGGGAACCGACACCGAAACTCTGCGGTCCGCACCAGGCGCCGTTCGGAGCGGGCGAACAGACCCAGCACGAAGGCGTCATCGGCCACCAGATCGGGGAAGTCGCCCCAGCGGGCGCGACCCGCCGCGTTCACGGCATAGAAGCCGCCGCCGACGACATCGTCGCGGAACGGGGACGCGCTCTCGACGAAGGCCGCCAGCCGCGCGGTGTTCGCCGGCGCGGCGAAGCGGAGGCGCGGGGCGGCCGCGCGGGGGTGCGAAGTGTCCAGCGGAGCGGCCACTGCCTGCAAGGCGGTGGGCGAGAGCGCGACGTCGGCGTCGACGTAGGCCTTGGGAAGGGTGGCGACTGCTGCGTCCCCGGCGCGCAACGCAGCAGGCTTGGAGGGTTCGACGATCTCAACGACCTGCAGCCTGTGTCCGGCAGCCGCGAACGCCCCGATCATCGCGCGGGCGACCTCTGCCGTCGCGTCCGCGCACCCGTTGGCGACTATGACGACGTCAAGCTCCACGCCCTCTTGGGCGAGGAGCGAAGCGAGCAGCGCAGGCAGCACGTCGGCCTCGTTCCAAGCGGGTACGACCACGCCGAAACGTGCGACGGTCATCGTGCCCCCAGCCGGGCTCCCGCTTCGGCGGCGGCCAGCACAATGGCGCCCGGCCACTGCGCCGGGGCCAGCCGCCAGAGACGGTCGTAGCGGGCCCCGTCCTGGGCGAAGAGCTCAGGGCGCGCCTCGCGCAGGGCCACGTTGGACTGGAAGTATCGACGCCGCGCGGCGATCAAGCCGGCGAAGCTGTCTGGCGCCGCCACGCTGTAGGTGAGGCCAGCCGGTCGGACGCGCTCGGCCGGCGCGAACTGGAGCCGTGCGAACTTGTCGTCGGGCAGTGCGTCCGGCCATGCGCCCCATCGCGCCCGGCCCGAAGCCGAGACCGCGTACATGCCCGCAGTGACCGGCTGCTCGACCACATACGGGATATGGTTCCAGGCCTGCATCGCCATGGCGACGAGCGGCGAGCGGGTCCGCCAGAGCGCTCCGGCGCCCACGAAGTGCGCGCCGGAGTCGATGGCGTCCAGGATCAGACGCAGCGCATCGGGACTCAGCACCGCATCCTGGTCGAGATAGAGCCGGTGACCCTGGGCGTCGGTCTCGCCGGTGTTGAGCGCCGCCGGCCGCGACGCCCGCGGCGCCTGCAGCAGCCGGGCCTCGGCGCCGGACGCCTGGATGGTGGCCAGGCCATCGCGGGCGATCGCCTCGGAAGCGTCGCTGCAGCCGTTGAGGACTAGGGTGACCCGCACCTCGTCCCAGACCTGGGGCGCGAGGGCGGCGAGCATCCGCGGGAGCTCGATCTCGCCGTTGTGGACGGGGACGATGACCTCGAGCCGCTTAGGCATGAGCGACCTGCGGTGTACGCGCGAGCAGTCCCAGCAGGACGGTGGTGTCGAGGCGGACGTCGCGCGGGCGGCCCGGCGGCGCCAGCTCGCGGCGCGAAATGCGCCGGATCGCCGTCGCGTCCAGACCCGCCTGGAGCGCGCGAGCGCGCAGGACTTCGTATGGCGTCGTGTGAATGGCGCCGGCCACGTGAAGGGCGCCGCGGTGGTCGAGCTCGGCGAGCCGCATCACGGCCCGGCCCAGTTCGTCCCCGTACACGGGGGTGCGATGCTCATCGTCGGCAGCGGAGAGCACCTCCCCGCGGCGCAGACGAACCAGGCCCCGCTCGACGAAATCCGATCGCGGAGCGGGACGGTCGTTGAGCACCCAGCCCAGCCGCGCCACCAGTCCGCCGGCCGCCAGCACGAGACGCTCGGCGGCGAGCTTCGTCTGGCCGTAGACGGTCACGGGCGCCGGCCTGTCGCACTCACGATAGGGGCCGCGGTCGCCGTCGAACACCTGGTCTGTCGAGGAGAAGATGAGGCCGCGCTGTTGCCGCAAGCACCAGTCCGCAATCAGCTCCGTGGCCCGTACGTTCAGGTCGTAGGCGACGTCGGCCTGTTCCGCCGCCAGCGCGGGGCTGGATACGGCGGCCAGATGGATGACACGGTCAGGCGAAGCGTGGGCGAGCAAGCGGGCCGTGGCGCGTGCGTCGCGCAGATCGCATGCAAGAGATCCTGCCCGGCCGCTCAGCGAGGCGCGCACCACGTGCACGCCGGCCCGCGCGGCGGCCGTGCTCACGATTGTTCCCACCAGACCGGTCGAACCGGTCACAAGCCAACGCTCGCCGCGCATCATACGGCATCCCCCAGACACCAGTCGGCGCCTGCGGGACAGGAGTGTCAACCCGCGGCGCCTGCGGCACGGACCTGCAAGAAAAAGGCCGCCCCGGAGGGCGGCCCTTCGTACTCGTCGCGCCCAGTCGGGGGACGTTCTCGAAATCAGAAGATTTCGAACAACCCCGCCGCGCCCATGCCGCCGCCGACGCACATGGTGACGACGCCGTACTTCGCGCCGCGGCGCTTGCCTTCGTACATGAGGTGGGCCGTGCAGCGGGCGCCGGTCATGCCGTAGGGGTGGCCGATGGAGATCGAGCCGCCCGAGACGTTGTACTTGGCCGGGTCGATGCCGAGCTTGTCGCGACAGTAGAGCACCTGGGAGGCGAAGGCCTCGTTCAGTTCCCAGATGTCGATGTCGTCGATGGTCAGGCCGTTGCGCTCGAGCAGCTTCGGGATCGCGAAGACCGGGCCGATGCCCATCTCCTCGGGACCGCAGCCGGCCACCGCCATGCCGCGGTAGGCGCCCAGCGCTTCGATGCCGCGCTTCTCGGCTTCCTTGCGCTCCATCAGCACCACGGCGGCGGCGCCGTCGGACAGCTGCGAGGCGTTGCCGGCGGTGACGAACTTGCCCTCGGGCACGTACTTGCCGCCCTTGAACACCGGGTTCAGCTTCTGGAGGTCGGCCAGGGTGGTCTGCGGGCGGTTGCCCTCGTCACCGGTGATGGTGATCTCCTTGTCCGCGGTCTCGCCGGTCTCCTTGTTGACCAGCACCTTCATGATCGTGGTGACCGGGACGATCTCGCTGTCGAAGCGGCCTTCGGCCTGGGCCTGGGCGGTGCGCTGCTGCGACTGCAGGGCGTACTCGTCCTGCGCCTCACGGCTGACGCCGTAGCGCTCGGCGACGACCTCGGCGGTCTCGATCATCGAGGTGCGCAGTTCGGGCACGTGCTCGGCCAGCCACGGGTCGCCGGCCATGAAGCTGTTGATGTGAGCGTTCTGCACTAGGCTGATCGACTCGATGCCGGCGCCGATGGCGACCTGGGCGCCGTCGTTGATGATGTACTTGGCGGCGGTGGCCACGCCCATCAGGCCGGAGGAGCACTGGCGGTCTATGGTCATGCCCGAGACGGTGTTGGGCAGGCCGGCGCGCAGGGCGGCCTGGCGGGCGATATTGTTGCCGGTCGTGCCCTGCTGCAGGGCCGAGCCCATGGCGACGTCGTCGATCTCGCCCGGATCCACGCCGGCCTGGGCGACGGCGGCGCGGATCGCCTCGGCGCCGAGGGTCGCGCCGTAGGTGTTGTTGAAGGCGCCGCGATAGGCCTTGCCGATGGGGGTCCGCTTGGCGGCGACGATGACGGCTTCACGCATGAGAGGGAGGCTTTCTGGCTTGGGTGGATGGCTTGACGCGAGGGGAACTTGAGGACGTGAAAAAGGCGGGGCTGCTCGCGGCCGCCCCGCCTGAAATGAGGTCTACTTGTTGAGCTCGGCGAACTTCTTGCCCTCGGCGGCCAGCTTCTCGAGCAGGGCCGCGGGCTTGAAGTCGTCGCCCATGGAGCCCTGGAACTCCTTCATCTTGGCCAGCACCTTGTCGGGCCCGCCGACCAGGTCGCCGTAGAACATCGGGCCGCCGCGGTAGACGGGCCAGCCGTAGCCGTTGACCCACACCACGTCGACGTCGGACGCGCGGATCGCCTTGCCCTCCTCGAGGATCTTCACGCCCTCGTTGATCATCGGGAAGACGCAGCGTTCCAGGATCTCTTCGTCGCCGATCTTCCGGGGGTTCCGGCCGCTCTTCACGATGAAGTCGTTGATCACCTTCTCGGTGAACGGCGACGGCTTGGCGTTGCGATTCTCGTCGTAGTCGTAGTAGCCGGCCCCGGTCTTCTGGCCGCGGCGGTCGGCTTCGCAGAGCACGTCGCGGATCGTCTCGCCCTTCGAGTTCTCCTTCACCCAGCCGATGTCGAGGCCGGCCAGGTCGCTCATGGCGAACGGCCCCATGGGGAAGCCGAAGTCGTAGAGCACGCGGTCCACGTCCCAGGGCATGGCGCCTTCGAGGACGAGCTTCTGCGCCTCACGCTGGCGCTGGCTGAGCATCCGGTTGCCGATGAAGCCCGGACAGACGCCGGCCAGCACCGCCACCTTGCCGATCTTCTTGGCCAGCTTCATCGACGTGGCGATGACGTCCTTGGCCGTCTTCTCGCCGCGGATGACCTCGAGCAGCTTCATGACGTTGGCCGGCGAGAAGAAGTGCAGGCCGATGACGTCCTCGGGACGCTTCGTCACCGAGGCGATCTCGTCGATGTTCAGGTAGCTGGTGTTGGACGCCAGGATCGCGCCCGGCTTGGCGATGGCGTCCAGCTTGGCGAACACGTCCTTCTTGATGTCCATGCGCTCGAAGACGGCCTCGATGATGAGGTCGCAGTCGGCCAGCGCCGAGAGGTCCAGCGCGCCGGTCAGCAGGCTCATCCGCTTCTCGGTCTCCTCGGGCTTCGCGCCGCGCGACCGCTCGTAGTTCTTGCGGATCACCGACAGGCCGCGGTCGAGGGCGTCCTGCTTCAGCTCGACGATCGTCACCGGGATGCCGATGTTGGCGAAGTTCATCGAGATGCCGCCGCCCATGGTGCCGGCGCCCAGGACGCCGACCTTCTTGATCTCGCGAACCGGGGTGTCATCCGGCACGTCGGGGATCTTCTGGGCGGTGCGCTCGGCGAAGAAGTAGTAGCGCTGGGCGGCCGACTGGCTGCCGCTCATCAGGCCCATGAACAGCTGACGCTCGGTTTTGAGGCCTTCTTCGAAGGTGGGGGAGTTCACCGCCGCCTCGATGCACTTGATGTTGGCTTCCGGCGCGTCGAAGCCGCGGAACTTGCGGGCGTTCTTCTTGCGGAACTCGGCGAAAATCTCGGGCTGGCCCTTGGCGGCTTCGAGCTTGGAATTGTTCTCGCTGATCTTCACCAGCGGCTTGTTCTCGGCGACCGCCTTGTTGGCGAAGGCGAGCGCGCCTTCCTTCAGCTTGCCCTCCTCGACCAGCTCGTCGACCAGGCCCAGCTTGGCGGCTTCGGGCGCCGGCACATGGCGGCCCGAGGTGACCATCTCCAAGGCGTTCTCGACGCCGACCACGCGCGGCAGGCGCTGCGTGCCGCCGGCGCCGGGCAGCAGGCCGAGCGCCACTTCGGGAAGACCGAGGCGGGCCGAGGGCACGGCCACGCGATAGTGCGCGCAGAGCGCCACTTCCAGGCCGCCGCCGAGCGCCGTGCCATGGATCGCGGCGACCACCGGCTTGGGCGAGCTTTCCATCATGTTCTGGACGTCGAAGAGGCTGGCGCCCTTGGCCGCGCCGCCGAACTCGGTGATGTCGGCGCCGGCGATGAAGGTGCGGCCGTCGCAGATCAGGACGATGGCCTTGGCGTCGCTGGCGATCGCCTGCTTGAAGCCTTCGTAGAGGCCGTCGCGGACGTTGAACGACAGGGCGTTCACCGGCGGCGAGTTCAGCGTGATCACGGCCACGTCGCCTTCGCGGGTGAGGGTGGTCACCGAATTGATCTCGGTCATCTGGCTTCCTCGAAATGGGTTGGCTGACCGCTCGTTCAAAAATCTGGCGGCCGTGAAATTCAAACGCGTGTTATAGGCCTCGGCAGGCGAGGCCAAGTCAATTCCCGCAAGGGGTTTGGAAGCTTGGACGACTGCCGCAACGACAAGGAAGGGGAGTGCTTCATGGCGTCCAATCTGTTCTCGCTCGACGGCAAGGTGGCGTTGGTGACCGGCGGTTCGCGCGGCATCGGCAAGATGATCGCCAAGGGCTTCCTCGAGGCCGGCTGCCGCAAGGTCTACATCACCGCCCGCAAGGCTGCGGCGTGCGACGCCACCGCCGAGGAGCTGGGCCCGAGTTGCGTCTCGATCCCGGTCGACATCTCGACGGTCGAGGGCTGCAGGATGCTGACCGAGCGGTATCTGAGCCACGAGGACAAGCTGGACATCCTGCTCAACAACGCCGGCGCGGCCTGGGGCGCGCCGTTCGAGGAGTATCCGGAGAGCGGCTGGGACAAGGTGGTCGACCTGAACCTGAAGTCGCCGTTCTTCCTGACCCAGGCGCTGCACGCGACGCTGAAGGCTTCGGGCACGCACGAGCGACCGGCCAAGGTGATCAACATCGCCTCGATCGACGGCATCCGCCTGAACCCGCAGGAGACCTACGCCTACCACGCCTCGAAAGCCGGCCTGATCTACCTGACGCGGCGGATGGCGGCGCGGCTGATCGAGGACGACATCGTCATGAGCGCGATCGCGCCCGGCGCCTTCGCCTCGGACATGAACCGCGTGGCCCGCGACCAGGGCGACGAGATCGCCAAGCGCATTCCGTCCCGCCGCATCGGGACCGACGAGGACATGCAGGGCGTGGCGATCTACCTGGCGAGCCGGGCCGGCGACTATGTGGTCGGCGAGACCATCGCGGTCGACGGCGGCGTGGCGTTGGCGCAGCTCGGGGTCTGACGCGTCCAATGGCGCAGGTCTTGCGTATGTAGGCCTGGAGGGGGACTGACTGTCTCTCGCGGTCGGTGGGGCGGCGTGGTGCATTCGCCCTGAGCGCGTTCTCCCCCTTCCACCATCCTGCTTCGCCCACGAAGAATTGGAACGGTCACGGTTCCGGCGCGATTCCCGCTATCAAGGGGACGAACGCCAGAAACGCCGATTTGACCGACGCACCGAAAAAGCGCCCGCGCCGCACGCTGCTCCGCCTCCTGGCGGTGGCGGGCGTCATCGTGCTTGTGGCCGCCGCCCTGACCTGGCTGAACCGCCGGTCGCTGGCACGTGACGCGCTCACCGGCTGGCTGGAGGGCAAGGGCATCCCGGCGCGGGCCGAGGTGGAGGCGTTCGGACCGTCCACGTTCACCGCGAAACTCAGCATCGGCGATCCGTCCAACCCCGACTTCACCGCCGAACGCGCCGAGGTGCGCTATCGCACGCGACTGACCGGGCTGGAGGTCGTGTCGGTCACGCTCAGGAAGCCGGTGCTGCGGGCGCAACTCAGGGCGGACGGGCTGCATGTGGGCGCGCTCGATCCGCTGGTGCAGGAGTTCCTGCGACGCCCGCCACGACCCGATGCGGCCAAGCCCCGGATCAGCATCGACGACGGCGTGCTGGTGCTCTCCACCGACTACGGGCCGGTGCGGGTTGCGGCCGACGCGCTGGTGGAAGACGGGCAGCTCCAAACGCTGACGGCCACGTCGGCGCCGATGCGGCTGAGGGGGAAGGATTTCGACATCGCCCTCGGCGCGGGGACGCTGCGCGAGGTGACGCGCGCCGGGCGGGCGGACGTGACGCTGGTCGCGCCGGTGACGGCGGCGACCGCAGGGCCCGCGAAGCTGACGGACGCAAGGCTGACCCTGGCGGCGCAAATTCCCTATCCGGACTTCCAGAAGCGCCGCGGCGAGGGCGTGGTGGTCGCCAATGTGACCCTGGCGGGCAAGCGGGCCGAGATGGCCGGGCAGGCGCTGGGCGAGGCCGAGCTAAAGGCGGCGTTCACCGGCCAGGCGAAGGGCTGGATCCCCGACCTGTCCGTGCGCGGCCGGTTGGCGGGCGACGTGCGCGCCGGGACCGGGCGGTTCGGTGCGGCGAGCGCGCGGGCGATCCGCGTGGCGGTGACGTCGGAGGACCTGGCCTGGACGCGCAAGGGCGGCGACCGGGTGGCGGGCGTCGTGAAGCTGAACGGCGGCGTGGACGGGCTGGACGCCGGCGAGTTGCGGCTGGCGGACTTCGCCGTGACGGCGGCCGGGCCGCTCGCGGCGAGCGCGGCGGGAGTCGAGGCGGACCTCACGGGATCCGCGGTGGGGCGCGGCGCCTGGAGCGGCCTCGGTGCGCCGACCACAGCGGACGCAGGCGACATGGCGGCGATCAAGCGGGCGGCGCGCGGGTTCCGCGTGGCGGCGCCCAAGGTCGCAGTGCGGATGAAGGGCGGCGGCCTGACCGTGGGCCTGCCGCAACCGCTGCGGCTCGCGCCGGACAGCGGCGGGGCGGTGACGCTGGCGGCGCGTGGGGGCCAGCCGGTGTTCGGGCCCCAGGGCGGGGCGTTCCGGCTGACCGTGGCGGGCGGTGGCCTGCCCGGCCTGGACGCGGACGTCTCGCGGTTCACCGTCACGGACGGCGGGGCCAGCGCGGCGGGCCGGTTCCGGCTGCGGACGTCGATGGCCGCGCTGCGGGGCGGCGAGATCGACGCCTCGGGCCGTCTGAACATGGCGGGCGGCGCCACGACCTTCACGGCCGACCGCTGCGTGGCGGTGAAGGCTGAACGGCTGGAGTTCGGAGCCAACGACATCGAGGCGGTGGCCGGACGGCTATGCCCGGTCGGCGGTCCGCTGTTCGCGATGCGCGGCGAGACCTGGCGGGTGTCGGGGAGGGCCGAGGGCGCGACGGGCGCGGCGCCGTTCCTCCAGGGCCGGGTGGCGGACGGCGCGGGCCGGGTGCGGGCGTCGGGGGTGGGCGCGAAGATGACCGCCGACATCCACGTCGACACGGCGCGGCAGGAGGACACGGCGCCGGAGACGCGGTTCAACCCGTTCCTGATGAGCGGCGACGTGACCCTGCGCGAGTTCATCTGGCGCGCCGACCTGGCGTTCCGGCGGCCCGACGCCGGCGCTCTGGGCACGGCGCTGGTCACCCACGACGGCCGCCTCGGGTTCGGCGCGGCCGTGTTCGAGACGGTCATGCTGGAGTTCGCCGAGGGCGGGCTGCAGCCGGTGCAGATCTCGCCGCTGGCGTCGGCCGTAGGTTCGCCGGCGGTCGGATCTGCGAAGTTCTCGGGCCGGTTCGACTGGGCGCTGGAAGGCTCGTCCAGCTCCGGCAAGCTCGTGGTCCCGGGCCTCGACTTCCAGAGCCCGGCCGGGCCGGTGAAGGGGCTGAAGGGCGAGATCGCGTTCGAGAGCCTGGCGCCGCTGAAGGCCGCGCCGGGGCAGGAGCTGACGGTCGCGGAGCTGCAATCGGCGGTGCTGCTGACGGGCCTGCGGGCCCGCTTCGAACTGATCGACAACCTGGTGAAGATCGAGGGGGGCGAGGCGGCGGTGGGCGGCGGTCGCATCCGCGCCGAGACGCTGGAGATCCCGCTGACGCCCGGCGCGGCGACCCGCGGCGTCGTCTATGTGGAAGGCGTGCAACTACACGACCTGGTCGAGGCCACGCCGTTCGGCGACAAGGTGGAGCTGGACGCCAAGGTCAGCGGCAAGCTGCCGTTCGAGATCACCGGCGACAAGATCCGCATCTCGGGCGGCCAGCTTGCGGCCGACCAGCCGGGCCGCATCTCCATCGACCGTGCGGCGCTGACCGGGGTGACGGCGGACAGCGCGACCCCCGTCCCGGCCGAGGCCAACCCGAACGACACCTTTACCGACTTCGCCTACCAGGCCATGGAGAACTTGGCCTTCGACAAGCTGGAGGTCTCGGTGACGAGCCGCGATGACGGCCGCCTGGCCAGCGTGTTCCACATCGTGGGCCGCCACGATCCGCCCGAGAAGCAGCGCATCCGGCTCACCATCATGGACCTGATCCAGCGGCGGTTCCTGGGCCAGAAGCTGCCGCTGCCGTCTGGCACGGGCGTGGACCTGACGCTGGACACCAGCCTCAACCTGGACGACCTGATCGCCGACTGGGGTGAATATCAGCGAACGAAGAATTCAGCCGGCGTTCAGCCGTGAAGCTTCAGACAGGAGACATGATGAGGACCCAACCATGAGAGCTGCGCTGGCCGCCCTGGCCTTGCTGGGCCTCTCGGCGTGCGCCCCGACCGTTCGCGTCGAGGTCGCGCCCATCACCATTTACGCCAAGCTGGACGCCAACGTCCGCTTGCAGCTGGACGAGGACGTGAAGGCCCTCATCCAGAAGAACCCGAACCTCTTCTGAGGCTTGTGAGATGAACAGGACAGACTTCTTCAACGTCGGGGCCGCGGTTTTGGCTGCGCTCGCCGCAGGAGCCACACCGGCGATCGCCCAGTCGGCCAACACCAAGAGCGTGGTCGACGCGGCCAAGACGGCGGGCGTGGTCGGGGAGCAGGCCGACGGCTTCCTGGGCTTTGTGAAGCCCACCCCGGACACAGCGCTCAAGGCCGCGGTCGACGAGATCAACGCCGGCCGCGCCCAGCTCTACCGCGAGGCCGCCGCCAAGAACGGCGTGACGGCCGCCGCCGCGGGCGCCTCGGCGTTCACGACCGTGGTGCAGGCGCGCATCAAGTCGGGCGAGTTCTACAAGCCCGCCGGCGGCGGCTGGGTGCGGAAGTAATCCCTCCCCGGAGGGAGGGATGACTACTTGGGTGTCCGCATCCGCATCAGCCCCTCCTGCGCCACGGAGGCCACCAGGGTCCCGTCCTCGGCGTAGATCTGGCCGCGGATCAGGCCGCGGCCGTCCGAGGCCGAGGGGCTGTCGTGGACGTAGAGGTGCCACTGATTGAAGTCGGTCGGCTTGTGGAACCACATGGCGTGGTCGAGGCTGGCCGACTGGAAGCCCGGGGTCTGCCAGTGCACCCCATAGGGGCGCATCGCCGTCGACAGCAGGTTCATGTCCGACGCATAGGCCAGGATCACCTGGTGCATGTGGGCGTCGTCGCCGATGGGCGTGCGGCAGCGGAACCAGTTCTGCGACACCGGCTCCTTGGGCCCGCCGTCCATCCAGTAGGTGCGGGCGTCCTTCGAGCGCATCTCGATGGGCGGCATGCGCGAGAGCCAGCGCTTCGCGGCCTCCGACGCGTCCTTCATCATCTCGCGCATGACCTCCTGCTGGTCCGGCAGCTCGGACCAGTGCGGGCCTTCCGGCATCTGCGCCTGGTGGAAGAAGCCCTCCTCCGGGTCCTTGAACGAGGCCGCCAGGTTGAAGATCTGCTTGCCCCGCTGCACAGCCACGACGCGTCTGGTCGTGAAGCTGCCACCATCGCGGCTACGATCCACTTCGAACACGATCGGCACGGTCGGGTCGCCGGGGCGGATGAAATAGCAATGCAGCGAGTGGCAGACGCGCGACTCGACGGTCTCGTAGGCCGCCAGCAGCGACTGCGCGATCACCTGGCCGCCGAAGATGCGGCCGGGCGCGGTGTCGGGCGACGTGCCGCGGAACAGGTTCTCCTCGATCCGCTCCAGCTGCAGCGTCTCAACCAGGGTTTCGTCTTGCGCGCCTTCGTCAGGCAATGGCGTCTCGCTCATCGGCGCCGCTTACGCGCGGGCGCCGGCCGGGGCAAGATGTTGCTTCGGCGGGCGAAGCCGCCACATCTTGCGCCATGGGGGATATGAGCGTCGTCGCACGGCCGATCTGGCGCACACGGCTCGCGGTCGTGCTGGTGGCCTGGATGGTGACGGTCGTGACCGCCACCCTCGCTGCCGCGCGCCTGATGGAGGTGACGCCGGACGGACTCGCGCCGGTGGTGATCGCCGCCATCTTCGTCGTGCCGCCGCCCATCCTGCTGGTCTGGAGCTTCTGGTCCATGCTGCGCGAGCCGGTGACCGGCTGGCTGGGCCCCACGGTGCTGATGACCTTCGTCGGCGGCTTCGTGCCGCTGTTCGCGCCGCTCTACCTCACCGGCGTGCGCCTGAACTTCGAGGCCCGCCGGCCCGCCTATGACGAGATCGCCGCCGACGCCAAGGCGGGCCGTCTCGTGGGCGTCGCCAACCGGCGCGGCTGGGTGGTCGGCAGCCGCGGCGACATCCGCTTCCGCTACCGCCCGCGGGACCCCGGCCTGATCGAGTTCATCTGGACCAACGCCTACGGCGTCCGCGCCGGCGTCCGCTACGACGACACCCCCTGCGTCGCCCGCCCCGGGTTCACCTGCATCTCCCGCGGCGACCCCCTCGCCGACCGCTACACCTACTACGCGCGGTTCTTCTGAGCTTGACCCGCAAGGCCCTGCGAGGGTCTAGGACGTCGCCATGTCCTTCGACTGCACAGTCCTCACCATGTTCCCGGAGGCGTTTCCGGGGCCGCTGGGCGTTTCGCTCATCGGGACGGCGTGGCGAGAGGCCGCGCTCTGGACGTTGGAAACAGTGGACATTCGGGGCTTTTCCACAGATAAGCGCGGCTTCCTCGACGACACCCCTGCGGGTGGCGGTCCGGGGCAGGTGATGCGGGCGGACGTGATCGCCTCTGCGCTCGACAGCGTGGAGCGGCGCGGACGGCCGCTTTTGTACATGAGCGCCAGGGGTCGCCCCTTGACCCAGGCGCGCGTGAAAGAGTGGGCCCAGGGCCCGGGACTGACCGTCCTGGCCGGACGGTTCGAGGGGGTGGACCAGCGGGTGCTCGACGCCCGCGGGTTCGAGGAGGTCTCCGTCGGAGACGCGGTCCTCGCCGGTGGCGAGGCGGCGGCGCTGGTGGCGATCGAGGCTTGCGTACGGTTGGTCCCGGGAGTCCTGGGGCAGGCCGAAAGCCTCAGTGAAGAGAGCTTCGAGGACGGTCTCCTCGAGCATCCGCAGTACACGCGACCGCGGACGTTCGAAGGGCTCGATATCCCCGAGGTCCTGCTGTCCGGGAACCATGCGGTCATCCGCAAATGGCGCCAGGACCAGCGGGAAGAAACCACGCGGGACCGACGCCCGGACCTCTGGGCGAAGCGAACCGCCAATCAACAGGCAAAGGGCGATTTCAAGCCCAGTAAAGGACGAGAGAGATGAACGTGATCGAGCAGCTCCGGAAGGAAGAGGCCGCCCGCCTCACC
>NZ_DASWTE010000287.1:0-10946 GCF_036402295.1 Phenylobacterium sp.
TTCGTTACGCCGCCTTCTTCGGCATCGGGCCCACGTAGACGCTGGCGGGGCGGATCAGACGGCCGCCGGCGAGCTGCTCGCGGGCGTGGGCCAGCCAGCCCGCGACGCGGCCCATGGCGAAGACGTTGGTGAAGGCGCTGGGCGGGAAGGCCAGCGCCTCGAGCAGCAACGCCGTGTAGAATTCGACGTTGGTCTGCAGCGAGCGGTTGGGCTTGTGCTCGCGCAGGATGGCGAGGGCGGCGGCCTCCACGGCCTCGGCGAACTCAAGCCGTCCCTGGCGGGCGTCCAGCCAGCGGACGGCGGCCTTGAGCGCGTCGGCCCGCGGGTCGCGCACCTTGTAGACGCGGTGGCCGAAGCCCATCAGCCGGTCGCCGCGGGCGAGCGCGCCCTCGATCCAGGCGCGTGCGTTCGAGGGCTCGCCGATCGCGTCCAGCATCTCGATCACCGGCCCGGGCGCGCCGCCGTGCAGCGGGCCTTTCAACGCGCTAATGCCGGCGAGGACCGCCGAGGTGAGGCCAGCGCGGGTGGAGGCGACGACGCGGGCCGCGAACGTCGACGCGTTCAGGCCGTGATCGGCGACGGTGACGAGATAGGTGTCCAGCGCATCGGCCTCGGCCGCGCTGGCGGGGGCGCCGCGCAGCATGCGCAGGATGTCGGCGGCGTGGCGCAGCGACGGGTCGGGCGCGATCGGCGCTTCGCCCGCCTGGGCGCGCACCACGGCGGCGGTGAAGACGGCCGGCGCGGCCAGCAGGCGGAAGGCCACCTGGGCGTCGTCGCCGTCGGCCAGGCGGGCGGTCAGCGCCCGCATGGCCTCGATCGGGTTGCGGTCGAGGACACCGGTGTCGAGGGCCGCCACCTCGGCGAACACTTCGGCGCGGGCGGCGCCCAGCGCGGCCGGGATGTCGGCGGGCAGGTCCTCGTAGAAGCCCGCGAACAGCAGGCCGACCACGTCCTCGTAGGTGGTGCGGCCGGCCAGTTCGTCCAGCGAACGGCCGCGGACGATCAGTACGCCGTTCGCGCCGTCCACTTCGCTGAGCACGGTTTCGGCGGCGACGACGCCTTCGAGGCCATCGGAAGCAGCGGAAGTCGCGGTCATGGGAAGGTCTCCATCTCTCTTGCGGACGGAGAGAAAAGCTTCCAACCTGGACTCGTCAATCTTGATCAATATGATCAATATATGCCGCAAGCCGACTGGATCGCCGCCGAGGAAGCCCAGGCCCGCCTGAAGGTGCGACCGCAAACGCTCTACGCCTATGTGAGCCGGGGCCGCGTCAGTGTGCGGCCCGACCCCGGCGACCCGCGCCGCAGCCTCTATCGCGCGGCCGACATCGCAGCGCTGGCCGAGCGCAAGTCGCGCAGCCGCAAGATATCGGACGTGGCGACGGGGGCGATCAGCTGGGGCGAGCCGGTGCTGAGCTCCGAGATCACCACGGTGAGCGGCGGGCGGCTGTTCTACCGCGGGCGCGACGCGATCCGGCTCAGCGAGACCGAGACCCTGGAGGCGGTGGCGCGGCTGTTGCGCGGCGGGCACGGGGCGGCGCTGAAGCGCACCGACCGGCCGCGGCCGCCCGCGGCGCCGGGGATGCGGGAGCGGGCGTTCCTGGCGTTGGCCGAGCGGGCGGCCACGGACTTGCCGGCGCGCGGGCGGGCGGCGCTGGCGCTGGCGGTGGAAGCCGCGACGCTGCTGGACGTGCTGACCGACGCCATCGCCGGCGAGGTGGGCGGCGGCGCGATCCACAACCGGCTGGCGTTGGCCTGGGGCCAGGGACCGGGCGGGCCGGGCGCGGACCTGATCCGCAGAATCCTGGTGCTTGTGGCCGACCATGAGCTGAACGCCTCGGCCTTCGCGGCGCGGGTGGCGGCCTCGACCGGCGCGTCGCTGGCGGCGGCGGCGCTGGCGGGGCTCTCGACGCTGTCGGGGCCCCGGCACGGCGGGGCGACCGAGGCGGTGCGGCGGTTTGCGGCCGAGGCGGCGGAGCTAGGCCCCCGCGAGGCGATCGCCAGCCGGCTCACCGACGACCGTGCCCTCCCCGGCTTCGGCCACCCCCTCTATCCCGACGGCGATCCGCGTGCGGCGGCGCTGCTGGAGCGGTTCACGCCGCCGCCGCAACTGGCGCGGCTGCAGGAGATGGTCTGGGCGATCACCGGCCTCGCGCCCAACGTCGACTTCACGCTGATGGCGGCGAGCGAGGCGCTGAAGCTGCCCAGGGACGCCCCGTTCGCGTTGTTCAGCGTGGCCCGCTGCGCCGGCTGGATCGCGCACGCCATCGAGCAGGGCCAGCAGGACCGGCTGATACGGCCAAGAGCGCGGTACGTAGGGCCGGAGCCGGAATCCCTCCCTTAATGGGGAGGGACAGGCCGCAACGCGGCCAGGGTGGGGAAGCGTGAGCCGGGACTGAGAGGCGGGGGAGGATCAACACCTCCCCACCCTGCTCGCCTCCGGCGAGCTGTCCCTCCCCATTAAGGGAGGGAGGCCCGCTCGGGCACGCGCTCTTCGGCCTCGAGGGGATGATCCAGCCGGCCGACCATCTCCTTCGGGCAGACCTGCCAGAACTGGCCGACGGCGGCGTCCCAGTTGCGCAGCAGGTCGGCGGCCAGGCCTGAGCCGGTCTCGGCGGCGTGCTCTTCCACCAGCGCCCGCAGCACAGCCTGCCAGTGGGCCGAACCCACCCGGCAGACGACTACGCTGTCGGCATTGAGCGACAGGCGCAGGCGGTCTTCGGCATCGTGGACGAACGCCATGCCGCCGGTCATGCCGGCCGCGAAGTTGAAGCCCACGGGCCCGAGGATCACCACCGTGCCGCCGGTCATGTACTCGCAGCCGTTGGCGCCGCAGCCCTCGATGACCGCCGTCGCGCCCGAGTTCCGCACGCCGAAGCGTTCGCCCGCGAGGCCCGCCGCGAAAAGCCGGCCAGAGGTCGCGCCATAGAGCACGGTGTTGCCGATGATCGCCTGGCGGTGCGGGTTGGCGAGGCCCGGGGTCGGGCGCACCACGATGGTGGCGCCCGAGAGGCCCTTGCCGACGTAGTCGTTCGCCTCGCCGGTCACTTCCAGCCGCAGGCCCTGGACCGCGAAGGCGCCCAGGCTCTGGCCGGCCGAGCCCTTGAGCTGGACGGTCAGGTGGCCCGGCTGCAGGCCGTCCATGCCGAACTTGCGGACCATGTGCGAACTGGTCCGCGTGCCGATGGCGCGGGCCGTGTTCTGGACCGTGTAGGTGAGCTGCATCTTCTCGCCGCGCTCGAGGAGGGGCGCGGCGTCGCGGACGATCTGGGCGTCGAGCGTGTCGGGCACCTCGTTGCGGCCGGCGACCGTGCAGTAGGGCTTGTTCGGACCCGGGTCCGCCTTCACCAGCAGCGGGTTGAGGTCGAGGTCGTCCAGGTGCTCGCCGCCGCGGCTGACCTGCATGAGCAGGTCGGTGCGGCCGACGATCTCCTCGAGCGAGCGCGCGCCCAGCTTGGCCAGGATCTCGCGCACCTCTTCGGCGATGAAGGTGAAGAGGTTGATCACCTTCTCCGGGCTGCCCGTGAACTTCGCCCGCAGGCTCTCGTCCTGGGTGCAGACGCCGACCGGGCAGGTGTTGGAGTGACACTGGCGCACCATGATGCAGCCCATGGCGATCAGGCTGGCGGTGCCGATGCCGTACTCCTCGGCGCCCAGCATCGCGGCGATCACCACGTCGCGGCCGGTGCGGATGCCGCCGTCGGTCCGCAGCCGCACGAAGTGGCGCAGGTTGTTGAGCGTCAGCACCTGGTGGGCTTCGGAGAGGCCCATCTCCCACGGCGCGCCGGCGTACTTGATCGAGGTCTGCGGGCTGGCGCCCGTGCCGCCGACGTTTCCGGAGATCAGGATGGTGTCGGCCTTGGCCTTGGCCACGCCCGCCGCGATCGCGCCGATGCCGGTCATGGCGACCAGCTTCACGGTCACCCGGGCGTCGGGGTTGATCTGCTTCAGGTCGTAGATGAGCTGGGCCAGGTCCTCGATCGAGTAGATGTCGTGGTGCGGAGGCGGGCTGATCAGCATCACGCCGGGCGTGGCGTGGCGCAGCTTCGCGATCAGCTCGGTGACCTTGAAGCCCGGGAGCTGGCCGCCCTCGCCGGGCTTGGCGCCCTGGCTGACCTTGATCTCGATCTCGCGGCACTGGTTCAGGTACTCGGCGGTGACGCCGAACCGGCCCGAGGCGATCTGCTTCACCGCCGAGTTGGGGTTGTCGCCGTTCGGCAGCGGCGTGTAGCGCGAGCGGTCCTCGCCGCCTTCGCCGGACACGCTCTTCGCGCCGATCCGGTTCATGGCGATGTTGAGCACGCCGTGCGCCTCGGGGCTGAGGGCGCCCAGGCTCATGCCCGGGGTGACGAACCGCTTCCTGATCTCGTTGACGCTCTCGACCTCCTCCAGCGGGGCGGCCTTGCCCTCGGCGCGGATGTCGAGGAGGTCGCGGAGCTGGATGGCCGGGAAGCTGCGCACGCCTTCGGAGAAGCGCTTGTAGAGCTGGTAATCGCCGCGGTCGCAGGCCGACTGCAGCACGTGGATCATCCGCGCCTCGAAGGCGTGCGCCTCGCCGGCGCGACGGGCCTTGTAGAAGCCACCCACCGGCAGGCTGATCGCCGCCGGATCCCAGGCCTTCCTGTGCAGCTCGACGGCCTTCGCCTCCAGGCCGGCGAGACCGATGCCAGAGATGCGCGACGGCATGCCGGGGAAGAACTCGGCCACCAGGCTGCGCGACAGGCCGACGGCCTCGAAGTTGTAGCCGCCGCGGTACGACGAGATCACCGAGATACCCATCTTGGAGATGATCTTCAGGAGGCCGCCCTCGATCGCCGTCTTGTGGTTCAGGCAGAGGTCGCGCAGCGAGAGCTCGCCGGTCAGGCCGCGGTCGAGGCGGTCCAGGAAGCTCTCCTGCGCCAGGTAGGCGTTCACCGCCGTCGCGCCCACGCCCACCAGCACCGCGAAGGCGTGCGTGTCGAGGCACTCCGCCGAGCGGACGATGATGGAGACGTAGCTGCGCAGGCCCTTGGCCACCAGCCAGGCGTGGACGCCGCCGGTCGCCAGGATCATCGGCAGGGCGACGCGGTCGGGACCCGACGCCTCGTCGGTCAGCACGATGGTCGAGCAGCCGCGCAGCGCCGCGTCCTCGGCCTCGACGCGGATGCGGTCGAGGTTGGCGCGCAGCGCATCGCCGCCCCGGCCGTCGGCCGCCGGGATCGGCATGGTGCAGTCGACGAGGGCGACATTCTTCGCGCCGATCTCGCCCACCACGCGCTGGTACATGCCGGTGGTCAGCACCGGGCTCTCCAGCACGAAGACGTCGGTCTGGGTCTCGTCCTCGGCCAGGATGTTGCCGAGGTTCTTGAACCGGGTCTTCAGGCTCATCACGCCCGTCTCGCGCAGCGAGTCGATCGGCGGGTTGGTCACCTGGCTGAAGTTCTGCAGGAAGAAATGGCTGAGCGGGCGGTAGCGGTCCGAGAGCACCGCCAGCGGCGTGTCGTCGCCCATCGAGCCCACGGCCTCCTTCGCGTCCTCGACCATGGGGGCCAGGACCAGCTCGAGGTCCTCCAGGGTGAGGCCGGCCGCGGCCTGGCGGCGGACCAGCTCCTCACGGCCGTACATCCGCGGCTCGACGCCGGGCCCGATGCGGGTCTCCAGGTCGACCATGTTGCCGAGCCACTTGTCGTAGGGATGCTCGGACGCCAGCCGGTCGAGGATCGCCTCCTCGTGGTAGAGGCGGCCTTCGACCAGATCGACGGCGATCATGCGGCCCGGTTCGACGTGGGCCTTGCGCACGATGCGGCTCTCGTCGACGCGGCACATGCCGGCTTCCGACCCCACGATCAGCAGGCCATCCGAGGTCTCGGCCACGCGCATGGGGCGCAGCCCGCTGCGGTCCTTGCCGGCCACCACCCAGCGGCCGTCGCTGGCGCAGATGGCGGCGGGGCCGTCCCACGGCTCCATCACCGCGTTGCAGTACGAGTAGAGCGCCTTGTGGCTGTCCTTGATCTGCTCCTTGGAGCGCGCGGCCCAGGCCTCGGGGATCAGCAGCGTCTTGGCCATCGGAGCATCGCGGCCGGCGCGCACCAGCACCTCGAAGGTGTTGTCCAGCGCCGAGGAGTCCGAGCCGCCCGGCTGGATCACCGGCTTGATGTCGTCCTGGTAGTCGCCGAAGGCCCCGGCCGCCATGCGGATCTCGTGGCTCTTCATCCAGTTCACGTTGCCCTTCAGCGTGTTGATCTCGCCGTTGTGGGCCAGCATCCGGAACGGCTGGGCCAGCCGCCATTCCGGGAAGGTGTTGGTGGAGTAGCGCTGGTGGAAGATCGCCACCGCCGCCTTGAAGCGCGGGTCGGTGAGGTCCGGGTAGAACTCGTCGATGTGCTCGGCGAGGAACATGCCCTTGTAGATCAGCGCCCGGGCCGACAGCGAGCAGATGTAGAAATGCTGGATGTTGGCCGCCGCCACGCGCTTCTCGATCCGCTTGCGGCAGAGGAACAGCGCGCGTTCCAGCGCCTCGCCCTCCAGGCCCTTCGGCGGGCTGAGCATGATCTGCTCGATCTCGGGGCGCGTGGCGTTCGCTTTTTCGCCGATCACCGAAGTGTCGGTGGGCACCTGGCGCCAGCCGTAGATGTAGAATCCGAAGCGCAGCGCCTCGCTCTCCACGATAGTCCGGCAGGCCTCCTGGGCGCCCAGGTCGGTGCGCGGCAGGAAGACCTGGCCGACGGCGATGGGGCCGGGGCGCACCTTGTGGCCGATGCGCTCGACGTGGGCGGCGAAGAAGTCCTGCGGGACCGAGACGAGCACGCCCGCGCCGTCGCCGGTCTTGCCGTCGGCGTCGACGGCGCCGCGGTGCCAGACGCCCTTCAGCGCCCGGATCGCCAGCTCCACCACCTCGCGGCGCGGCTGGCCGTCGATGGCGCACACCAGGCCCACGCCGCAGGCGTCGTGCTGGGCGGTGATGTCGTATCCGTTCGCGGCGATGAGGCGGTCGCGGTCGCGCTCGTAGCGGTCGAGGAAATCGGTCATCGCGCTCACTCCGCGGCGATCAGGTCGGCGGCCGCGTGGGCCATGAGGTAGCGGTGCATCGCCTCGGCGGCGTCGCGGCCGTCGCGGATCGCCCAGACGACCAGCGAAGCGCCGCGGACGATGTCGCCGGCGGCGAACACGCCGGGAATCGAGGTCATCAGGTTCCGGATATCAGCCTTCACCGTGCCCCAGCGGGTGACCGCGAGCTCCGGCGCGGCGAAGGCGCCCGGTAGGTCCTCGGGATCGAAGCCCAGCGCCTTGATGACAAGGTCGGCGGAGAGGTCGAAGTCGCCGCCTGGAATCTCCTCCGGCGCCTGGCGGCCCGAGGCGTCCGGCGCGCCCAGCCGCATGCGCGCGGCGACCACGCCGGCTGCCTTCAGCGCGTCGCCGGTGACGGCGCGGGGCGCGGCCAGCCATTCGAAAACCACGCCCTCCTCCATGGCGTGGGCCACTTCGCGGTCCGAGCCCGGCATGTTGGCGCGGTCGCGACGGTAGAGGCAGGTGACCGAGGTCGCACCCTGGCGGATCGCCGTGCGCACGCAGTCCATGGCGGTGTCGCCGCCGCCGACGACCACGACGGCCTTGCCCTTGGCGTCCAGGCGGCCGGAGGCGAAGTCGGGCACGGCGTCGCCCAGGCCCACGCGGTTGGCGGCGATCAGGTAGTCGAGGGCCGGGACCACACCGGTCGAGCCGGCGCCGGGGAGGGGCATGTCACGCGCCGCATAGACGCCGGTGGCGACCAGCAAGCTGTCATGCCGCTCGCGCAGCTCCGCCAGGGTCGCATCGCGGCCGACCTCGAAGTTCAGCACGAAGGTCACCCCGCCCTCGGCCAGCCGGCGCGTGCGGCGCTCGACGACCTCCTTCTCCAGCTTGAAGCCCGGGATGCCGTAGACCAGCAGGCCGCCAGGGCGGTCGTGGCGGTCGTAGACGGTGACGGCGTAGCCCAGCTCGCGCAGGCGCTCGGCGGCGGCGAGGCCCGCGGGGCCGGCGCCCACGATCCCCACCGACTGGCCGCGCTCGGCGCCGGGCTGAAGCGGCTTCACCCAGCCCATCTCCCAGGCCTTGTCGGTCAGGTACTTCTCGACCGCGCCGATGGTGACCGTGCCGTGGCCCGACTGCTCGATGACGCAATTGCCCTCGCACAGGCGGTCCTGCGGGCAGATGCGGCCGCAGACCTCGGGCATCGAATTGGTGGCCTGGGAGAGCTGGTAGGCCTCCTCGAGCCGGCCCTCGGCGGTCATCCGCAGCCAGTCGGGGATGTTGTTGTGGAGCGGGCAGTGCGTCTGACAGAACGGCACGCCGCACTGGCTGCAGCGCGAAGCCTGCTCACTCGCCTTGGCGTCGATGAACTCGCGGTAGATCTCGTGGAAGTCGCCCGAGCGCGCGCCGGCGTCCCGCTTCTCGGGCGTCGCCCGCGGCGTGACCGTGAACTTCAGCATGCGCTCGGCCATGACGGGCCCTCTTCTGTCCGAGCCGGCCATCTAGAGCGCGATTTCAGGCCTGGGAAGGCTTGAGTCAATTTTTTGGACTATAAGTCCACCGCGCTTCGATGCGAATTAGGCTCGGACACCGTGCGGGCCCGCATTTAGTCCAATTTTGAGATCATCACTTTTCGCCCCTATGGTCGCCGCCTGATCGGCCCCGCCGATTCGAGGGAGTGCGCCGTGCTGCCGGACTGGGTCTATGCCGTCATCCTGGGGGTCATCGAGGGGCTGACCGAGTTCATCCCGGTCTCGTCCACGGGGATGATGCTGCTGGCCAAGGAGGCGCTGGGCCTGCCGAGCGGCTTCTGGGACACCTTCGCGGTGATGATCCAGCTGGGCGCGATCCTGGCGGTCGTCGTCCTCTACTTCCCCAAGCTGTGGGCGCAGGTCGTGGCCCTCCCGACCGACCCGGCCGCCCGGAAGTTCGCGCTGTCGGTGATCGTGGCCTTCCTGCCCTCGGTGGTGCTGGGCCTGCTGGCGCACGATTTCATCAAGGCGGTGCTGTTCGACAGCCCGCGGACCCAGTGCATCTCGCTGATCGTCGGCGGGGTGATCCTGCTGTTCGTGGACCGGCTTGCGCCCAAGCCCGTCGAGACCGACCCCTTCCGCCTCACCCTGGGCCGGGCGCTCGCCATCGGCTTCTTCCAGGTGCTGGCCATGATGCCCGGCGTCTCGCGCTCGGGCGCCACCATCGTCGGCGGCATGCTGATGGGCGTCGAGAAGCGCGCGGCGGCCGAGTTCACGTTCTTCCTGGCGATCCCCACCATGCTGGGCGCCTTCGTGCTCGACGCCTGGGAGAGCCGCGGTCAGCTGACCAGCGAGACGATCCCGCTGATCGCCATCGGCTTCGTCGTGGCGTTCCTGGTGGCGATCGTGGTGATCCGCACCATGCTGGCGGTCGTCACCAGCCGCGGCCTGGCGCCGTTCGGCTGGCTGCGGATCGCGATCGGCGGCGCCGGCCTGGCGCTGCTGACGTTCGGCTAAGCCCGGCCGGCTTCCAGCTCGCGGGCGTCCTGGTCGGCGTACTGGCCGCCCTTGCGGTAGCGGTAGAGGTAGGTCGGCAGCACGGCTTCCAGGGTGGTCGGCGTGATGCCCAACTCGGCAAGGCCCGGGTGCTGGCCGCTGGCCACGTTGTCCACACGCAGGCTCTCGACCTGGTCGGCGGTGACCGGTGGCGGGATGATTGCGGCGCCCAGGTCGGCGATGCGGCCCAGAGTGCGGGCGACCGGCCACGGGATCGGCAGCAGCAGGCGGCGCTGGCCCGTCTCGGCCAACATCTTCTCCATCAGCTCGCGGAAGGTGAAGACGCCCGGGCCGGCGAGCTCGAAGGTCTGGCCGGCCGAAGCCTCGTCGGCGACGATGCGGGCCAGCGCCCGGCCCACGTCGCCCACGAACACCGGCTGGAAGCGGGTCTCGCCGCCGCCGATAAGCGGCAGGACCGGCGAGAGCTGCGCCATGCTGGCGAACTTGTTGAAGAAGCTGTCGCCGTTGCCGAACACGATGCCGGGGCGAACGATCGCGGCGTCGGCGAACACCTGGCGCACGGCGGCCTCGCCCTCGGCCTTGGTGCGAGCGTACTTCGACGGGCCGTTCGGGTCGGCGCCGATCGCGGAGACCTGGACGATGCGGCGCACGCCCAGCGCCTGGGCGGCCTCGGCCGCGGTCTTCGCGCCCATCACGTGGGTCGCCTGGAAGCCCTGGCGGCCGGTCTCGCGCAGCACGCCCACGAGGTTCAGCGAAGCGGTCGCGCCGTCCAGCGCGCGCTCGATCGAGGGCTGGTTGCGGATGTTGGCCTGGACCACGTCGATCTGCCCCACGTCGCCCAGCAGCCGCATCTTGTAGGCGAGGTTGGGGTTGCGCACGGCCACGCGGATCCGCCAGCCGGCCTTGGCGAGGTAGCGGACGGCCTGCGTGCCGACGAAGCCGGAGCCCCCGAAGACGGTGACGAGGTTCTGCATGGCGGTCCTGTAGCCCTTGGAATGGCGTGCGGATTAGACGATGCGGCCGCGCGCCGCAATGCGACCAGGAAGACTCACGGCATGGCCCCGTTGACCCGGTCCGGACCTTGCCATATGTAGCCGCCTCCCGATCCGACGGACGGGGCCCAGGTGGCGGAATTGGTAGACGCGCTGGCTTCAGGTGCCAGTGGCTTAACGGCCGTGAAGGTTCGAGTCCTTTCCTGGGCACCACCCCTAAGATAAACCGGGGTTATCTGTCGGAGTCGAAGGCCAAGTGACCACCCACGTCCATGAAGGCGATCTGCCGGCCGGCGCGCTGGCGAGCGCGACGGCCGTCGCCATCGATTCCGAGACCATGGGCCTGCGGCTGGGCCGCGACCCGCTGTGCGTGATCCAGCTGTCGGACGGGGGCGGCGACGCGCATGTGGTGAAGCTGGACCGCGACACCTACGATGCGCCGAATCTGAAGCGTCTGCTTACTGACCCATCGGTCACC
>NZ_DASWTE010000288.1:0-4688 GCF_036402295.1 Phenylobacterium sp.
GACCTGGCCGGCGCCGACCTCTCCGACGCGATCCTGGTGGGGGCCCGCACGGTGGCCTGGAACGTCTCGGACGCGAACCTCAAGGGCGCGCTGACCGACGAGCCGGCCGGCCGGGCGCTGAGCGACCTGCCCTACGCCGAGATGATCAAGGACCACGCGCGGTGGTGCGAGACGGGCGGGGCCGAGGGCAAGCCATCGTCGTTCGACAACGCCGACCTGCGCAAGCTGACCTCGGTGCGCGGTTACAACCTCACGGCGCTCTCGGCGAAGGGCGCGGTGTTCTACGGCCTCGACATGGAGGGCGTGCAACTGCAGGGCGCCCACCTCGAGGGCGCGGACCTGCGCAACTGCGTCCTGCGCCGCGCCGACCTTAGGGGCGCGCGGCTGGTGGGCGCAAAGCTGTCGGGGGCCGACCTGCGCGACGCCCAGATGGGGCCGCTGCTGCTGGGCGCCGACCGCGTGCTGCCGTGCAACCTGACGGGCAGCCAGCTCAAGGGCGCCGACCTGACCCGCGCCGACGTGCGCCACGCCATCTTCGTCGACGCCGACGTCAGCCGCGCCAACTTCTCCGGCGCCCTCCTCAAGCAGGCGGATTTCACCAGCGTGCTGCGCCATGGCGCGCGCGGCCTGGACGACGTGATCTGACAATAGAAAGGGCGGCGCTCCCGAAGGAACGCCGCCCGGTTCTTCTGAGAAGCGTCGGGTCGCTTACGCGGCCTTCTCGCCCTCGATCAGGCTCGGCTGGGCGGCCGTGTTGATCTGCACGGTGCGCGGCTTCAGCGCTTCCGGAAGCTCGCGCTTCAGCGAGATCGACAGCAGGCCGTCGGCCAGGTTGGCGTCGGTGACGATCACGTAGTCCGCCAGCTGGAACCGGCGCTCGAAGTTGCGCTCGGCGAGGCCGCGGTGGAGGTACTTCTTCGCCTCGTCATTGGCGGCCTTGCGGCCGGTGACGGTGAGCAGGTTCTCCTTCACCTCGACGCCCAGTTCTTCCGGACGGAAGCCCGCGACCGCGATGTCGACGCGGTAGGCGTTCTCGTCGGTACGCTCGATGTTGTAGGGCGGGTAGCCGGCGGCGCTATCGGCCGCAGCTGTCTCCAGCAGGTTCGCCAGGCGGTCGAAACCCACGACGGAGCGATAGAGGGGGGAGAAGTCGATCGTACGCATGCGGTCACATCCTTCTTTCAAAGCAAGGTTGCGTTGTCTGATGGACTTGCGGCGACCCATTCCGGCCTCGCCTACAGCCCAGAAGGCCCGGACATCCAGCGCCTCCAGGCCATGAGTTAGTGGCCGGATTTGACGGTTCAAGGGGGCTTTGCCGCGACGTTTGAGCGGCCTAGGTTGCCGCCCCAATCAGGAGGAATCCCAATGCTCCGCCTCGCCTCGGCTGCGGCCGTCGCTGTCGCCCTCTCCATTTCGGCTCCCGTCCAGGCCGCCGACGCCAAGCTGCAGGCTGTCGTGGCCGGAGCCCAGCGCGCGCCCGAGCACAAGGCCCGCGACGGCGCCCGCCACCCGGTCGAGACCCTGACCTTCTGGGGCCTGAAGGCCAAGCAGACGGTGATCGAGGTCAGCCCCGGCTCGGGCTACTGGACCGAGATCCTCGCGCCCTACGCCAAGGCCACGGGTGGGACCTACGTCGCCACCTCGGCGGATCTCGCCAACCCGAACATCTCGGAAGGCGCAAAGATGGCGCGCGCGAACTTCGAGAAGAAATACGCCGACACCGCGAAGTTCGGCGAGGTTAAGGTGGTGGGCTTCGGACCGGTGTCGGGCCCGCTGGGCGCGCCGGGCTCGGCCGACATGGTCATCACCGCCCGCAACATCCACAACTGGGCGCCCAACGCCGCGTTCCTCGAGAAGGCGATGAAGGACTTCCATGCGGTCCTGAAGCCGGGCGGCGTGCTGGCCGTCGAGGAGCACCGCTCGGATCCGAAGCCGTCGGCGGCGAACTGGGCGACCGGCTACATGACCGAGGCCGAGGTGGTCGCCGCGGCGGAGAAGGCGGGCTTCAAGCTGGCCGCGAAGTCCGAGGTGAACGCTAACCCGAAGGACACCAAGGACCATCCGTTCGGGGTGTGGACGCTGCCGCCCTCGCGCTGGACGACGGCCGGCGGCCGCGGCTCGGACCCGAACTTCGACCGCGCCAAGTACGACGCCATCGGCGAGAGCGACCGCATGACGCTGCGGTTCGTGAAGGCCGGCTGATCGCCGCGCTTTGACCCGGTCGACGCGCGGGGCTAGCACTAGCCTCGTGGGTCGGCCGGGGGGCGCTCGCGAGAGGGGGCCGCTTCGGCCATGATCCATCTGTCCCGACGCGCGCTGCTCATCGGCGCGACGGCCCTGGCGAGTTGCCGCGGGCGGCCCGAGACCCCGAAAGCCAAGCCGCCGAAGACCGTCGCGGAAGCCGTCGCCGGATCGTGGCGCAGCGCCGCCGACCGCGCCCGCGATTCGTGGCGCCATCCCGCCGAGAGCCTCGCCTTCTGGGGCCTGAAGCCCGGCGCGACGGTGGTGGAATTCTGGCCGGGGTCAGGCTGGTACACCGAGATTCTTGCCCCGTTCCTGGCCGCCACCGGCGGCAAGCTCTACGCCGCACACCTGCAGCCCGGCGCGTCGCCGGATCCGGCGGTGAGCCAGATGATCGAGGCCTACCGCACGAAGTACGCCGACAAGTCGAAGCTGTATGGCGAGGTCGAGGTGACGGCCTTCGGCGCGACCAGCGGACCGGTGGCGCCGGCGGGCTCGGCGGGCCTTATCCTTTTCCTGCGCAACCTGCACAACTGGATGGCCGCCGGCATCGCCGAGAAGGCCTTCCGCGACGCGTTCCTGGCGCTGAAGCCCGGCGGCGTGCTGGGGGTGGAGGAGCATCGCGCGGCGCCCGGCGGCGTGCCCGACCTCTTGGCCGAGAGCGGCTACGTCGATCAGGCCTATGCGATCCGCCTGGGGCAGGAGGCGGGCTTCCAACTCGCGGCGACCAGCGAGGTCAACGCCAACCCGAAGGACACCCGCGATCACCCGTTCGGCGTCTGGACGTTGCCGCCGGTGCGCCGCTCGTCGCCGCGCGGCCAGCCCGCCGATCCCGCGTTCGATCGCGCAAAGTACGACGCTATTGGCGAAAGCGATCGGATGACGCTCAAGTTCGTCAAACCGAAGCAGAGCGCTTAGGCGAAAGTGGAGGCCGGTTTCGCCCAGGGAGCGCTCTGAATGTAAAGATCGAGCCTGTTCACCCCGTTCGAATGGAGCCATTCGAACCGGACAGGCTCGACGCAAGTCACAAGCGGTTTACACAGCCAGCGCGCGAAGCGAAGCTCGCCCCTTCGATTCAGGAGAGTCATGGCCACTCTGGAGGAATTGACGGATCGCATCCGCCACGCGGCCGCGTCCGGCGACGGCCTTGCGCGGACGGTGAAGCTCGACCTGAAAGGCGAGGGCGTGATCCATGTCGACGGCGCCTCGGTCACCAATGACGACCGCCCGGCCGACCTCGTCGTGTCGGTCAGCCGCGCCGACCTCGTGAAGCTGGGGAAGGGCGAACTCGACCCGATGCGCGCGGTGATGACCGGGCGCATGAAGCTGTCGGACATGGGCCTCGCGTTCAGCCTGCAGCCGCAGATCCAGGCCCTCTTCGAAAGGGCCGTCTAGGCGCGCCGATGTTCGAACCGGCTCCCCTCGTCGACACCCCCGAAGCGCCGGTCCCGCCGGGCGCGGAGGCCGACTGGTTCGTGGGAGCCGGTGGCGCGAAGCTGCGCGCGGCGCTGTTCATGCCGAAAGGTCGTCCGCGCGGCTCGGTGGTGCTTTCGGGCGGCCGCACCGAGCCCATCGAGAAGTATTTCGAGGTGATCGGCGATTTCACAAGCCGCGGCTTCGTGGTGCTGGCGCACGACTGGCGCGGCCAGGGCTTGTCGGCGCGCGAACTCAGCGACCGGCTGAAAGGCCACGCCAAGGGCTTCAAGAGTTTCCTCGAGGACTATCGCAGGCTGCTGTCGGCCTACGAGAACCGGCTGCCCAAGCCGTGGATCGCCGTCGGCCATTCGATGGGCGGCTGCCTGACCTTGCTGGCGCTGGCGAACGGCGAGCGGCGCTTCGCCGGCGCGTGCCTGTCGGCGCCGATGCTGGGCCTGCACATGGGCGGCGTCCCGCGCACGGCCGCGGTGGCCATGACCCGGCTGAACCTCTCGTTCGGCCGCGGCAGCCGCTACACGCGTGGCGATCCGGGCAAGCCATACGACGACACTTTCGAGGACAATGTCCTCACCCACGACCGCACGCGCTTCGAACGGCATCGGGCGCAGATCCGCGCGCATCCCGACCTGGCGCTGGGCGGCCCGACCTGGGGCTGGCTGGACTTCGCGTTCAAGGCGATGGCCTTCCTCGCCAAGCCCGAGCGCCTGCGCGGCGTGACCATCCCGGTCGAGATCGTCTCGGCCGGCGCGGACGCCATCGTCGACAACGCCGCCCAGGCCGCTGCGGCGCGAAACCTTCCCCAGGGGCGCCTGATCACGGTCCCCGGCGCCTACCACGAAATCCTCATGGAGACGGACGACATGCGTAACATCTTCTTGCGAGTGTTCGACGCGCTCACCGGCAAGGCCGCGCCGAAGCCCGCCGAAGCTCCGAAGCCGGCGGCGGCCCCCGCGCCGAACCCGGCGCCTGCCGCCGCGGCCCCTGCGCCTGCGCCCGCCCCGGCGTCGGCG
>NZ_DASWTE010000289.1:0-17413 GCF_036402295.1 Phenylobacterium sp.
TACGACGGCGGCCCACCCAGCGACCAGACCGGCGCCGCGCCCAAGGACTCGCCCGTCGCCTACGCGAAGCTGTCGTCCCGCCGCGCCGGCTCGCCCGGCAAGGCGATGGCTGAGGTGACCGAGGCCGAGAAGACCCTGCACGCCGCGGCGAAAACCGATGTGAAGGCCGCCTTCCTGGCCGCCGTGGCCGAGGACGGCCGCGTCGCCGGCTCGCGGGCCAAGCCGACGACGAGCCGCGCCGAGATCGAGGCCGAGCTTGCCACGCGGGCCACGTCCATCGCCTTCGCCCCGCTGGGCGGCTCGGCATCGAACGCCGGCGACCTCGCCTGGACCTATGGCGCCGCGCAGTGGACCGCCCAGGACGGTTCGCCCCAGCGCGCGCACTACGTGCGCATCTGGCGCAACGACAAGGCCGGCTGGCGCCTGCTCTTCGACGAGCTGCTGCCCGCCCCGCCGCTCAAGGCCCCGCCTGTGGCGCCGCCCGCTTCGTGACTATCTAAGATCCCACATGACCGAATTTTCCCCCCGCGAGATCGTCTCCGAGCTCGACCGCTACATCGTCGGCCAGCACGAGGCGAAGAAGGCCGTCGCCGTGGCCCTGCGCAACCGCTGGCGCCGCCGCCGCGTGCCCGACGACCTGCGCGACGAGGTGACGCCCAAGAACATCCTGATGATCGGCCCCACCGGCGTCGGGAAGACCGAGATCGCGCGGCGCCTCGCCAAGCTGGCCCAGGCCCCGTTCCTGAAGGTCGAGGCCACCAAGTTCACCGAGGTGGGCTACGTCGGCCGCGACGTGGACCAGATCGTCCGCGACCTGGTCGAGAGCGCCATCGCCATGGTGCGCGAGAAGCGTAGAGCCGGCGTGCGCGCCCGCGCCGAGGCCGCGGCCGAGGAGCGGATCCTGGACGCCCTGACCGGCCCTGGCTCCACGGCCGCCCGCGAGAGCTTCCGCAAGAAGCTCCGCGCCGGCGAGCTGGATGACAAGGAGGTCGAGCTGCAGATGGCCGACACGGCCTCGCCGCTGGGCATGATGGACATCCCCGGCCAGCCCGGCGCCTCCATGGGCATGCTCAATCTGGGCGACATGCTGGGCAAGGCGTTCGGCGGCCGCACCAAGACCCACAAGACCACCGTCTCCGGAGCCTGGGCGCCGCTGATCGCCGAGGAGAGCGACAAGCTGGTGGACCAGGAGGCGCTCACCACCGAGGCCCTGTCGCTGGCCGAGAACGAGGGCATCGTCTTCCTGGACGAGATCGACAAGGTGGCCTCGAACCGCGAGCGCGTCGGCGCCGACGTCTCCCGCGAGGGCGTGCAGCGCGACCTCCTGCCGCTGATCGAGGGCACGACCGTCTCCACAAAGCACGGCCCGGTGAAGACCGACCACATCCTGTTCATCGCCTCGGGCGCGTTCCATGTGGCCAAGCCTTCGGACTTGCTCCCCGAGCTGCAGGGCCGCCTGCCGATCCGGGTGGAGCTGAAGGCGCTGAGCCGCGAGGACATGCGCCGCATCCTCATCGAGCCCGAGGCCAACCTGCCCCTGCAGCACAGGGCGCTGCTGGCCACCGAGGGCGTGACGATCCGCTTCACCGAGGACGCCTACGACGCGCTCGCCGACGCCGCCGTGGCGGTGAACGGCTCGGTCGAGAACATCGGCGCGCGCCGCCTGCAGACCGTGCTCGAAAAGGTGATGGAGGAGATCAGCTTCACCGCCGCCGACCGCACCGGCGAAACCATCATCATCGACGCCGCCTACGTGCAGAGCCGCGTCGGCGAGCTGTCGATGAACGCGGACCTGTCCAAGTTCATCCTGTGATTTCCCTCTCTTGATGGGGAGGGACAGGCCGCGCGAGCGGCCAGGGTGAGGGAGTGTGGGCCAGAGCTCAGAGGGCGGGGAGGATCGACACCTCCTCACCCCGCTCGCTTCGCGAGCCGTCCCTCCCCATCAAGGGAGGGAAATCACTCCCGATGCCGCCGCGCCTTCCAGATCGCCTCTTCCAGCGCCTTGGCGAACTCGCCGCGCTCGCCGGGGCTCAGCGCCGCGGCCACGGGCGTCTCCTTGCCCGAGAGCGCGAGGCGCAGCGCCATGACGCGGTCCTCCTCGTCCTTCTCCACGGTGATGCGGGTGAAGGCGGTGGGACTTTCCCAGACGATGCGGCTGTCCTTCGGGCTCTCGTAGGTGACGCGCACCTCGCCCGCGCTCACCTGGATGCGCTCGATCACGCGGCCCGACCGGAAGCTCACGATGAACGCCACGACGATGGCCAGCAGGTCGATGCCCAGGAACGGCAGCACCCAGTGGGCGCCCAGCTTCACGAACACGGCCGCCGAGGCCACATTCGCCGCGGTGATCACCGAGATCAGTATGATGAACCCACGCTCCGAGAGCGAGCGGTTCGGCCGGATCTCCGCGTCCATATAGAGCGCCGCTTCCGTCATGGGCGCGGACGATAGAACCGCAGGCCGCGGGAAGTCCACAGGCTGAGAACTGGCTCTCCGCGAAAGCGCGCCGCCGCCCCACATCGCAGGCCCGATGCTGACCGATGGAGGCCGCGCATGAAGATCGCGATGGTGGCGTTCGAGGGGTTCACCGACGTGGACCTGTTCCTGCCCTGGGACCTGTTCTACCGCGTGAAGGACGCGACCTACGCGGCCTACGGCGGCGAGTGGACGGTGCGCATCTGCGCCGACGCCGGCCGCATCCGCTCGTATTCGGGCCTCGCCATCGACCGCCACGAGCCGCTGGAGTGGGCCAACGACGCCGACGCCGTCTTCATCGTCAGCGGCCCGGGCAGCCGCACCAAGATCAAGGACCCGGCCTTCCTGGGCGCGCTCCGCCTCGACCCCTCGCGCCAGCTGGTGGCCGCCATCGACTCCGGCGCGCTGATCCTGGCGAAGCTCGGCCTGCTGGACGGCCTCAGCGCAACCACCTATCCCAGCGTCTTCGCCGAGCTCGAGGCCATGGGCGTCAAGACCGAGCGGCGGCCCTTCGTGGTGCACGGCAACCTCGCCACCGGCGGCGGCTGCCTGGCCACCCAGGACCTCGCCGGCTGGATCGTCGAACGGCTGATCGGACGCGAGGCGGCGATGGCGATCGTGGATTCGGTAGCGAAGGTGGAGTGATGGCGGAGACTTGGGGCGAGGGCCGTATCGCGCTGGTGACGGGCGCCACGTCCGGCTTCGGCGAGGCGATGGCGCGCAGGCTGCTGGCGGCGGGCGCCAGGGTGATCGCCACCGGCCGCCGCGCCGGGCGGCTGGAGGCGTTGGCCAAGGAGCTCGCCACCGACCGCCTGCTGACCCGCCAGCTCGACGTGACCGACGAGGCCTCGATCGCAGCCCTGCTGCCCAGCCTGCCGGCGGACTTCGCGGCCATCGACATCCTCTATAACAACGCCGGCTTGGCGCTGGGCCTCGGCAAGGCGCACGAGGCCTCGCTCAGCGACTGGGAGACCATGATCGCCACCAACGTCACCGGCCTGGTGCGGATCACCCGCGCCGTGCTGCCGGGCATGGTGGCGCGCAACCGCGGCGACGTGCTGAACATCTCGTCGGTGGCCGCCAGCTACCCCTATCCGGGCGGCAACGTGTACGGCGCGACCAAGGCCTTCGTGCGCCAGTTCTCGCTGAACCTGCGCTCGGACCTCTTGGGCACGAAGGTGCGCGTCACCTCCATCGAGCCCGGCATGGCCGAGACCGAGTTCTCGGTTGTCCGCTTCGCCGGCGACGCCGAGAAGGCGGCGGGCGTCTACAAGGGCGTCCACGCCATGAGCGCCGACGACATCGCCCTCGTCTGCGAGAGCGTCCTGAAGCTGCCCGCCCACATCAACGTCAACACCCTGGAGCTGATGCCGGTGCAGCAGGCGTTCGGGCCGTTCGCGGTGGATCGGGGGTAACCACCCCCAACGGTGTCATCCCGGTTTGGACGCAGCCCAAGACCGGGACCCAACCAGCCGCACCTCCGACGCTGCCGGGTTCCATCCGCGCTGGAGCCAGCAACGCGAGCTGAGAGCATCGGGGCGGGTTGGGTCCCGGTCTTCGCTTCGCGAAACCGGGATGACACTTGTGGTGGGCTCAGGGCACCTTCCGCCCCATGGCCAAGCCCGCCCTCAAGCGCAAGAAGCTCAAGCCCGCCGAGGCGGCCCGGATCGCCGAGCTGTTCGCGCGGTTCGAGAGCCAGGAGTCCGACCCGCGCACCGAGCTCGACTACGACAGCCCCTATACCCTGGTGGTCGCCGTGGCTCTGTCGGCCCAGGCCACCGACGTCTCGGTCAACAAGGCCACGGACAAGCTCTTCCAGGTCGCCGACACGCCGCAGAAGATGCTGGCGCTGGGCGAGGGGGGCCTGAAGCCGTTCATCTCCTCCATCGGCCTCTACAACATGAAGGCCAAGAACGTGATCCGGATGGCGGAGATCCTGATCGAGCAGTACGGCGGTGAGGTGCCGCTGGAGCGCGAGAAGCTGCAGGCTCTGCCGGGCGTGGGCCGCAAGACCGCCTCCGTCGTCCTGAACGAGCTGCGCATCGAGCCCGCCATCGCCGTCGACACCCACGTCTTCCGCGTCAGCCACCGCCTGGGCCTGTCGACCGGCAAGACGCCCGACAAGGTCGAGCAGGACCTGATGGCCGTCGTCCCGGAGCCCGCCCTGACCCGCGCCCACCACTGGCTGATCCTGCACGGCCGCTACACCTGCGTGGCCCGCAGGCCGAAGTGCCCCGAGTGCCCGGTGGCCGACCTCTGCCCGTCGCGCCACCTGTTCGTGGCGTCATGAGCGGCCGGCGGCTCCCGCTCTCGGGCCTGCGCGTCTTCGAGGCGGCCGCGCGGCACGAGAGCTTCCTGGAGGCCGCCGAGGAGCTGGCCATCACCCCCGGCGCGGTCAGCCGCCAGATCAAGGCCCTGGAGACCGAGCTCTCCGTTCGTCTGTTCGAGCGCTTCAACCGGGCCGTGAAGCTGACCGACACCGGCCGGCGCCTGGCGACCGGCGTGCGCCAGGGGCTCAGCCGCATCGAGGAGGCCGTCGCCGAGGTCCGCGGGGCGCGCCCGGGTCCGCTGGCGGTCACCGCCATGCATTCCTTCGCCGCCCGCTGGCTGGTGCCGCGCCTCCACCTGTTCAACGAACGCCATCCCGACATCCAGGTGCTGATCGCCGCGTCAGACACCGCCGTCGACCTGGCGCGCGATCCCTACGACCTGGCGATCCGTTTCGGGCGCGGGCCGTTTCCGGGGTTCGCGGCCCAGAAGCTGATCTCACTGTTCCTGTTCCCCGTCTGCAGCCCGCGCCTGCTGGAACGGACGCCGCTGCGAACCCCGCACGACCTCGCCAAGGCGCCGCTGCTCGCCGACGTCTACCTGGCCCAGGCCGAGCCGGACTGGGGCCACTGGCTGGCGCTCGCGGGCGCGCCGGAGGTGGACTGGCGCTCCGGGCAGCAGTTCTCCAACGTCTATCTGGCCATCGAGGCGGCGCTCGCGGGACGCGGCGTGGCCCTTGGGGAGGCGGCCCTGGTGCAGGACGAACTGGCGTCCGGCCGACTGGTGAAGCCCTTCGATATCGAGCTCCAGAGCTCCTACAGCCAGTGGATCATCACCCTGCCGGAAAAGGCGGACCGGCCCGACATCCGCCGATTCCGCAACTGGCTGATCGCCCAGGCGGACTCCGAGGGGCTGCGTCGTCTCGAGTGAGCTCAGCTCACCTGAACGGCCGCCTTCTCCTTTGTCGGACGGCGTTCGATGACCTTTATTGCGGTCAATCGAACCCCGCCGATGGAGGCTCTCATGACCACCGATTGCATCACCCACTTCGTCGAAGACGCGCCGCAGGCCGCCGAAAGCGGCCGCGACCTGATCGCCAGCTTCATCACCGCGGCCGCGGTCGTCCTGCTGCTGCCGGGCGCCGCGCTCTTCATGGCGACGCTGGGTGCGTGAGCGCTGCTAGCCGACGATGGCGTGCGGCACGAAGCGTGACAGGTTCTTGGTGACCCGGCTCTTGTCCTCGCGGATGCCCACGCCGGCCGGCTCGTCGCCGACGATCCAGGCCCCCACCACCGGATAGTTCCCGTCGAACGGCGTCAGCGCGTGCAGCGCCTGGCGGATGTGGCCCTCCTCGCCGTAGCCCTGGTCCAGCACCGGGGCGCGGCGGCCCGCGTCGACCAGCTCGATGTTGGCCCCCTCGCGGCTGAACAGCGGCTTGCGCACATAGGACTTGCCCAGCTCCGCCGCGCGCGGGTCGCTCTCGAAGAAGGCCGGCAGCAGGTTCGGGTGGCCCGCGTGCCGCTCCCAGAGCAGTGGCAGCATCCCCTTGTTGGAGAGGATCGCCTTCCAGGCCGGCTCCAGGAAGCGGGTCCGCGAGCCGGCGATCTTGCCGGCGTAGTCCTCGCGGAACATCTCCTCCCACGGGTAGAGCTTGAAGATCGCCTGGACGATGTAGTTGTCCTCGTCGACGAAGCGGCCGTCGGCGTCCAGGCCGATGCCCTCGATCGGCACGAACTTGGGCTCCAGCCCCGCCTGGGCCGCGATGTCCTCCAGGTACTTCACCGTCTGCCGGTCCTCGACCGAGTCCGGATCGCTGGCGAAGTGCACGAAGCCGCCGCCGGGGAAGATCGCCCGGAAGCGGGCCTCCAGCTTCTCGTGCAGGCTGTTGAACTGATCGGCGTCGGCCGGCAGCGCGCCCGCGGCGATCATGTCCTCCAGCCAGATCCACTGGAAAGTGCCGGTCTCGTAGATGCTGGTCGGCGTGTCGGCGTTGTACTCGTACAGCTTCGCCGGACCGGTCCCGTCGTAGGCGAAGTCGAAGCGGCCGTAGAGCGACGGCTGCTTCATGATCCAGCTGTCGGCCACGTCGTCGCGCGAGCCCGCGGGAATGGCCAGCTTGCCCATCAGCTCCTCGCTGCGGACCACCTCGTCGACCAGCGAAAGGCACATCTGGTGCAGCTCGCGCGCCGGCTCCTCGATGCCGTCCTCGATCTCCGCGAGGGTGAAGGCGTAGTAGGCGCGCTCGTCCCAGTACCGGGCGCCGTCCAGGTGACGCCAGGTGAACCCGAGCGCCTCGGCCTTCTCATCCCAGCCGGGGCGCTCGGCCGTCTTGATGCGTTCCATGTCTTACCTCCCCCGCGCAGCGGCGGGAGGGGGACCGCCCGCCGAAGAGCGGGTGGTGGAGGGGGCGAGCCCCATCCACCGTGTTGGATACGGCGGATCATTCCGCCCAGCTTGAAGCTCGCCCCCTCCACCAGCCGCTCTTCGCTACGCTCGGCGACTGGTCCCCCTCCCGCCGCTGCGCGCGGGAGGCAGGGGGGCGTTACGCCTCGTCCTTCCGCTCGACCGGCACCGGTTGGGCCTCGATCTGCAGGCGCGGGGCCTCCAGTTGCAGCGCCTCTTCCTTCGGCGCCTTCAGGCGGGCCAGCACGTCGCTGGCCGAGGTGTGGCCGGGCAGGATGCCGGCGGCGGCCAGCTTGGCGTCGAGGTCGGCGCCGGTGCGGCGGTCCTCCAGCTCGCCGGCGGCCCGGAACTTCTCGTCCTGGACGGCCTGGCGCTCCTTGATGCGCTTGAGGCTGTCGGCGGCCGAACCGAGGGCGGCCGTGGCGCTGCCGCCGCGGCTGGCGACGGCGGCCTGGGCGCGCTGCACCGAGTCGTTGACCTTCACCACGTCGATCTCGCGGCGCAGGTTCTCCACCTTCTGCTGGGTCTGGGCGATGGTCTGGTGCATGCGCTCCTCGGCGGACCGCATGTCGCCGAGCTGCGGGGTCTTGAGCGCGATCTCGCCTTCCAGCTCGGCGATCCGCGTCGCCACTTCCGTGGCCAGGGCCTCGTCGCCCTTCGACAGCGCCGCGCGAGCCGAGCCCTCATAGCGGACCGACTGGTCCCTGAGGTTCTGCAGCTCCTTCTCCGTCATCCGCCGCTTGGCGACCAGGGTCGCCAGGTCGTCGCGGGCGCGGGCCAGCGCGTTGTCGGCGTCACGGATCTCCTGGTCCAGGATGCGCAGCGCATTGGCGTCCACCACAGCCGCGCCGGCCTCATGCGCCGTACCGCGGAAGAGGGTGATCAGCTTCGAGAACATCGACATCTTGTCATCCCCCTCAGGCGGCCGTGGCGAAGTTTTCGCGGAGGTCCTCAGCGGCGCGGATGGCGTTCTCGGCCAGCATGCGCAGCTCGATGATCACCGTCTGCAGCGTGGTCTTGCACGAAAGCTCGCCGAAGATTTCATAGTAGTCCCGGCCGGCCACGGTGGTGATGCCGAAGTTCGACAGCGGCACCAGCTTCTGGGCCTTCAGGAGGAAGACGTTGAATGCCGCCTGCTCCTTCTGCTCGTCGACGGGCCACATCAGCGCGCTCACGACGATTTGCTCCGAGCCCACCGACAGGAAGATCGGCAGGTCCCCGAACTCGTGCATGGTGATCTGGAGCACGGCGTCCGCTCCCTCCAGCACACGCGTGGTCAGTTCTCCGTCGCGCAGCAGGCGGGTTTCGGTGAGCGCTTGGGAAAGACTCTTCACCGACCAGTCGGTGTCGATGACATGGTCCATAGCCAGGGGTCCCTGCGGAGGGTCGGGGTTCTTCAGCAGCGCCGGTCCGCGGCTCGACGCTGTGACGATGGCTCGTGCGGCGGCCTGGATGTCGACCTTGGCGGCCGGCGGCACCCAGAGCTCGAGCTTCACGAGGCCCAGCCGCTGGCGCTCTTCGCGCCACAACCGGGTCCGTTCCGCAGGGCTCAGGCCTGCCTTATCCTTCGGACGTCGCATTCGTGGTATGCATACGCGTACGTTTGACAAGGCGCAAGATGGGACTATGCTCCACACCTAACAAGGGTTGATGACGTGATTTTTCGCGGGCTCTTCGGCGGGCGCAAGGACGATGACGCGGAACCGGCGATTCCGGTGGTCCGCAACGTCACCATCGGCCGCTCGGTGCGGCTGGATCCGCTGGCCTGGCGGCGGCTGGGTTCGGACGCGGTCTTCGAGATGGACACCGACACCCTCGCGATCGTGGCCCAGGGCTCCATCGACCTCGGGGCCGACGGATGGGTCCACCGGTTCTACACCGAAGACGACCTGATGCTGCAGATGGTGAGCCCCGACGAGGCCGGCCAGCAAGCCGAGGACTTCACCCTCTTCCGGCCCTTTTCATCGGCCTACCCGCCCGACGGCCGCGCGCGCCGCGAGTGGGCCGACCGGCTGCGCGCACCGAGCTTCACCCAGGACGACCTGCCCATCTACCGGCGCTTCTGGTTCGGCGACACCGACGCGCGCCAGGATCCCGTCAGCTTCTGGGAGAGCGTCTACGACGACCGCTCGGGCCGCAACGCCCGGCGGATCTACCAGACCTGCATGCTGTTCGCCCGCGACCTGCCGGGCGAGGGGCGCGAGCTGCTGCTCGCCATCGAGATGGAGCCGCAGGGCGGCGACCTGACCCACGAGATCATGGTGGGCATTCCGCTCGACATCGGGGAATTCGAAGCTTGAGGGCGCAACACGGGCGTCCGCAACGAAAGGGGCTGTGATGGTTGTCTTTGATCCGTATGCGTTCGGGTCCGGCGCGCTCAGCTTCGCGCTGGCGTTTATCGCCGCCGGAGGCTTCACGCTGATCTTCAAGGCGGTCTACCGCTGGATCACGCCGCACGACGAGGGCGCCCTGATCCGCGCCGGCAATTCGGCGGCGGCCGTCGCGCTGGGCGGCGCGCTGCTGGGCTATGTGATCCCGCTGGCCTCGGCGCTGACCCAGACCCACTCGCTGCCCGAATTCGTGGCCTGGGCGCTGCTGGCCGGCGTCATCCAGGTGGTCACCTTCTGGCTGGTGCGCCGCATCGCGCTGCCGGACGTCTCCGCCCGCATCGAGCGCGGCGAGATGTCGACGGCCCTCTACCTGCTCTCCATTTCCCTGGCGGTGGGCATACTGAACGCCGCCTGCATGACGGCTTAGACGCCCATGAAACGCTCACGCAGACTTTCGCTCACCACCCTTATGGCCGCCGGCGGCGTGTCGCTGACGGCCTGCGGCGACAATCCTGCCGACAACGTGCGGATCGAGAACCCCGGCAAGTCGGTCGACGCCTGGGCCTACCAGTCCCTGCAGGAGTGCAAGGACAAGAACGAAGTGCCGGACGACGCCTGCGACAAGGCGCAGAAGGCCGCGCTCGAGGACGAGACGAAGGGCCCGAAGTACGACGCCCAGACCACCTGCGAGGACGTCTACGGCCCCGGCCAGTGCGTGCCGCGCAGCCAGGCCGGCGGCGGCTCGTTCTGGGGCCCGCTGGTCACCGGCTTCGTGGTCGGCCAGATGCTGGACGGCGGCTGGGGCGGCCGCGGCATGTACCGCGACTACCGTGACGGCGGCTTCTACACGACGTCGGGCGGCCGGGTCTGGACCGACTACTCCTCGGGCCGCACCCGCATCGGCAGCCGCGGCTTCGACCCGCCGGACGCCTTCAACACCCCGCAGAAGGTGCAGACCCGCTCGTCGATCATCTCGAGAGGCGGCTTCGGCGGCCGCATGTCGGCGCGGAGTTCGAGCGGCAGCCGCTGGGGCGGGTAGCTTCCCTCCCTTGATGGGGAGGGACAGGCCGCGCCAGCGGCCAGGGTGAGGGAGTGTGGGCCGGAGTGCTGAGGGCGGGGAGGATCGACACCTCCTCACCCTGCTCGCCTTCGGCGAGCTGCCCCTCCCCATCAAGGGAGGTTGCAGTAGCGCCACCGCCCCTTTCCCTGTAAGCCCCGCCCCCGACCTCGGCCCACACGGAATTCCGCCAGCAATGCCAGACCTCTACGACGTCGCCGCGATCGGCAACGCCATCGTCGACGTGATTGCGCCGTGCACCGACGCCTTCCTGGGCGAGAACGGGCTGACCAAGGGCGCGATGATGCTGGTCGATCCGAAGGCCAGCGCCGCGCTCTATTCGAAGATGCAGCAGGCGGTGGAGGCGTCGGGCGGCTCGGCGGCCAACACCATCGCGGGCCTGGCCAGCTTCGGCGGCAAGGGCGCCTTCATGGGCAAGGTCGCCGACGACCAGCTGGGCCGCATCTTCGCCCACGACATGCGCGCCATCGGCGCCCGCTTCGAGAACCAGCCCCTTGTGGGCGGGCCGGCCACCGCCGTCTCGATGATCAACGTCACGCCCGACGCCCAGCGCACCATGTGCACCTTCCTCGGCGCCTCGGTGGAGTTCACCGACGACGACGTGGACCAGGAGACCGTCGAGGCCTCCAAGATCGTCTACCTCGAGGGCTACCTGTTCGACGCCGAAGCCGCCCGCCGCGCCTTCGCCAAGGCCGCAGGCCTGGCGCACGGATCGGGCCGGATGATCGCGCTGACCCTCTCGGACAGCTTCGTGGTCGAGCGTCACCGCGCTGCTCTGCTGGGCTTCATCGAGGGCCAGGTCGACCTGCTGTTCGCCAACGAGGCCGAGCTGAAGTCGCTGTTCCAGACCGACGACTTCGACGCGGCGCTGGAGGCGCTGCGGCCGCGCGTGAAGATCGCCGCCGTCACGCGCAGCGAGAAGGGCTCGGTCATCATCGACCACGGCGAACGGCTGACGGTCGCCGTGGAACCCGTAGAAAAAGTCGTGGACTCGACGGGCGCGGGCGACCAATACGCGGCCGGGTTCATGTTCGGGCTCTCGCGGGGACGGCCGCTGCAGCAATGCGGCAAGCTGGCCAGCCTGGCGGCCGCCGAGGTGATCTCGCACTACGGCCCGCGTCCCGCGGTGTCGCTGAAGGAACTGGCCGAGTCGAAGGGATACTGACGCGATGAGCCGGAAGGCCGAAGTCGTCCGCAACACCAAGGAGACCCAGATCCGCGTGGCCGTGGACCTGGACGGGACCGGCGTGGCCAAGGTCACCACCGGGATCGGCTTCTTCGACCACATGCTGGACAGCTTCGCGCGCCACGGCGGCATCGACATCGAGGTCGAGACCAAGGGCGACCTGCACATCGACATGCACCACACGGTGGAAGACACCGGCATCGTGCTGGGCCAGGCGATCAAGGAAGCGCTCGACGGGTTCAAGGGCGTCCGCCGCTTCGGCCACGCCTACATCCCGATGGACGAGACGCTCTCCCGCTGCGCCATCGACCTGTCGAACCGGCCCTACCTGATCTGGAACGTCGGGTTCAGGACGCCCAAGGTCGGCGACATGGACACCGAGCTCTTCAAGGAGTTCCACCACGCGTTCGCCATGAACCTGGGCGCGTGCGTGCACCTCGACCTGCTGCGCGGGACCAACAGCCACCACATCGCCGAGAGCGGCTTCAAGGCGCTGGCCCGCGCCCTGCGCCACGCCGTCGAGCTCGACCCCAAAACCCACGGCCACGCCCCCTCCACCAAGGGCGTGCTGTAAGGACCCTCCCATGCAGCGAGTCGCCCTGATCGACTACGGGTCGGGCAACCTGCGCTCGGCCGAAAAGGCCCTCGTCCGCGCCGCGGCCGGGACCGCCGACATCGTCGTGACCAACGATCCCGAGACGGTCCGCAAGGCCGACCGCATCGTGCTGCCCGGCGTCGGCGCTTTCGCCGCCTGCATGACCGCCCTGGCCGAGCGCACCGGCGTGATCGAGGCGATGAACGAGGCCGTGACCGCCCGCGGCGCGCCGTTCCTCGGGATCTGTGTCGGCATGCAGCTGATGGCCACCCGCGGCCTGGAGTTCGGCGTCACGCCGGGCCTGGGCTGGATCGAGGCCGACGTGCGGAAGATCGCCCCCACCGATCCCGCCCTGAAGGTCCCGCACATGGGCTGGAACAACCTGGAGGGCGTCACCGACCTGCCGGTGCTGGCCGGCCTGAAGTCGGGCGCGCCCGTCTACTTCACCCACTCGTTCGCCATGTTCCCGCAAGACTCCGCCGACGTGGCGGCCTATGTGGACCACGGCGGGCGTTTCCCCGCGGCCGTGGCCCGCGACAACCTCGCCGGGGTGCAATTCCACCCCGAGAAATCGCAAGCGGCCGGTCTTCAGCTCCTGGCCGACTTCCTGGAGTGGAAGCCTTGATCCTCTACCCGGCGATCGATCTGAAGGACGGCCAGTGCGTGCGCGTCCTGCACGGCGATCTCTCCACGGCTACCGTGTTCAACACAGACCCCGGCGCCCAGGCCCGTGCGTTCGTCGAGGCGGGCTTCCACTGGATCCACGTGGTCGACCTGAACGGCGCCGTGCAGGGCAAGGCGATCAACGCCGACGCCGTCGAGCGCATCCTGTCGGCCGTCTCGGTGCCGGTGCAGCTGGGCGGTGGTATCCGCACGCTCGCCGACATCGAGCGCTGGATCGAGGCCGGCGTCAGTCGCGTGATCCTGGGCACCGTGGCGGTCAAGGATCCGGCCGTGGTGCTGGAAGCGGCCCGCCGCTTCCCCGAGCAGATCGCCGTGAGCGTCGACGTGCGCGCCGGCAAGGTCGCGGTCGAAGGCTGGACGGCCGACAGCGACCTCGACGCCATCACCGTGGCGAAGCGCTTCGAGGACGCCGGCGTCGCCGCCCTCATCGTCACCGACATCGACCGCGACGGCACCGTCATGGGCTTCAACGTCGAGGCCTTCGGCGCCATGGCCGACGCGGTCTCCATCCCGGTCATCGCCGCGGGCGGCCTCGCCAGCGTGGACGACATTTCCAAGCTGAAGGCGCGCAAGGGCGTGCCGGTGGCCGGCGCCGTCCTGGGCCGCGCGCTCTACAACGGCGCGATCGACCCGGCGCAGGCCCTGGAGATCGCGGCGTGAGTTTGAAGGTGCGCCTCATACCCTGCCTGGACGTCAAGGACGGCCGGGTGGTGAAGGGCGTGCAGTTCGTGAACCTGGTGGACGCCGGCGACCCCGTGGAACAGGCCCAGGCCTATGACGCGGCCGGCGCCGACGAGCTGATGTTCCTCGACATCACCGCCAGCCACGAGAACCGCGGCATCCTCCTGGACGTCGTGCGCCGCACGGCCGAGGTCTGCTTCATGCCGCTCAGCGTCGGCGGCGGGGTCCGCGGCGTCGAGGACGGGCGGCGCCTGCTGCTGGCCGGGGCCGACAAGATCTCGATCATGACCGCCGCCGTGGCCGACCGCGACGTGGTCAGCCGCTGCGCCGACGCCTTCGGCAGCCAGGCTGTGGTGGTCTCGGTGGACGCCAAGCGGACCGGCGACGGGCGCTGGGAAGTCTTCACCCACGGCGGCCGCAATCCCACCGGCCTGGACGCCATCGACTACGCCGCCGAGGTGGTGGCCAAGGGCGCCGGCGAGATCCTGCTCACCTCCATGGACCGCGACGGCGCCAAGACCGGCTACGATCTGGAGCTGGTCCGGCGCGTCAGCGCGGCGGTCTCGGTGCCGGTTATCGCGTCGGGCGGCGCGGGCAATACCCAGCACCTGGTCGACGGCGTGAAGGCCGGGGCCGACGCGGTCCTGGCCGCCAGCATCTTCCACTTCGGCGAGGTCTCCATCGGCGAGGCCAAGGCCGCCATGGCCGCCGCCGCAATCCCAGTCCGCCTCACCGAGAAGGCCGCAGCATGAGCCGCTTCACCGACGTCCTCGGCCGGCTGGCCGACACCATCGAGAGCCGCCGCGACGGCGACACCTCGACGTCCTACACGGCCCAGCTCCTGGCCGACATCGACCGCGCCGCCAAGAAGATGGGCGAGGAAGCCGTCGAGACGGTGATCGCCGCCGCCCAGGGCGACCGCGACGGCCTGACCGCCGAGAGCGCCGACCTGATCTACCACTGGCTCGTCGTAATCGCCGCCGCCGGCGTCAGCCTCGACGAAGTCGCCGAAAAGCTCGAACAGCGCGAGGGCATGTCAGGCCTCGCCGAGAAGGCCGCGCGGAAGGCCTAGTTCCTACCCCGCAGGGGGAGGGGGATCGCGAAGCGGTGGCGGGGGCTTCCGCCGTAGGGTCACCGTTGAGGAAGCCCCTCCGTCGCCTTCGGCGACACCTCCCCCTTTGGGGGAGGACTTTTCTCCGCTCGTCCCTGCCCCTCCACCGCTCGTCCCAGGGACGGATTCCGCGCCTTCACCGTTCGCCCCAGCGGGTCAGCCGTTCAGCCCCTGGCCCCTTCCCACCGCGGGGCGTGGGATGATGATCGCCGCCATGACCCAGCGCCTGCTCCTCGCCTCCGCCGCCGCCCTCGCGCTTTCGGCCTGCGCCCCGGACGTTCCCAAGCCCGCGCCCGCGCCGGACGCGGATTGGGCCCACTACGGCGGCGACGCCGGCGGCCAGCGCTTCTCGCCCGCCGCCCAGATCACCCCCGCCAACGTCCGCGGCCTGAAGGTCGCCTGGACCGTCTCCACCGGCGAGCTCACCGCCCACCCCGACGCCAGCGACCGCGCCGCGTTCGAGGCGACGCCGATCCTGGCCGGCGGCCGGCTGATGGTCTGCACGCCGTTCAACAAGGTCAGCGCCCACGACCCGGCGACCGGCCAGCAGCTCTGGGCCTTCGACGCCAGGATCGACGACAGGCTGCACTACCCGAACTCGTACAACTGCCGTGGCGTCGCCTACTGGCGCGACCCCGCCGCACCTGCCAACGCGCCCTGCGCCGAGCGGGTCTTCATGGCCACGAACGATCGCCGCCTGTTCGCGCTGGACGCCGCCACCGGCAAGGCCTGCCCCAGCTTCGGCCAGGGCGGCCAGGTGAACGCCATGCCCGGCATCAAGATCGGCCGGCCCGGCGGCGCGCAGATCACCTCGGCCCCCGTCGTCGTGGGCGGCGTGGTGATCACCGGCTCGTCCATCGACGACAACCAGCGGGTCCAGGAAGCCTCGGGCGCGGTGCACGCCTTCGACGCGGTCACGGGCGCCCTGCGCTGGACCTACGATCCGCTGGCCGCCGCCCAGCCCGCCGTCGACGCCGGCGCCGCCAACGTCTGGGCCCCGATCTCCGCCGACCTCGAGCGCGGCCTGGTCTTCCTGCCCACCTCCAGCCCCAGCCCCGACTTCTACGGCGCCGCGCGCCCGGGCAACGCCGGCCACGCCAACTCGGTGGTCGCCGTGCACGCCGCCACGGGCCAGGTGGCCTGGGCCTTCCAGACCGTGCACCACGACGTCTGGGACTACGACGTCCCGGCCCAGCCGACGCTCGGGATGGTGAGCTACAAGGGCGCCCCGCCGCGCCCGGCGGTGATCCAGACCACCAAGCAGGGCCTGCTCTTCACCCTCGACCGCGAGACCGGCCAGCCGATCATCCCCGTCGTCGAGCGGCCCGTGCCGCAGGGTGGCGCGCTGGGCGAGACGCTGTCGCCGACCCAGCCGTTCCCCGTCGCCCCCGAGGCGCTCGCACCCAGCCGCATCACGCCCGACGACGCCTTCGGCCTGACGCCCTGGGACAAGGACGCCTGCAGGAAGCTGCTCGCCGGCGCCCGCGCCGAGGGGCTCTACACCCCGCCCGTCACCGGCGGCGGCACGATCATGTACCCCTTCACAGGCGGCGGCTCGAACTGGGGCGGCATCGCCTACGACGCCAGGAACGGCGTGGCCTTCGTCAACACCAGCTCGGCGGTCCACCGCATCACCCTGATCCCCAAGGACCGCGTGAAGGCCGAGCGGGACGCCAACCCCGACGTCGAGATCAGCCCGCAGACCGGCGTCGCCTACGGCATGCGCCGCGAGGTGCTGCTGTCGCCGATCGGCCTGCCCTGCAATCCGCCGCCGTGGGGCACGCTGTCGGCCGTGAGCCTGAAGGACGGCCGCACCCTCTGGCGCGTGCCCCTGGGCACGACGCGCGACCTCGCGCCGGGCACGCATCTGCTCATGCGCGGCGTCGGCACGCCCAACTTCGGCGGCCCGATCGTCACGGGCAGCGGCCTGGTCTTCATCGGCGCGGCCATGGACAACTACCTGCGCGCCTTCGATGCGGCGTCCGGCAAGGAGCTCTGGAAGGGCCGCCTGCCGGCCGGCGGCCAGGCCACGCCCATGACCTACGTCTGGAAGGGCCGCCAGTACGTCGTCATCGCCGCCGGCGGCCACGCCAAGAGCGACACCAAGCGCGGCGACAAGCTGGTGGCGTTTGCATTGCCGCAATAGCGCGCCGCCCCACCAACGCGTGTCATCCCGGTTTCGCCGTCAGGCGAAGACCGGGACCCAACCTGCGCGTGCTCCGCGTCTGCCCAGACGGCACGCGCGTTGGTGGAAGTCTGGCACGACTGAGCACCGGCGGGTTAGGTCCCGGTTTTGGGCTGCGCCCAAACCGGGATGACACCGATGGGGGAGCGCCTACCCCCGCGGCTTCCGTTTCAGCGCCACGTAGAGCGCGCCCTCGCCGCCGTGCCGGCGGGCCGCCTCGGAGATGCCGGCGACGATGTGGCTGAGGTGCGGGGCGCCCAGCCAGTCGGGGACGCGCTTCTTCAGCACCCCGTCGCCCTGCACGCCCTTGCCGGTGATCACCAGCACCGCGCGCCAACCCTCGCCGAACGCGCGGCCCAGGAACGCCTCCAGCGCCGCGCGCGCCCGGTCCTGGGTCAGGCCGTGCAGGTCGATGCG
>NZ_DASWTE010000290.1:0-8062 GCF_036402295.1 Phenylobacterium sp.
ATCGCCGCCGAACGCGGCCGCGCCAAGCGCCCCGACGTGAAGCTCGGTATCTGCGGCGAGCACGGCGGCGACCCGGCCTCGATCGAGTTCTGCGAGAAGGTCGGCCTCGACTACGTCAGCTGCTCGCCCTACCGCGTGCCGATCGCGCGGCTGGCGGCGGCGCAGGCCGCCATCGGCGAGCGGGAGAAGGACCGCTGATCAGCCCAGCACCTGCCACCCGATCAGGCCCAGCGCGCCTGCGCTGAGCAGCAGGGCGATCAGCACCACGAGGCCGTCGCGCGCCACCAGGCCGACGCCGAACGTGAAGATCGCGAGCGCCGGGACGAAGGCAGCGAAGGGCAACAGCTCCAGCGGCGGTACGGCCAGCGCCACCAGCACGCAGGCCGCCGCCACGAGCCGGTCAGCGAGCGGCGTCGTCAGCGAGAGAAGGCGAGGGCGGACCACCCGGTCGACGACGTGCGCGAGCTTGCGGGACATCTTCACCGCCTTCGCCAGCCGCTCGGCCTTCACCGACAGCTTGCCGATGAAACGCGGGATCCACACCGATTGGCGCCCGAACACCATCTGTCCCGCAATCAGCGCCACGATCGCGGCCAGGACCGTCGGCGCGGTGGGGATCGCCGAGACCGGCGTCATGCCGAGGAGACCGCAGAGCAGAAGGAGGGGACCGAACGAGCGCGGCCCGAACGTCTCCACGATCTCGTCCACCGAAACCTTGGCGCCGTTGGTCTTCGCGGTGTGCGCCAGCGTCCTGAGCAGACCCTCGAGATCCTGCGCCTGCGCCGCCATACCAGCCTCCTTCACGGAGACCGGAACGCGCGACGGCGGCGAGGGTCGCACCGCCGGAAGGACCGGTGGCGCCCCGACCGGCGGCGTCCTAGGCTGGCCCCGAACTGGCCTCGGGGGGACGCCGTGGGAACTGGCCGTGGATGGGTGTCGAGGCGCGGGTTCGGCCTGGGAGCCGCCTCGCTCCTGGCGTTCGGGACAGCCGCGCGCGCCGCGGACTTCGATCTGGTGATCGAAGGCGGTCGGGTCATCGATCCCGAGACGAGAGTCGATCGTCCGGCCAACGTCGGCGTCCGTGGCGGCCGCATCGCCGCCATCTCGGCCGGCGCCCTGAGCGGCGGGCGGCGGATCGACGCCAAGGGCCTGGTGGTGGCGCCGGGCTTCATCGACCTGCACTCGCACGCCGTCTCCGACTTCGACATGCGGCTGAAGGCGCGCGACGGCGTCACCACGGCGCTGGAACTGGAGGCCGGGGGCTACCCAATCGGCGCCCTGGGCCAACTCGGCCCGGGGCGGATCAACTACGGCGCCAGCGTCGGGCACCGGGCGGTCCGGGTGTTCATCGCGACGGGTCTGCAGACGACCGTGACCCGACCCGACCCTGATCTGGTCACCAGCGTTCTGCGCCGCGAGGCCGAGTGGGCCTATCCGCGCTTCGAGGGCGAGCGCCTGAAGCGCATGCAAGCCCTGATCCGCGAGCAGGTCGCCGCCGGCGGCCTCGGCATCGGCCTGATGCCCGAGTACGTCCCCGGAGCCGGGCGCGACGAGGTGCTGGCCGTCTTCCGCACCGCCGCCGAGCTGCGCGCGCCGATCTTCGTCCACGTCCGCCGCTCCGCCAGCGCCAAGGACGACGGGCCGATGGCGGCCATGCAGGAGATGATCGCGGACGCCGCCGCCACCGGCGCGCCGCTGCACATCTGCCACATCGGCAGCAAGTCGCTGGGCGCGATCGAGCCGATCCTGGAGATGATCCACGGGGCCCGCGACCGCGGCCTGGACATCACCACCGAGGTCTATCCGTACACCGCCGGCAGCACGCTGATCGGCAGCGCCCTGTTCGATGAGGGCTGGCAGGAGCGGCAGGGCGCCGACTACGGCGACCTGGAATGGCCGCTGACCGGCGAGCGGCTGACGAAGGAGGCCTTCGACCGCTACCGCCGCGAACAGCCGGCGGGCTGGGTGATCCTCCACAATATCCCGAAGACCACTGTTGACCGCGCCATCGCCGACCCCCTGGTGATGATCGCCTCGGATGGCGTGCCGTTCGTCAACGGCCGGGCCCACCCGCGCGGGGCGGGCACGTTCGGACGCGTGCTCGGCCACTATGTACGGGAGCGCAAGCTGCTCACCCTCACCGAGGCGGTCCGCAAGATGACCCTCGCGCCCGCCCAGCGCCTCGAGACGATCTCGCCCGCGATGAAACGCAAGGGCCGGGTGCAGGTGGGCTGCGACGCCGACCTCGCGGTCTTCGATCCCGCCACCGTCATCGACAACGCCACCTTCTCCGAGCCGGCGAAGCCGACGACCGGCATCCCCTACGTGCTGGTGGCCGGCGTTCCTGTGGTCGATGGCTCGCAGATCGCAGAGGCGGCGTTGCCCGGCCGCTGGGTGCGGTCAGGCGCGGCCTGAGCTACCAGCTCCAGTCCTTCGCGCTGGCCTTGCAGCCGCCGTCCGGCCAGCCGGTCCAGCCGCGGCCGCGCACCACCCGGCCCGGCCGCGCGGCGGTGGGCTCGCCGTTCGCCAGGGCGAGCTGACCGTTCACGACCACCTCGCTGACGCCGGTCGCGAACTGGTGCGGCCTCTCGAAGGTGGCGTGGTCCTGGATCTTCGCCGGGTCGAACACCACCACGTCGGCGAAATACCCTGGCTTCAGCCGCCCGCGCTCGCGGAGGCCCAGGTTGTGGGCCGGCTGCGCCGAGAGCTTGCGCACCGCTTCGCTGAGGGTCAGCCGCTTCTCGTCGCGCACGTATTTGGCCAAGAGCCGCGCGAAGTTGCCGTAGGCGCGCGGATGGGTGGACGAGAGCGTGAAGGGCGGCTCGGGCGCCTGGGCCTCGGCGTCGGAGCCGAAGCTCATGTAGGGCAGGGCGACCTGGCGCGCGACGTTGGCCTCCAGCATCGAGAAATAGACCACCTGCACGCGGCTCCCGTCCTCGATGACCAGGTCGATGGCGGCGTCCTCGGGGCTGACGCCGCGCTCCTTCGCCACCTGGGCCAGCGTCTTGCCGGTCAGCGGCTTCAGCTTGGGGTTCTTGAAGCCCACCAGCAGCGTGCCGTCGGCGCCCGCGCCCTTCTGCAGGTTCTCGAAATCGGGCGTGCCCGAGCGCATCTCCCCGATCACCTTCGCTCGCGTGGCCGGGTCCTTCAGCCGCGCGATCCACTGCTCCACGCCGCCCGCCTGCACCCAGGTGGGCATCGCCGCGTCGAGGCCGGTCGAGCTGGCCGGATAGGTGTACATGTCGGTGGTGATGCGCAGGCCCGAGGCGCGGGCCGCCTCGATCTTCGCCAGGGCCGCGTCCAGCTTGCCCCAGTTGTCCCGTCCAGAAGCCTTCAGGTGGTAGATTTCGGCGGGCGCGCCCGAGCCCTGGGAGATCGCGATCAGCTCGTCGATCGCCTCCAGCAGCCGCGCCCCCTCCGAGCGCATATGGCTGATGTACATGCCCCCGCAGCGGCCGGCCTCGGTGACCAGCGCCGTCAGCTCCGGCGTCTCGGCGAACGTGCCGGGCGCGTAGATCAGCGACGAGCCGACGCCCAGGGCCCCTTCCTCCATGGCCTTCACGACGAGCGCACGCATCTCCGCGAGCTGCGCGGGCGTCGGATCGACGTCGCCTTCGCCCAGCACGTTCACCCGCGCGGTGGCCGCGCCCACGAACGAGGCCACGTTCACCGAGACGCCCTTGGCCTCCAGGAAGCGCAGGTACTCGTCCAGCGTGGTCCAGGTGATCGGATACTTGATGTCGCCCTGCCGCTGGACCTCCAGCCGCTTCATCTCGGCCGTCAGCGGCCCCATCGACGTGCCTTCGCCCATCACCTGCAGGGTCACGCCCTGGCGCAGCTCGGACTGCCCGCGGCCGTCCTGAACCAGGCTGTCGGTCGACCACGAGAGCATGTTGATGAAGCCCGGCGCGACCGCCTTGCCCTTGGCGTCGACGGTCTTGGCCGCCTGGCCGGGACAAGCTCCGACACAGACGATCCGGTCCCCCTTCACTCCCACGTCGCCATTCACCGCCGCGCCGCCCGACCCGTCGTAGATCGTCCCGCCACGGATCACGAGGTCGTAGGCGGATGTCGCGGCGGCGGCCGGCTGGGCGCAGGCGAGCGCGAGGCCGGCGGAGGCGGCGAACAGGACGCGTTTCATTCAGGACTCCCCACTGAGGCGGGAAGCGTAGCCCTACCGCTTCCGCACGAACACCGTCCCGGCCGAATAGCCCGCACCGAACGAGCAGATCAGGCCGGTCTCGCCCGCCGCGAAGTCGTCGTTGGCCTTGTGGAAGGCGATGATGGAGCCGGCCGAGGACGTGTTGGCGTACTCGTCCAGGATAATGACGTTCTCCTGGGGGGTCGGTTCGCGGCCCAACACGCGCTTCCCGATCATCTCGTTCATGTTGATGTTGGCCTGGTGCAGCCACATCCGCTTCAGGCCGTGGGGATCAAGCCCCAGGTCGTTCGCGTGCTCGACGATCATCTCGGCGACCATCGGCACCACCTCGCGGAACACCTTGCGGCCCTCCTGCACGAACAGCTTGTCCGCGGCGCCCGCGCCCAGCGGCGCGCCGCGGTTCAGGAAGCCGAAGTTGTTGCGAATGTTGTTCGAGAACTGGGTCTTCAGCCGCGTGCCCAGGATATCCCAGCCGCCTTGGGCCGCGTCGGCCCGCTCGACGATGACCGCGGTGGCCACGTCGCCGAAGATGAAGTGGCTGTCGCGGTCGCGGAAGTTGAGGTGGCCCGAGCAGATCTCCGGGTTGACCATCAGCACGGCCCGCGCCGAGCCGCCCGCCACGAAGTCGGCGGCGGTCTTGATGCCGAAGGTGGCCGACGAGCAGGCCACGTTCATGTCGAAGGCGAAGCCCTCGATCCCCAGCGCCTGCTGCACTTCGATGGCCATGGCGGGGTAGGGGCGCTGCATGTTCGAGGCGGCGCAGATCACCGCGTCGATCTGCGAGACGTCCTTGCCCCAGCGCTGAATGGCGTCCTTCGCCGCCTCGACCGCGATCTCCGCCAGGATCGACAGCTCGTCGTTCGAGCGTTCGGGGATGTTCGGCGCCATGCGGTCGGGGTCGACCAGGCCCGTCTTGTCGACCACGAAGCGCGACTTGATGCCCGAGGCTTTCTCGATGAATTCGGCGGACGAGGGGGTCAGGGCCTGCACCTCACCCGCGGCGATGGCGTCGGCGTTGGCGGCGTTGAAGCGCTCGACGTAGGCGTTGAAGGTCTCGACCAGTTCGGCGTTCGAGAGGCTGTAGGGCGGGGTGTAGAGGCCCGTGGCGGCGATCACCGCGTCAGTCATGCGTAGGCTCCGAACGCGAAAGCGCGACTGATACCACGCCCCCGGGCCCCGTCACGGACGATGTGGTTATTCGCGGTAAGGATGAAGCAAGCTCTAGTGTAGGACTCTGGTTGTCCCCCCGCTCGATTCGGCCCGCACGGCCGGATTCGCGAGGGTATTTTTTTGGATGGAGTCCTAGTCAGAATAATGAAGAAAGCTCTTATTTCCGCGGCCGCCGTCGCCGCTGCGCTGGCGCTCGCGCCAGCCGCCCAGGCGCAGGAAGCCGCGACCACCGGCGCCTACGTGAACTTCAACGTCGGCATCGCCGATTCCGGGCCGGCGAACCTCTGGGCGGTGCAAGGCCGCCTCGGCTATCGCTTCCATCAGAACTTCGGCGTCGAGGGCGAGATCGCCACGGGCATCAAGAGTGACGACATTACGGTCTCGGGGATCAGCGTCGACACGAAGCTGAAGCACCAGCTCGCCGCCTACCTCGTGGGCTTCCTGCCGGCCGGCGAGAAGACCGACCTGATCGCGCGTGTCGGCTACGGCACGACCAAGTTCAAGGCCAGCGCGGCCGGCGTGTCGGCCTCGGGCTCGGACGAGTCGTTCAACTTCGGGGTGGGCGTGCAGCACCACTTCGACGGCCTGAACGGCATCCGCGCCGACTTCACGCGCTACGAGTTCCAGGACGACGGCAACGCCAACGTCTGGTCGATCGGCTACTCGCGGAAGTTCTGATCTTTCACGGGAACGATCCCATGGGAGGGCCACCCGGCAGCGGGTGGCCCTCTTCATGTGTGGCGCCCAGGCCACAGACACCCGAAGACCACGGCGTCGCCATAGAACCGGCCGCCGAGCGCCGCGTTTGACGCCGATCCCATGAGGGCTTGGGCGGGCTGTCCAGGACGAGTACGGAGTTCCTCCCCCAAAATGAAGAACACTCTCATCGCCGCGGCCTCGCTGGCCGCGATCGCCGCCGCCGTTCCCGCCGCCGCCCTTGCCCAGGACGCCGCCGCCACCAAGGCCGGACCGTACGCCGGCGCGAACGTAGGCATCGTCGACGGCAGCGGCGGCCTCAACCTGAAGGCCATCCAGGGCCGTCTCGGCTACCGGTTCAATGACTGGATCGGCGTCGAGGGCGACCTCGCCACCGGCATCGAAAGCGACAAGGACACCATCGCCGGCGTCGACGTGAGCACCAAGCTGAAGCATTCGGCCGCCGCCTACGTGGTGGGCTTCGCGCCCATCGGCGCAAACACCGACCTGCTGGCCCGCATCGGCTACGGCACCACCAAGCTGCGCGCCAAGGCGGCGGGGGTCTCGGCCTCGGATTCCGAGGAGTCGTTCAACTTCGGCGTGGGCGCCCAGCACCACTTCGACGGCCTGAACGGCGTCCGCGTCGACTACACCCGTCAGGAGTTCCGCAACGACGGCGGCGACGCCAACGTCTGGAGCGTCGGCTACACGCGGAAATTCTAGCCGCGGGAGCTTGGGCGGCGGCGCGTTCCCAATCCCTCCAAGGATGCCACCGCCCGAAGGGAGGGCCGCTCTGTCGCAGGAGCGGCCTTTTCCTTGACCGCTTGTTCGCACGCGCCCACGCTCCCGCGTCATAAGGCGTGGGGAGCGAGGCGTTGAACGACGACTTCTTCGTTCAGTTGGCCCTCTCGGCCGCGGCCGTGGGCGCGCTGATCGCTCTGGCGGCCTGGGCCAAGATCGCCAAGCCCGTGGGCCCCCTCGACGACCACAAGGCCCGCGCCCTCCTGGCCGAGGAGTTCCCGGGCCGAACCATCGACGCCGTCTGGATCGCCTCGGATGGCTGCGGCGCCCTTGCCAAGTCCGGCGGCCTCGCGCTGGTCATCTGCCGCGTCGGCGACGGGTTCGCCGCCCGCCAGATCCCCTGGGGTCAGGCCGTGTCGGCCACGTTCAAGAACGGTCGCCTGTCGGTGAACCTCGACGACATCGCCGCGCCGACGGCCGTCATCTCGCTGCCGTCCTGGCCCCCGAAGAACCTGACCAAGGACCTCGCCGCGTGATCTACGCCGCCTTCGACCCGGTCACCCTCGCCACGCCGCTCTTCATCCTCACGATCATCCTCGAGATCGTGCTGGCCCGCTTCGGCAAGGCGCGCGCCCACTACGAGGCCAAGGACACCGCCGTCTCGCTGGGCATGGGCCTGGGCTCGACCATCTCGGGCATCGTCACCGGCGGCGTGGTCTTCGCCGCCACCCTGTGGGTCTACGAGCACCGGCTGTTCACGATCCCGATGACCGCCATCTGGGCATGGGCGGCGGTCTTCCTGCTCGAGGACCTGGTCTACTACTGGTTCCACCGCATCAGCCACGAGCGGCGGTTCTGGTGGGTCAGCCACGTGAACCACCACTCCAGCCAGCACTACAACCTGTCGACGGCGCTGCGGCAGACCTGGAGCGGCCACTGGAACGGCAGCTTCGCGCTGTGGCTGCCGCTGGCCTTCCTGGGCTTCCCGCCGGCCATGATTGCGATTCAGAAGGGGATCAGCCTCGTCTACCAGTACTGGATCCACACCGAGGCGATCCGGCGACTGCCGCGCTGGTTCGAGGCGGTGTTCAACACCCCGTCGCACCACCGGGTGCACCACGCCCGCAACCCGATCTACCTCGACAAGAACTACGCCGGCATCCTGATCATCTGGGACCGCATGTTCGGCACCTTCCAGCCCGAGCTGGACGCAGAGCCGTGCCGCTATGGCCTGGTGAAGAACCTCGCTACTTTCAATATCTTCCGCGTGGCCTTTCACGAATGGATCGCCAC
>NZ_DASWTE010000291.1:0-4377 GCF_036402295.1 Phenylobacterium sp.
GCCGAGGAGATGGCCAAGGTCGGCGCCCGCAACCCGATCGGCGGCATGGGCGTGATGATGTTCGGCCCGACCCTGATCGAATACGGGACCGAGGCGCTGAAGCGCGAGCACCTGCCGGGGATCATCTCGGGCGACGTACGCTGGTGCCAGGGCTACTCCGAACCGGGCTCGGGATCGGATCTGGCGAGCCTGCAGACGCGCGCCGTCGACATGGGCGACCACTACCTCGTCTCCGGAAGCAAGATATGGACGAGCGGCGCGAACCTCGCCGACCGCTGCTTCTGCCTGGTGCGGACGGACACGTCCAAGAAGCACGAGGGCATCAGCTTCCTGCTGATCGACATGAAGGACCCGGGCGTCGAGGTGCGGCCGATCCTGCTGATCAACGGGACGTCGCCGTTCTGCGAGGTCTTCTTCACCGACGTGAAGGTCCCGAAGGACCAGCTGTTCGGGCCGCTGAACGGCGGCTGGACTGTGGCCAAGCGGCTCTTGCAGTTCGAGCGCGACAACATCTCGGCCGGCCTGGGCGGCGGCAACATCGGCCAGGCGGTGGCGCTGCCCACCGTGGTCGAGGCGGCCAAGGCTTACGTGGGCGTGGACGAGGACGGGCGGCTCTCAGACCCCGACCTGCGCCGGCGCGTCACCGACCACCTGATGGAGAACCGCGCGTTCCAGCTCACCGTGCGGCGCGTGCAGGACGAGTCGAAGTCGAACGGGCCGTCGAACGCCGCGGCGATCATGAAGTACGCCGGCGCGAAGGTCGCCCAGGAGCGCAACGAGCTGCTCGTCGAGAGCCTGGGCTGCCAGGGGCTGGGCTGGGGCGGTGAAGGCTTCTCCGAGGCCGAGACCCAGGCGTTCCGGGTGATGCTGCGCTCGAAGGCGAACTCCATCGAGGGCGGCACGTCGGAGATCAATCTCAACGTCGTGTCCAAAAGGGTGCTTGGCCTTCCCGATCCGAAGTAGTGAAATGGCCTGATTAGAAAGAGCGGTATTTCATCCGACGACATTTCAGGGAGGATCCGATGGCCGATTCCGGCGGCTCCGCACTCGACGCGTTCCGGGCCGAGGCCCGCGTATGGCTCGAAGCCAACTATCCCAAGTCGCTGCGCGACGACCCGCGGGCGGGTGAGCGCGCCATGGTGGGTGGCTTCAAGCCCGAGGGCGACCACCTCGTGTGGAAGCAGCGCATGGCCGAGAAGGGCTGGGGCACGCCGACGTGGCCGAAGAAGTACGGCGCGGGCGGGCTTTCGGCGGCCGAGGCGCGGGTGCTGCAGCAGGAGATGGACCGGATCGGCGCCTACAACCCGATGGTCGGCATGGGTCTGTCGATGTTCGGCCCCACCCTGCTGGAATACGGCACCGAGGAGCAGAAGCAGCGCCACATCCCGCCGATCGTGCGGGGCGAGCTGCGCTGGTGTCAGGGGTATTCGGAGCCCGGCGCCGGGTCCGACCTCGCGTCTCTACAGACAAAGTGCGAGGATGCTGGAGATCACTGGAAGATAAACGGCCAGAAGATCTGGACGAGCGGCGCGCAATACGCCGACTGGTGCTTCTGCCTCGTCAGAACAGATACCACGAAGAAGCACGAAGGCATAAGTTTTGTTCTGATCAACATGCATCAGCCGGGGGTAGAAACCCGGCCGATCAAGCTGATCGCTGGGTCGTCGCCGTTCTGCGAGACCTTCTTCACCGACGCGCGGGCCGAGAAGGACGACATGGTCGGGCCGCTGAACGGCGGCTGGACGGTGGGCAAGCGCCTGCTGCAGCACGAGCGTTCGGGCCAGGGCGGCGGGCGGATGACCGGCGGCGCCAAGGTCTCGGCCATCGCCAAGAAATACGTGGGCGTCGACGAGAAGGGCCGGATCGCCGACAGCGACCTGCGCATGCGCATCGCCCGCAACGAGATGGACGCCAAGGCGCACGCGCTGACCATCGAGCGGGCGCGCGAGGAGGCGAAGGGGAATGTGAACCCCTCGGCCACCACGTCGGTGATGAAGAACTCCGGCACCTGGATCGGCCAGACCCGCGCCGAGCTGCTGCTCGAGATCATGGGCCACCAGGGCCTGGGCTGGGAGGGCGACGACTTCAGCAAGGACGAGCTGGAGGCCGTGCGCAACTGGCTGTCGGGCAAGGCCTGGACGATCTTCGGCGGCAGCCAGGAGGTTCAGTCGAACATCGTGAGCAAGCGCATCCTGGGGCTGCCGGATACGACGCAGTCGAGCTGATATGGCGGGGATTGAACCCCAGTTCCTCCCCCGCTCGCGGGGGAGGTGGCCCGAAGGGTCGGAGGGGGCGCTGCGGCGGCACGGAGCGGGTGGCAGCGCCCCCTCCACCACTTCGTGGTCCCCCTCCCCCGTAGACGGGGGAGGAACTAGGCATGCCTGACTTCGGCGGCGCTGACCTGACCGCCTTCCGGGCGGAAGTGCGGGATTGGATCGCGGCGAACTTTCCGGCGACGCTGAAGGGCAAGGCCGCGCCGGAGGGGCGCGAGCTCACGCCCGAGCAGGACGCCTGGCGCAAGGCCATGGGCGACAAGGGCTGGGGCACACCCACCTGGCCGAAGTCATATGGCGGCGGGGGCCTCTCCAAGGCCGAGGCGCGGGTGATCGCCGAGGAACTGGCGGCGGCCGGGGCCTACAACCCGATCGGCGGCATGGGCGTGATGATGTTCGGCCCGACGCTGCTGGAATACGGCAACGAGGAACAGAAGCGGCGGCACATCCCGCCGATCGTGCGCGGCGAGCTGCGCTGGTGCCAGGGGTTCTCGGAGCCGAACGCAGGCTCGGACCTCGCCAGCCTGCAGACCAAGGCGGTGGACGCCGGCGACCACTACATCGTCGACGGCGGGAAGGTGTGGACCAGCGGCGCGCACCTCGCCGACTGGTGCTTCTGCCTGGTGCGCACCGACAACAGCAAGAAGCACGAGGGCATCAGCTTCCTGTTGATCGACATGAAGAGCCCCGGCGTGGAGCCGCGGCCGATCCTGCTGATCAACGGCACGACGCCTTTCTGCGAGACCTTCTTCACCGGCGTGAAGGTGCCGAAGGAGAACCTGGTGGGGCCGCTGAACGGCGGCTGGACCATCGCCAAGCGGCTGTTGCAGCACGAGCGGCAGGGGATCTCGGGGGCCAACGCCGCGGGCGCGCCGGGCGTGACGCCAGGGCCGGGCGTCGTGGCCTGGGCGAAGGACTATGTGGGGGTGGACGACGACGGGCGGCTCAGCGACCCGGACCTGCGCCGGCGGATCACCGAGCACCTGATGGAGGAGCGGGCCTTCCAGCTCACCGGCCGGCGCGCGGCCGAGGAGGCGCGGTCGAACTCGGGGCCTTCCGCCGCCTCGTCGGTGCTGAAGAACGTCGGGTCCAAGGTGCGGCAGGACAAGGCGGAGCTGGCTGTGGAGCTGCTGGGCAGCCAGGGCCTGGGCTGGGCGGGCGAGGCCTTCGGCAAGGACGAGCTGGGGGCCGTGCGGGCCTGGCTGCGCGGCAAGAGCGGCACCATCGCGGGCGGCTCGTGGGAGGTGCAGCTGAACATCATCTCGAAGCGGATTCTGGGACTGCCGGAGGTGACGCAGGCGAGGTAGAAATTGAACCGCGGAAAACGCGGAAGGACGCGGAATAGAGTGCGTTCTTTGGCGTTCCGCGCTTTCCGCGTTTTCAGCGGCTTTGAAGGGCGCCTTTGGCGCCGGGCTTTGATTTAAGAGGACGAATTTCACATGGCCGATTTTGGCGGGACCGATCTGGAGGGCTTCCGGAAGGAGGTCCGTGAGTGGGTGGAGGCGAATTTCCCCGCCTCGCTCAAGGGCAAGCCCAACCCGATGGCGCGCGAGGAGCGCGTGAACCCCACGCCTGACCAGGAAGCCTGGCGCAAGGCGGTGGGCGGCAAGGGCTGGGGCACGCCGACGTGGCCCGCGGCCTATGGCGGCGGCGGCCTCTCGGGCGCCGAGGCGCGGGTCGTGCAGGGCGAGTTCGCCCGCGCCGGCGCTTACAACCCGATCGGCGGCATGGGCGTGATGATGTTCGGCCCGACGCTCCTGGAATACGGCACCGAGGCGCAGAAGCAGGAGCACATCCCGCCGATCTGCCGCGGCGAGATCCAGTGGTGCCAGGGCTTCTCCGAACCCGGCGCCGGCAGCGACCTGGCAAGTCTTCAGACCAAGGCTGAAGATAAAGGTGACCGTTTCGTCATCAATGGCCAGAAGATATGGACGAGCGGCGCGCAATGGGCCGACTGGTGCTTCTGTCTTGTGCGCACGGATACTTCGAAGAAACACGAAGGCATCTCGTTCGTGCTGTTCACGATGCATCAGCCTGGCGTGGAAGTACGTCCGATTCCTCTGATCGCAGGCTCTTCACCTTTCTGCGAGACGTTCTTTACCGA
>NZ_DASWTE010000292.1:0-12790 GCF_036402295.1 Phenylobacterium sp.
CCCTCGCGGCGGGGTTGGCCTGCGCGTTCCAGGAAGGGTGAGGCGACCTGGAGTAGCCTGCGCCGATGAGCTGATCAGCGGCCAGGCGGTGGTTCAGGTCGGCTGAGGCGGGCCGCAAAGCCGGTCGAAAGCGTGGTCGAGCCGTGCGTGTGCGCGCCGCAGCGCTACTCCGACATCCTTATTGTTGTCGAGGGTGAACCGGTCTTCCTTTCAGAGCTCGGGTTCAAGCTGGCCGCCATCGGCGGGTTCGCGCTCGTGCCCTTGCGCGCCGCAGGCGCCGAGCTGATGCTGCAGGGGTTCGATGGCGGCATAGAATCATGCTGCGCCTTGGCGAACCCTCCGACAGAGTTTAGGAACGACCGCCGCGCGGGTGTGGCGATTTGGTAGACGCGGCGGATTCAAAAGCCGCTTCTGCCCGCAGTGGGCGTCGGTCCGATCGAGGCTTGCCCAGCTTCAGGATGGGCGACTGCGGCGTCTGCTTGAGGATGGGTACGTCGTTCTGATGCGCGGAATGGGTCGGCGGTTCGGAATGTGACTGCCTCGCCAACAGGGGGAACAGGCGCGGCCGGGTGGCGTCCGAAATCCCTGGTGCGGAGAGCTGTGGACAAGCGCGGGCGACGCGGCGCCAGGCAGCGCCTTGCAGGGGGCGCGATGCCCATCCATTGCGATCTTCATGATCCGCTGGTGTGGTATCGCGAAGTTGGGATCGTCATAGAGGCGTTCGCCAACGGGCGATGAGCCAATGTCGGCTTGTGGTGCTAGGGAGACGGCGAGAGAGCCTGAAATTCATCCAAGTTCACGACGTTTCAACACCGCGCGGCCGAAGAATTCCATCTTCCTAGATTCCCGAAATCATTGATTGTACGGTAGATTGTGGCTCTGGAGGTCTCCCGTTCGATCCGGGAGGGCGGCACCATCGCAAAAGCTCCCCGACATCGGGCCCGCGGCCCCTACATCGTGGCTCCGATGAGCCAGGGCACGAACTCGTTGCCGCCGTAGCCCAGGGCCTCGCTCTTGGTGCGCCGGCCCGAGGCCACGTCCAGCAGGTGGTCCAGGATCTCCGCGCCCTTCTGCGACACGGTCGCGCCGCCGTCGGCGATGGGGCCGCAGTCGACGTCGATGTCCTCGCTCATGCGCCGGTAGATCTCGGAGTTGGACGACAGCTTGATCGACGGCGACGGCTTGCAGCCGAAGGCCGAGCCGCGGCCGGTGGTGAAGGCGATCATGGTGGCGCCCGACGCCACTTGGCCGGTGGCCGAGCAGGGGTCGAAGCCCGGGCTGTCCATGAACACAAGGCCCCTGGACCGCACCGGCTCGGCGTACTCGATCACGTCCACGAGCGGCGACGAGCCGGCCTTCGCCACGGCGCCCAGCGACTTCTCGAGGATGGTGGTGAGGCCGCCCGCCTTGTTGCCGGGGGAGGGGTTGTTGTCCATCTCGGCGCCGTGGCGCTGGGTGTAGGCTTCCCACCAGTCGAGCCGGGCCCTCAGCTTAGCCGATACGTCATCGGTCGCCCGCGCGTAGAGCAGGTGCTCCGCGCCGTAGATCTCCGGGGTCTCAGACAGCATCGCCGTGCCGCCCAGGGCCACGAGACGGTCCACCGCGTCCCCCAGCGCTGGGTTCGAGGTCACGCCTGACCAGCCGTCGGAACCGCCGCACTGCAGCCCCAGCACCAGCTCGGACGCGGGCGTCTTCGTGCGCCGGGCGCGATTAGCCAGCGGCAGCATCTCGCGCAGCCGCTCCAGGCCCTGCTCGACGGCGCGGCGCGTACCGCCGACGTCCTGGATCGTGAAGGCCTGGAAGGCCTCGCGGCCGGCCAGGCCGAAGTCCTGCGCGAACTTCGCCGTCTGGATCACTTCGCACCCCAGGCCCACCAGCATCACCGCCCCGAAGTTCGGGTTGGCCGTAGTGCCCCACAGCGTCCGGCGCAGCAGGTCGAAGCCCTCGCCGCTGGCGGCCATGCCGCAGCCCGAGGTGTGGGTGATCGGCACGACGCCGTCCACGTTCGGGAAGTCGTCGAGCAGGCCCGAGCGCTCGGCCTCCTGGGCGATCAGCCGCGCCACCGTGGCCGAGCAGTTCACCGAGGTGAGCACGCCCACGTAGTTGCGCACGCCGACCCGTCCGTCGTCGCGTTGGAAGCCCATGAAGCTGCGGGCTGGCTCATGGCGCGGAGTGGTCGCGCGCGCCTCGGCCCCGCGGCGCTCGGTGGTGACCGCAAGGTTGTGCGTGTGCACGTGAGCGCCCGCCGCGATGGCCGCCGTCGCAACGCCGATCACCTGGCCGTACTTCAGGATCGGCTGGCCCGCTGCGACGGCCGCGACGGCGACCTTGTGGCCGGCGGGGATGTCGGCCAGCGCGGCCACGCCCTCGACCGCGGCGCCCTTGGGCACGCGGCGGCTGGCGACGAGCACGTTGTCGAGCGGGTGCAGCCGGATCACCGGAACCGCCGCCGTCTGCTCTGCCAACGTCATGCCCGAATGCTCCCGTGATTTCGCGCTAACATTCTAGCTGACCCGTCGCGCGGCAACTAGATCACTTCCAAATAGTCGCGGTCGGGAAGCGCCGGGAACGGCGCCGTGGGCAGGGTCTGGTACCAGAACGCCACCGAGGCGATGTCGTCCTGCAGGGGCAGGTAGGTGCGCTGCTTGCGCGGCCGCCAACCCAGGGCCTGGATCGTCACCCGCAGGTCGTCGCGGAACCGCACCGGGTCCATGACATGCCAGCGGTAGAGGCCGAACCGTTGCTGGCTCTTGTAGGCCCCGTCGGGCTGGATCACCTGCGGCAGGCCGGCATAGGGGCTGTTGAACTCCTGGTAGAACGACTTGCCGTACTTCTCCTTCTCCATGATCCCGGGATCGAAGTCGTAGGCTCCGCAGAAGTAGTCCTCGGTCCCGGTGCCACAGATGGTCGGGAACGCCCCGTCCCCGTCCACGTAGAACTTGATCTCGCCCTCGCCCCACCAGCCGGTGTTGTTGACGCCCCAGGCCATGTACGTGCCCGCGTAGTGGCCTTGGCCCTGCACGCCATCGAGGAGGGTGTAGACCTCGCCATAGGGCAGAGGGTTCGTCCGCCGGAACTGGGCGTGGAAGTAGGCGCAGTCCTCGGGCACTTCGGTCAGGGTGTAGTTGACCTGGTAGTACACGTAGAGCCGTTCGACCCCGATGTTGGTCATCGTGATCCGGGCCTTCTTCCGGAACGGCATTTCCCAGTAGCAGTTGAACGCCCGGCCGGGGTTCACGCACACCGCCAGAGAACTCACCTGGGCGTACTGCTCCCAGCCGTTGGCGAAGAAGTCGCCGGCCGGGCATTCCACCGAGGGCTGCTCCTGGTCGTCCCAGTACATGCGGATGATGGCGTGGCGCCATTTGCCGAACGCCAGCGTCATCCAGATCTGCTGGATCGCGCCCGGGCCCTCGATTTCGGCGAGGGTGAAGGTGTCGCCCACCTCGATGAAGACCGACGGGCTGATCTTCCAGCCCTGGCCCAGGCCCGCGGCGGCGGCGTAGGGCGCGCCGGTGCCCTCGGTCGCCATCCCGCCCTTGCCCTTTTCGCCGGTGAAGTTCTCCGGGCTGATCGAGCGGCTCTGGGCGTCCGACAGCCGCGAGAGCACGCCCATGTGCATGCCCAGCCCGTTGAATCCCGCCATCGGCGTCCCCTCCTCGACTGTGGGTCGGATCAGCCCCGTTCGGGGACCGTAACCTCGCCGGTGCGTTGGTTCACATAGACCTTCCACGGATAGTGCCCCCCTTCGCCCCCGGCGCCGACGGCCTGCAGGTGGTTCGTCACGGCCTTCCGCCACCGATTGGAGGTGTTGGCCGTGGTCATGTGCGGGGTCTTCGAGTGGTGGAACGTCACGCTGCCCCGCCGGATCGGGCAGACCACTGCGCGGGCCTCGTCCACGTCGCAGGTGAGGATGTCGCTGGCCATGCCTTCCACGCGCCGGTGGGTCAGCACGCCTGCGCGGTGGCCGCCGTCGATGAAGTGCATGCAGCCGTTCGTGGCGTCGACGTCCTGCAGCGGGATCCAGCAGGTGATCCCCTTGTCGTCGAGGTTGCGCCCCCAGTAGCCCTCGTCCTGGTGCCAGTAGGTGGGCGTGCTTCTGCTGGGCGGCTTGCCGAGGAACTGGTCGTACCAGAACTCCAGCTTGAGGTTCATCAGCCCGGAGGCGAAGGCGGTCAGCCACTGCCGGTACGGCTGCTCGGCGATCTCCTTCCAGACGATCGACGGCGAGGACTGCACGATCCGGAACGACCGGTTCTCCTTGTCCTCCTTGGCGTCCCACGCCCAGTCGAAGGCCAGCTTCTCCTTCTTGTCGACGAGGATGTCGCAATGGGCCTCGAGCACGTCGAGATCGGCCTGCGGGATCGCGTCCTCGACCACGAGCCAGCCATGCTCGATGAAGAACGCGCGGTGGCGATCGGTGAGGGCGGGGTAGGTCATCGGAGGCTCCTCGGCCTGCGCGGCGCCTAACATGTTAGAATGGCGCAAAGCACCGTCAAGCGCTTGAAGGCGTCCGTCCGCTAGCGCAGAGTGGCATGTCAATAGGCCCCGCGCGCCCCGCCGCCGAGGACACGCCGATGCTCGACAAGACCCGCACATTCCGGTTCGACGCCACCGAGCAGGGCGTCTACGCCCGCGACGGCTTCATCGTCCGCGAGGACGTCTTCAGCCGCGAAGAGTGCGCGGCCATCGCCGCCGACTGCGAGCAGCTCATCGCCGACCTGGAAGCCGCCCAACGGCGCACGAAGCACCTCGTCGGCAGCTACATGTTCGAGGCCCTCAAGGACCTGGCCACGTTCGTGAAGTGGGAGCCCGGTGCGCCGGACGTGGTCCAGGGCGTGGAGCCCTTCGCGCATATCTCCAAGCCGCTGGAGGCCTGGGGCCTGGACCGCCGCCTGGTCGATCCCTGCAAGGACATCGTGGGCGAGGAGGACATCATCCTCTTCACCGAGAAGCTCAACGTGAAGCGCGCCCAGCACGGCGGCCCGATCGTGCTGCACCAGGACTTCCCGTACTGGGAGGGCATGACCCCGGTCGCGCACCGGATGGCGACCGCCATGGTCTTCCTCGACGACGCGACGATCGAGAACGGTTGCCTGGAAGTCGCGCCCGGCAGCCATACGGTGGGCAAGCACGCCCAGCGCCAGACCGAAGGCTTCGGCGCGCTGGAGATGGACACCGACGCCTTCGATCTGAACCGGCTGGTCCCGCTGGAGGTCCCGGCCGGCACGGTGGCGTTTTTCGGCGCCTTCCTGGTGCACCGTTCGCTGCCGAACCGCACCGACGGCGACCGGCGCGCGCTGCTCTACACCTACCAGCCCGAAGGCCACCCCCATACGCTGGAGCTGAACCGCCTGTTCAACGCCAAGCGGGCCGAGGCCGGTTGAAGCCGGCCGCGACAGCCCTCAGTCTCGCCGCATGACCCTGCTCCCCTCCGCCGCCAACTCCGACACCTCGAAGGCCGAACGCGTCTACCGGGAACTGCGACGCCGCATCCGCGAGCTGGCGCTGCCGCCGGGCGCGCCGCTCCGTAAGGAGGAGATCGCGCTGGAGATGGGCGTCAGCCGCGCGCCGGTCAGCGAGGCCATCGCCCGGCTGGCCGACGAGGCCCTGGTCGACGTCTTCCCGCAGCATGGCAGCTTCGTCGCACCGATCCGCGCGGAGGACGTCCGCGAGAGCCTGTTCATCCGCACCGCCCTCGAGGTCGAGGCGATCCGGCGCGTGACCCAGGCGATCGACCCGGAGTTGACCGTTGAGCTGCAGGCGAACCTCGCCGGTCAGGCCGAGGCGCTGGCCGCCGGCGACCTCGCGCTCTTCTACGATCTGGACGAGGCGATGCACGCGGCGATCTTCGGGGCCCTGGAGGCGCCACGGGCCATGCGCCTGCTGGACGCCGCCCGCGCGCCGTTGGACCGCCCCCGCCGCTTGGGTCTGCCGGAAGCCGGCCGGCCGGAGGCGACGCTGGCCGAGCATCGCCGCATCGTCGACGCCATCGCCTCGGGCGATCCCGAGTTCGCCGCCGCCGCCATGCGCGCCCACCTGACCCAGGTCGCGCGCTCGGTCGAGCGCGAGCTCGAAGCGATCGAGGCCGCCGGCCGGTGACGCCGCTGCCCTTCACCCGCCTCGGCTTCGGCGGCGCGCCGCTGGGCAACCTGGGCGAGGTGCTGGACGAGGCCCGGGCGGAGGCGGTCGTCGAAGCGGCCTGGGACACCGGCCTCCGCTACTTCGACACGGCGCCGCTCTACGGCCACGGCCTCTCGGAAATGCGGCTGGGCCGGATCCTGGCGGGCAAGCGGCGCGGGGACTTCCTGATCTCCACCAAGGTCGGCCGGCTGCTGGAGCCGTGTGCGCCAGGCGAGGAGGGCGCTGGCGTCTATTTGCAGACGCCCCATGTGCGCGGCGTCTTCGACTACTCGTACGACGGCGTGATGCGGTCGTTCGAAGAGAGCTTGAACCGCCTCGGCCTCGACCGCATCGACATCCTGTTCGTCCACGACACCGACGCTCGCAACCACGGCGGCTGGGCGGCCTGCGAGGCGCGGCTCGCCGAGCTGATGGACCTGGGCGGCTGGCGGGCGCTCAGGGAGCTGCGCGGGTCCGGCGCGGTCTCGGCCATCGGCATGGGCGTCAACGAGTGGGAGCCCTGCGCCTGGCTGCTGGAGCGGGCCGACCCCGACCTCTTCCTGCTCGCCGGCCGCTACACGCTGCTGGAGCAGGGGCCGCTGGGCAGGTTCCTGCCGGCGTGCGGCAAGCGCGGCGTCGGCATCGTCCTGGGCGGCCCCTACAACTCCGGCATCCTGGCGCGCGGGCCGCAAGCCGGCGCCTCGTTCGACTACGCGGCCGCGCCGCCAGAGGTGATCGCGCGGGTCCGCCGGATCGAGGCCGTGTGCCGCCGTTTCGGCACGCCGCTGGCGGCCGCCGCGCTGCAGTTCGCTGGCGCCCACCCCGCGGTGGTCACGGTCATCCCGGGCGCGATGAGCGCCGACGAGGTGAGGGCGAACGTCGCCGCCCAGGCCCTGGCCATCCCGCCCGGGCTCTGGAACGCCCTGCGCGCCGAGGGTCTCCTGCATCCCGCCGCGCCCGTCCCGGCGCCCGCGCCGTGCTGAAAGGGATCGATCCGCTGCTGGGCCCCGAGCTGCTCGCCATCCTGCGGGCCATGGGTCACGGCGACGAGATCGTCATCGCCGACGCCAACTTCCCCGCCGACGCCAACGCCCAACGCCTCGTGCGCCTGGACGGGGTCGACGGCGCCCGAGTCCTGCAGGCCGTCGTAAGCGTCCTGCCCCTGGACGACTTCGTGCCCGAAGCGGCGTTTCGCATGGCCGACACCTCTGCGCCGGAGATCATGCCGCTCGTCTGCCACGAGTACGCGCGCGTGCTGGCCGCCGCCGGCTACGAGCGGCCCATCGGCGCCATCGAGCGCCACGCCTTCTATGAGCGCGCCCGCGAGGCTTACGCCATCGTGGCCACCGGCGAGCCGCGGTTCTGGGGCAACCTGATCCTGAAGAAGGGGGCCATCCCGCCGCAGGACGGCGGCTGATGCGCGTCGACGCTCACCAGCACTTCTGGCGGATCGACCGCGGCGACTACGGCTGGCTCGATCCGGCGCAGGTCCCCAACCTCTGCCGCGACTTCCTCCCGGGCGACCTAGCGCCGCTGCTGGCCCAAGCGCGGATCGACCGCACGGTGCTGGTCCAGGCCGCGGAGACCGTCGCGGAGACCGAATTCCTGTTGTTGCTGGCCGAGGCAACGCCGTTCGTCGGCGCGGTCGTGGGCTGGGTGGACTTCGCATCCTCGCAGGCGCCTCACGAGATCGCGCGCCTGGCGCAGAACCCGCGGCTGGCCGGCCTGCGCCCGATGCTGCAGGACCTGCCCGATCCCGACTGGATCCTCCGCGACGAGGTTCAGCCCGCCCTCCGCGCGCTCGTCGCCAACGGGCTGCGCTTCGACGCCCTCATCAAGCCGCCACAGCTGCCGGCGATCCGACGTCTGCTGGACCGTTACCCCGATCTGCCCGTGGTGATCGACCATGGCGCGAAGCCTGGGATCGCCGCGGGCGTCACGGCGCCCTGGGCCGAGCACATGCGCGCGATCGCCCGCGACAGCCGAGCCGTCTGCAAGCTCTCGGGCCTGGCGACCGAGGCAGCGCCGGGCTGGACCGTCGAGACGCTGCGGCCCCACGTCGAAGTGCTCATCGAGGCCTTCGGCCCCTCGCGCCTGATGTTCGGCTCGGACTGGCCGGTCCTGACGGAGAACGGCGACTATCTGGACTGGCTCGCGGCGGCGGAGGCCCTGACGGTAGGCCTCAACGACGCCGAGCGAGCCGATGCGTTCGGCGGGACGGCCGCCCGCTTCTACGGGCTCCGCTAGCTACAGCCGCGTGATCCGGCCGTCGTGGATGTAGAGCGTCGGGCCGGCGCCGCCGATGGCCGCGCGATGCTCGTCCACCCACGGCATGCGCTCGGGCTGGGCCCGCCGGACGGGCTTCAGCTGGAACTCCATCGGGAAGGCGAGGCGGGGCCGGTCGGTGGTGTTGGGCGCCGTGTAGTGCAGGGTCTCGGCGTGGTGGAACGTGCAGCCGCCCTTCTTCAGCGGACATGCGACGGCGGTCGAGAGGTCGACGCCGGCGCGCTCATCGACCATCAGGACGTTCTGGGACGGATCATCCTCCTGGCGGTGCGGCAGCAGCCCGCGCCGGTGCGATCCGGGGATGAACTGCATGGCCCCCATTTCGACGCTCACGTCGTGCATCGGCAGCCAGACGCCGAGCGCGCAGTAGTCGAACTCGGGCTGCCAGTAGGCGTGGTCCTGGTGCCAGCTGGCGGCCGGGCCGCCGGGCGCCTTGCGGATCATGTGGCCCCAGCTGGTGAGCTGCGCCTCGTCCTGGTCCAGCAGCGCCGCCGCGAACCGTCGGGCGTTGCGGCGGAAGTTGGTCTCAAGGATCTCCGGGAACTGCATCTCGGGGAAGAACGACTGGGTGAGCTTGCCGGCGATCTCGGGGATGCGGAGACCCGACCGGTCGACCGGGCCGCCCGGGTTGCCGGCATTCGCCGGATCAAAGATGTGCTCGAAGATCCGCCGGAGCCAGTCGACCTCCTCGTCGGTGGTCAGGCGCTCCACGGCCAGAAAGCCGTTCGCGCGGAAGAAGGCGACGTCGTCCGCGGTCGGCGATACGTCGAGGACCGGTCCGGGCGGCGGGCCGAACAGCGTCTCAGCCATGCTGACATGTTAGCGCCCAATCCGCTCAGCGGGCAATCCGCCGACACGGAAGCGGGTTGACTGACGCAGCGCGAGACCGCCTCAATTCGAAGAGGCGGTACCTTGAGAAACCGCCCAACGAGAGGAAGCGCCATGGCGGCCAAGAGATTTCCGGTGGAGGCGAGCCACATCCTCATGTTCGCCCGCTCGATCGGCGACGAGAACCCGGTCTACACCGACGAGGAAGCGGCCAAGAAGACCGAGGCCGGCGGCATCATCGCCCCGCCGACGTTCGTCCAGGCCAGCGCCCAGTTCGATCCCGACTACTTCCTGCGGCCCAAGGTGGGCCAGCCCTGGTTCGGGTCGGGCAAGAACCCGACCGGCATCGTCCGCACCGAAGGCGGTGGAGGCCGTGGTGGCGGTGGAGGCGGCGGCCTGCACGCCGAGCAGCACTATGAGTACCACCGCCCGGTGCGGGCCGGCGACGTGCTGACGGCCACCACCTTCCCCGGCAAGACCTGGGAGAAGGAAGGCAAGCGCTCGGGCAAGCTGGTTTTCTCCGAGAGCGTCACCGAATACCGCGACCAGAACGGCGAGCTGGTGGTCACCGCCCGCGGCGTCGGCGTGCGCACCGAGCGCCCGGTCGAGCAGCCCGCGCCCAAGAAAGAGGAGGCCTGAGCGATGCCACTGTCCGCCGCCAAGCTGAAGGTGGGCGACGTCCACACCGCCCGCCTCGTCGAGGACCTGAAGCGCACTCAGATCGTCCAGTACGCGGGCGCCTCGGGCGACTACAACCCACTCCACACCGACGAGGTCTTCACGACCAAGGTGGCCGGCTATCCGTCGGTTTTCGCCCACGGGATGCTGACCATGGGCATGACCGGCAAGATGCTCACCGACTACGTGGGCGATGCGCGCCTGACCAAGTACGGCGTGCGCTTCACCAGCCAGGTCTGGCCGGGTGACACGCTGGACGCCAGCGCCACCGTGACTGAGATCGCGAACGGGCTGGCGAAGTTCGACGTCTCCACCAGGAACCAGGACGGCGTCGAGGTGCTGTCGGGCTACGCGGAAGCGCGGATCGACGCCTGATGCATCCCAGCGTCTTCGCGGAGACGACGCCCGACAAGCCCGCCTACATCATGGCCGCCAGCGGCCAGGTGGTGACGTTCCGCGAGCTGAACGACCGCTCCAACCAGGGGGCCCAGCTCTTCCGGGCGCTGGGCCTCCGGGTGGGCGACGGGGTGGCCATCATGATGGAGAACCACCCCATCTACTACGAGGTGCTGTGGGCGGCGCAGCGGTCCGGCCTGCGCTACACGGCCATCTCCTCGCGGCTCACGCCCGGCGAGGTCGAGTACATCGTCAGGGACTCCGCCGCGAAGGTGTTCGTGGTCTCCAAGGCCATGGCGCCGATCGCCCTGGAGGTCGCCGCCAACCTCTCCGGTGTGGCGCTCCTGATGGCCGACGAAGCCATCGCACCCTTCGCGTCCTTCGAGGCCGAGCGGGCGAAGCATCCGGCCACGCCCGTCCCCGACGAGACGCCGGGCGGCGCCATGCTCTACTCGTCCGGCACGACGGGTCGGCCCAAGGGCGTGAAGCGGGCGCTGGCCGGCGGGTCGCTGCTTGAGGCCGAGGCGCTGACGCAGTGGGCGCGCGAGGGCTACGGGATGGACCCGGACACAATCTACCTCTCGCCGGCGCCGCTCTATCACGCCGCCCCGCTGGGCTGGTCGATGAACGTCCAGCGGCTGGGCGGCACCGTCATCCTGATGGAGAAGTTCGACGCCGAGGATTGCCTGCGGCAGATCGAGAAGCACCGCGTCACCCACGTACAGTTCGTGCCCACCCACTTCGTGCGCATGCTGAAGCTGCCCGAGGCGGTGCGGGCCAAGTACGACCACAGCTCACTGAAGGTGGTCTTCCACGCCGCCGCGCCGTGCCCGGTGCCGGTGAAGGAGCAGATGATCGCCTGGTGGGGTCCGCTGATCCACGAGTACTACGCCGGCACCGAGGGCAACGGTCGCACCGTGATCGACAGCCATGAGTGGCTGGCCCACAAGGGCTCGGTCGGCCGCGCGACCCTGCCGGTCGAGGTGAAGATCTGCGACGACGACGGCGAGCCGCTGCCGCCGCGTACCGAAGGCATGGTGTTCTTCGCGGGCGGCGGGAAATTCGAGTACCACAACGCGCCCGAGAAAACGGCCGACAGCACCAACAAGTACGGCTGGACGACGCTCGGCGACGTGGGTTGGCTCGACGAGGAGGGCTACCTCTACCTCACCGACCGCAAAAGCTTCATGATCATTTCCGGCGGGGTGAACATCTATCCGCAGGAGATCGAGAACCTGCTCGTCACGCACCCGAAGGTGGCCGACGCCGCGGTGGTAGGCGCGCCCGACGAGGAGATGGGCGAGAAGGTGGTGGCGGTGATCCAGCCGATGGACTGGGCCGACGCCGGCGACGCGTTCCGCGCAGAGCTCACCGCCTTCTGCCGCACGAGCCTCTCGGGCGTGAAGCTGCCCCGCCAGATCGACTTCATGGAGGAGCTGCCGCGCCATCCGACGGGCAAGCTCTACAAGCGCCTGATCCGCGACGCCTACTGGGCGCAGGCCAAGGCGTCGGCCCGCTGATCGACAGTTCCTTTCCCTTGCGGACGGGCGGCACAGTGCGGCCGCAAGCCAGCGAGGGACGGACATGACCAGCGAGCTTTTCGACCTGACCGGCAAGGTGGCGCTGGTCACCGGCGGCAGCCGCGGCCTGGGGCTGCAGATGGTCCGCGCCTTCGCCAGGGCCGGCGCCGACGTGATCGTCGCCAGCCGCAAGCTCGAGGCCTGCGAGGCGGCCGCAGAGGAGGTGCGCGCCCTCGGCCGTCGGGCCCTGGCCGTGGCCGTCCACGCCGGCCGCTGGGACGAGATCGATCGGCTGATCGAGGCCGCCTACGCCGAGTTCGGTCGCATCGACATCCTGGTGAACAATGCCGGCATGAGCCCCGCCATGCCCAGCCACGAGGTTACCGAGCAGCTGTTCGACAGCGTCATGAACCTCAACTTCAAGGGCCCGTTCCGCCTGGCGTCGCAGGTGGCCAAGCGGATGGCCGACGGGGACGGCGGGGTGATCATCAACATCTCGTCGACCGGCGCGCTGGTGCCGCTGCCGCGGGTGGTCCCGTACTCCGGCGCCAAGGCCGCCCTGAACGCCATGACCGTCTCGCTGGCGCACGAGTACGGCCCGAAGGTGCGGGTCAACACCATCTCGGCCGGGCCGTTCCTGACCGACATCTCCAAGGCCTGGACGCCCGAGGCCCGGGAAACCGCCGCCAACGCCCTGGGCCGTCCGGGCCGGCCGGAAGAGGTGGTGACGACCGCGCTCTACCTGGCGAGCCCGATGTCCTCGTTCACGACCGGCGCGATCGTACGGGTGGACGGCGGGCAGCACTGATCCGGCGCGACTAGGTCGTCGCCGTCGCGGGCTTCGCGCCCTTCACGAACGGCTGCGGCTTCCACTGCACCAGCGAGCGCCAGAGCCACTCGAACGGACCGTAGTGGAAGCGCGCCAGCCACGGCCGGCTCCACAGCAGGATGAAGGCCCA
>NZ_DASWTE010000293.1:0-3349 GCF_036402295.1 Phenylobacterium sp.
CAGGATCATCAGCGCCCAACTCGCCGGTTCGGGCACGGCGCTGACGCCCGCCATGCCGCGCGGCGCGCCTATCCATCCCCGAGGCTCGGGGAGCGCCGCGATGGCGCGGACGATCTCCTCGAGGGTGTCTCCGGTCGACACAAAGGCCGAACGGTCGGCCGATGGTATATCTGTTGGCATCTCGCCGACGCGCAACGCTAGTTCCCCTCGGCAATGTGAGTCCTGCCGGGGCTGCACCGCGAACTGCGGGTCGCGACTTGGGAAAACAAGCTCAAGCCATTGGTCCGTAACGGCCCGCTTCGGAACGAGTTGGACGCCACGGCCATGTTTTCATTGAACTTCATTCAGCTTCCCAAGCTGAATGTCAGGGGTTCGATTCCCCTCACCCGCTCCAACGCACCATCAGCGGCGGTGGGTCCGCATGTCCGCGCCATAGGGCGCGCCGCGGGGCCTGCGAAGCCTTCGCACGCCGGCGACAATGCCGAGCCCCACCAGAAAGAGCGTTAGAGCAACGATGGCTCCCATGAGTATCGCGTCGACGTCGATCATTCCGCTTCCGATTTTGCAGCATGGCCCCGGCGCGCTGTGGCGCCCTTCTCGGCGTCAACGACCGCTGCTGTGCCTCGGTTCCCGCCAGCGTTGCACGCGACCAGGAATACGCCGGCCGCACGGGCCGCTAGGGGGTCATCCACGCCACGGCCCGATCGAGCAGGTCCGCCAGCACGTCCGCGTCCTTGCGGCCGGTGCGCGCGGGGACGTGGAACGAGTGGTCGGCGTCGTCGGCGAGGGCGAGGGTGGCGCGGTCGCCTAGGGCCGACACGACCGGCCGCAGCAGGTCGAGGCTGGCCAGGGTGTCGTTCGTCCCCTGCAGGAAGAGCATCGGGACGGCGACGTCCTCGAGATGGTCGGCGCGGTCGATGCCCGGCTTGCCGGCAGGGTGCAGCGGGAAGGCGAAGAAGACGAGGCCGCGGACGCCGTCGAGCGGCGCCTTGGCCTGGGCCTGGGAGGTCATGCGCGCGCCGAACGAGCGGCCGCCGGCGAACAGGGGGAGGCCGGCCGCGCGGCGTTGGGCTTCGGCGGCCGCGGCGCGGACGGCAGCGTGCGCGATAGCGGGCGGATCGGGGCGCTTGCCGCCCTTCTCCATGTACGGGAACTGATAGCGCAGGGTGGCCACGCCGCGCGCCTCAAGGCCATCGGCGGTGGCGGCCATGTGCCGGTGCGTCATGCCGGCCCCGGCGCCGTGGGCCAGCGCCAAGACGGCCTTGGGCGCGGCGGGCGCCTGCCAGATGGCGGAGACGGTCTCGCCGTTGGCGAGGGCAAGGGTCAGGGACTGCGTCGGCATGGCGCGACCATAGACGATCGCGCGCCGCCTCGGCATGGTCCGGGACGCAATGGCCGGCCGCCTCGACACCTATCGCGCCAAGCGCCGCTTCGCCGAGACGCCCGAGCCGGCGGGCGGGCGCGCGGCCGACGACGGCGGCGCGCCGATGTTCGTCATCCAGAAGCACCGGGCCAGCCACCTGCACTACGACCTGCGGCTGGAGATGGGCGGCGTGCTGAAGAGCTGGGCCGTGCCGCAGGGTCCGTGCCTGGACACCAAGGTGCGCCGCTTCGCCAAGCTCACCGAGGACCATCCGATCGAGTATGGCGCGTTCGAAGGGCGCATCCCGGACGGCAACTACGGCGCGGGCAACGTCATCATCTGGGACCGCGGGACTTACGTGACCCTGAAGGACCCCGAGCAGGGGCTGGCGGACGGGGAGATCAAGTTCCGTCTCATGGGCGAGAAGCTGTCGGGCGGCTGGACACTGGTCCGGCTGAAGGATGACCCGACCGACTGGCTGCTGATCAAGGAGCGCGACCCCTCGGCCCGGCCGCTGGCCGACTACGACGTGCTGGTCGAGGAGCCGAACAGTGTGGTGTCGGGCAAGGGGGTGGACGAGCCCGTGCCTGAGCCGCCGCCGCGCAAGGCGGTGAAGAAAGCGGCCCCGGGCAAGATCGCCGGATCGGTTGCGGCCCCGATGCCGACCAAGTGGAAGCCGCAGCTCGCCACGCCGGCCGAGATCGCGCCCAAGGGCAAGGGCTGGGTCCACGAGATCAAGTACGACGGCTACCGCACGCTAGTGTTCTTCGAGGGCGGGCAGGTCCGGATGATCACACGCAACGGGGTGGACTGGACGCACCGGTACGCGGCGCTGGCCAAGGCGTTCGCGAAACTGCCCTGCAAGTCGGCGATCCTCGACGGCGAGATCGTCGTGCAGGACCCGCGCGGCGTCGCGAAGCTCGACCTGCTCGAGCACGCGCTGTCGCAGAACGACAGCCACGCGATGACCTACTTCGCCTTCGACCTGGTCTACCTTGACGGCTACGACCTGACGGGCGCCAGCCTCACGGACCGGAAACGGGCGCTGGACGGGCTTCTGGCGCCGGTGGTCGACGCCCGCTCGCAGATCCAGATCAGCGACCACTTCGAGGGCGAGGGCGACCAGCTGTTCGCCCAGGCCAGCCGGCTGGGCCTGGAAGGCATCGTCTCGAAGAAGGCCGACAGCCGCTACGTCCAGCAGCGGAGCGCCAACTGGCTGAAGGTGAAGCGGGTCGAGATCGACGAGTTCGTGGTGATCGGCTTCCTTTCGAACATGCCGAAGAACGCCTCGTCCCTGGTCCTGGCCGAGGAGCGGGGCGGCGAGCTGGAATACGCCTGCCGCGTCGGTTCGGGCATCGGGGAGGACCTGGCGCGGGAGATCTACCGGGCGTTGGAGCCCGACCAGCGCGCCAAACCCATCGTGCCGGTCCCGCCGACGCCCGGCGCGAAGTGGGTCGAGCCGAAGTGGACGGTCGAGATCGGCTACCGCAGCCGCTCGCGGATCGGCGCGCCGCGGGCCCCGACCCTGATCTCCATCGCGCCCTGGAAGCCCAAGCCGGTGGCGAAGGCGGTGAAGCCAAGGCTGGTCAGCGACCGCGACCTGGCTGGGATACACCTGACCAATCCGCAGCGTGAGTTTTCGGACACCGGCGTCACCAAGCTGGACGTGGCGATCTACTACGCCCGGGTGGGCGACTGGCTGCTGCCCGAGGTGCTGCGCCGGCCGGTGACGGTGATCCGCTGCCCCTCGGGCGACCTCAAGGAGCTGTTCTACCAGCGTCACGCCTTCAACGGCCTGCCGCCGGGCCTCGAGACGGTGGAGCTGTCGGACGAGGAGGGGCGCGCCGCCTTCATCACCATCACTGAGCCCAAGGGCTATCTGGGCCTGACGCAGTTCGGGGCGGTGGAGTTCCACCTCTGGGGCTGCCGCGTCGACGACCCCGAGCACCCCGACCGCATCGTCCTGGATCTGGACCCGGACGAGGG
>NZ_DASWTE010000294.1:0-26656 GCF_036402295.1 Phenylobacterium sp.
CGCCCTCGTCGTCGTCGACGACGTAGATGGTGGGGCGGGGAACTTGGGGCGCGTGCTGATCCATGGGACGCAGGGTGGCCCGGACCGCGGCGACGGGCCTTGATCTGGCGCAAGCGGACGGCCGCCGTCCCTCCGTGCTGGTACCTAGGGAGCGCACCCGAATGGCGACCGAGCGGCCGCCGGAGCTATCTGCGTCTCATGAGGTCGCGGCGTGCGTGGCCTGCACAGAGTGAGAGTTCCCCCATGGCCGCCCCCGTTGTCGACCTTGCCGTCACGCATCGCCCGCGCGGCGCGTCTGACCGCATCGCCTATGGCTTCGTGAAGGCGCTGCGCTTCTGCGCCGACACCTTCTTCGCCAAGCGCTACGGCCACCGGGCCGTCGTGCTGGAGACCGTCGCCGCCGTGCCGGGCATGGTGGGCGCGACCTTGAACCACCTGAAGTGCCTGCGCCGGATGTGCGACGACAAGGGCTGGATCAAGACCCTGATGGACGAGGCCGAGAACGAGCGCATGCACCTGATGACCTTCATTGAGGTCGCCAAGCCCACGGCCTTCGAGCGCTTCGTCGTCGTGGCCGCGCAGTGGGTGTTCTACCTGTTCTTCTTCGGCCTCTACCTGATCTCGCCGAAGACCGCGCACCGCGTCGTGGGCTACTTCGAGGAGGAGGCCGTGGTGAGCTACACCCACTACCTCGCCGAGATCGACGAAGGCCGCTCGAAGAACGTCGCCGCGCCGAAGATCGCGATCCGGTACTGGAGCCTTGCGGCCGACGCCACCCTGCGCGACGTGGTCGAGGTGGTCCGGGCGGACGAGGCCCACCACCGCGACGTGAACCACGGCTTCGCCAACGAACTGGCGGGCCTCGCCGAACCGCAGCTGATCCCCGCCGCATGGCCGCACGAACAGCTGCAGCCGCACTGGCGCGAAGCCGCCTGATGCTGCCGAAACCCCGCATCGGTCCCGGCGCTGACGTCGGGATCGACGAGGCGATGATCCGCCATCAGGTGCACACCTTCTACGGACGGGTGCGCCTGGATCCGGTTCTGGGCCCGATCTTCAACGCCGCGATCGCGGACTGGGACGAGCATCTGGCGAAGCTGTGCGACTTCTGGTCGTCGGTGCTGCTGATGACCGGCCGCTTCAAGGGCTCGCCCATGGCCGCCCACGCGCGGCGTCCGGATATCTCGAACGCGCACTTTCCGCTGTGGCTGGACCTGTTCGAACGCACCGCGCGCGAGGTGTGTCCGCCGGCGGCGGCGGACCTGTTCATCGAGAAGGCGCGGATGATCGGCCGCAGCCTCGCGCTTGGCCTCGCCGTGAGCCGCGGCGAGCTTCCGCCGCTGGAGGCCTAGAAGCCGGCGAGCAGGGCGATGCGAACCAGCTCGGAGAGGCCGTGCGCCTGGGTCTTGTTCATCACGTTGGCGCGGTACACTTCGACCGTCCGCTGGCTGATGCCGAGCTCGTGAGCGATCACCTTGTTCATCTTGCCGGCCACGACGCCCTCAAGGACCTCCTTCTCCCGGCCAGAGAGGGTTCCGAGCATCTGCTCGAAACGCTGGCGTTCCTGCGCGTGCACGTCGCTCTCGGCCTTGGCGTCCAGCGCCATCCGGATCGAACGGAGCAGTACCTCGTCGTCGAACGGTTTCTCGATGAAGTCGACGACACCCGCCCGCATGGCCTCCACCGCGAGGGGCACGTCGCCGTGGCCGGTGATGACCACGACCGGAAGGGTGACGCGGCGCTCCTTCAGGCGGCGAACGAGCTCGAGACCGCTCATCTCGGGCATGCGCACGTCGGTGACGATGCAGCCGCTGCTGAGGGTCTCGGCGACTTCAAGGAATTCCACGGCCGATGCATAGGTGCGGGCCGGAAGGTCGTGCATCTCCAGCACGAAGCTCAGCGACGTGCGGATGGCCTCGTCGTCGTCGATCAGATGCACGATGGGGTCAATCATGGTTCTGGTCCGTCAGCTCCTCGTCGCGCACGCGGGGCAGGGTGAAGCGAAAGATCGTGCCCCCACCCGGATTGGGCTCCACCCAGATACGGCCACCGTGCGCCTCGATGATAGTGCGCGAAATCGACAGGCCGATTCCCATCCCGTGCGTCTTTGTGGTCATGAAGGGCTGGAACAGCTGCTCCGCCGCATCCGGCGCGATCCCGTGGCCGGTGTCGCTCACCCGGACCTCGACCATGTCGTCGCCGGCCGGGCGCGCGCCCACGAGGATCTCCTTCCGGGGGGTGTCTTCCATGGCCTCGATGCCATTGCGGATCAGGTTGAGCGCCACCTGCTGGACTTGCACCTTGTCGGCCAGGACGAGGTTGACCTGGGGGTCGATGTCGTAGCGGAGGCGGACGTTCCGCTCGCGAGCGCCGACCATGGCGAGCGCCCCGGCCTCTTCCAGCAGTTGTGGCAGGCTTTCGATCCCGCGTTCAGCTTCTCCCTTGGAGACGAAGTCGCGTAGCCGGCGGATGATCTGGCCGGCGCGCAGCGCCTGCTCGGCGCCCTGTGAGATCATCTCCTCCAGCCGAGCCTCGTCGAGCGGCTTGCGCTTCAGCAGCACGAGGCAGCCCTTCATGAAGCTGGCGGCGGCGGTCAGCGGCTGGTTCAGCTCGTGGGCCATGGCCGAGGCCATCTCGCCGAGCGCCGTCAGACGGGAGACATGCACGAGCTCGCCCTGCACGTCCTGCAGGCGCCGCTCGGCCGCCTGGCGCTCGGTGAGGTCGCGGACGAATCCGGTGAAGAACCGCTTCTGCCCCGATACCATCTCGCCGACCGAGAGCTCCATGGGGAAGGTCGAGCCATCCTTCCGCTCGCCCACGACCACCCGGCCGATGCCGATGATCCTGCGCTCTCCCGTGTTCATGTAGCGCACGAGGTAATCGTCGTGCTGCGAACGGTAGGGCTCAGGCATCAGGATGCTGACGTTCTTGCCGATCGCCTCTTCCGGACGCCATCCGAACTGGCGTTCCGCGGCGCTGGAGAACGACTGCATGATCCCGTGCTCGTCGATGACGATCATGGCGTCTGGCACGGTGTCGAGGATCGACCGCAGGTGGGCTTCGCGCGCCTGCAGGTCGGCCACGGCCTGTCGGACGGTTTGGCCGCCCCTCAGCATGCGCGATCCGATCAGACCGATCGCGAGGGTAAGCGCCGCGAACACGCCGCCGCGTACGAAGGCCTCGGGGGTCTGAACGGTCCCGAAGCCGATGACCCAGAAGCTCAGCAGGATCGACAGCGCCCCGGCCAGCAACGTCGGACCGAGTCCGCCGAACGCGGCGCTGGCGAGGAGCGCCGGCACGAAGAGCAGGAAGACGAGCTCGTCGTGGAAGTACCGGTCCAGGACGATCCGCAGGCCGAAGCAGGCCGCCACGGCCGCGACCGCCACCAAGTAGCCCAGCGCCAACCCGAGGCGAGTGCGCGCGTTCGTTGGAGGCAGGGACGTTTGCGGCATGAGCGAAGCGGTAGGTCCGAAGCCGGGCGGTGACAAGGCGCCGCCTCCTCAGGGCGTGTCCGAGTCGGCCGGCCGACGGGGCGCGGGGCGCGCCAGGCCGGTCGCGATCAGGGCGACGCCCGTCGTGGCGAACGCCGCCGCCAGCAGGATGGCGACAGCCTGGGGTGTGTGCGCCGGACCGCCTGCGGCGAGCAGGAGCGCGGCGATAAGGCTGGTCGCCGCCGATGCCAGCAGCCACCGCCAGGCGCGCAACGGGCGCAGGTGGAGGGCGGCGCCGAGCTGGAAGCTGCCATCGATCACCAGGGCGGCGGCGAGGACCAGGCCAGTCGCGAAGGCGCCGACGGTCGGGTTGAAAGTGAGGTAGGCGCCGAGGCCGACGGCGCAAAGCGAGGCGGCGACGGCGAGGGCCCGCAAGGTGCCGGAAAACGTCAGCAGCCCCATGCCGAGCATGAGGGCGCCCGCCAGCCACAGGAGCCAGCCGCTGGCGCCGCCGACGACCTGGATGGTCTTAGCGGGGAAGGTGAGCGCGGCGGCCGCCAGCAGGAGCATGCCCGCGCCAGCCGCCTGCGCAGGACGGCGACGGCGAGGGTGGAGGTGAAAGAGGCCGTTGAGGTCCACGTCATCGCGCAGGGTCATGCGGGGCCTCCCAAGCTGGGCGCGGGGACCATTGTGTCGCCGAGCAGGTCCTCGACATAGAAGTGACGGACGAGGACGTAGGCGACCACCGCGAGCGGCGTGGCGAACAGCACCCCAAGCGGGCCGAGCAGCACGCCCATGGCCAGCACGGCGAACAGGGTCAGGCCCATGGGCAGCTCCACCATCTGGCGCAGCAGCAGGGGTGTGGCCACGTTGGCCTCGAACTGCGAGGCGCCGAGGTAGATGGCGGCGGCCCAGGCCAGGGTCTGCGGGCCTTGGGCGGCGGCGACGATCAGGCCCGGCAGCGTGGCGGCCCAGGGTCCGATCACCGGCACGAACTGCGCGAGGCCGGCCAGCACGCCGAGCGCGAGCGGCGAGGGCACGCCCGCCCACCAGAGTCCGAGGGCGACCGTGGCGCCGACCAGGATCATGGAGGCCAGCGCCCCCAGCAGCCAGCGGTTCAGCGCGTCGCCGCAGGCGGCCAGCACTTGAGCTGCCCGGTCGCGGCCGCGGGGCGGGACCAGGTGAAGGAGGCCGCGCACGTAAGTCGCGGGATGGAAGGCCAGATAAAGGCCGCAGAACAGCACGATCACGGTCGCGGCCGCGGCGGTGAGCGAGCCCTGCAGCAACCGCGAGGCGGTCTGCACCACCAGGCCGTCGGCATGGCGTAGCCGCTGCAGGTCGTCGAGCACGTAGGCGCCGAGCGGGGACTCCGAAAGCGGCGCCTGCAGGGCGCGCCAGGCTTTGGGGAGCAGTTCGCCGAGGGTCGCGACCTGGAGTGCGACCTGCTGGCCGAACAGCCAGATGGCGCCACCGATCACACCGGTCAGTCCCGCTACGGCCAGGCTCAGGGCCAGCGGCCGCGGGAGATGCAGGCGCTCCGTCAGCGGGGCGGCCAGGGCGTGGAGCAGCACGCCGACCAGCACAGCGCCGAAGGCTAGCAGCAGCACGTCGGCCAGCCGCCATATCAGGAGCGATACGAGAGCGAGCGCAGCGACCTGCACCACCCACGAGCCACGCAAGCGCGGCAGGTTCATCGACGCCGGGACGACGGACACTGGGACGCCTCCTGACGGGCTTCTGTCACTGTGAGGCATCGCTGTTCCTCGCCGTCAGTTGCCCTGCAGGGAGTCGAAATAGGCAAGGAGGTCGGCCGCCTCTGATCGCGTGAAAGGAATGGCCGGCATGCGGTCGAAGCCGTGAGCGGACACCTCGGCGAACCGGCGTTCGAGCGAAATGGGATTGTAACGCCGGGCGAGCTTGGAGAACGCCGGGCCGTCCTGGGCGCCGCCGTCGTCAAGCCCGACCGTGTGGCATCCGGCGCAGCGGCGCACCGCAAAGTCGTGACCGCGCTGCTGCTGCGGATCGAGCGTCGGCAGCGGGGGAACGCCGGGCCAGTTCGGCGTCGCGAGGCGAGCGGGCGTGGAAGCGCAGGCAGCGAGCGCGAGGCCGACGGCGCAGGCGAAGTGGCGAAGGCGGGCCATGAAAGCTCCTCGGCGGGAAGCGGGGTCGTCGCCGACCCCGCGCACCGCATCAGTGGCTCAGCAGCACGAAGCAGTTGGGCCGGTGCAGGAAACTCTCGGTCACGCCGCCGAACGCCCACTCGCGCAGGCGGCTGTGTCCGTAAGCGCCCGCCACGATCAGGTCGGCGCCATTGAGGGCGGCGACCCGCTCGATCTCCGACTCGACGGAGCCGTCGTCTATCGAGGTGACCAACGGCCGGGCGTCCACGCCGTGGCGCTTGAGGTTGGCGACGACGTCCTCGGTCTCCCGGGCGGCGCCGGCGGCGTTGACCGGCTTGGCGACCGCGTGGACGACCACCTGCTCGGCGCGCTGCAGGAACGGCAGCGCGTCGGTGAGCGCCCGGCGGCATTCGCGGGTGTTCTTCCAGGCCACGACAACGGACATGCCGACCAAGTGGCTGCGACCCTCGGGGACGATCAGGACGGGACGACCGGCGGACATCAGGACATCGGCAGGCTCGGCGGACTGTTGCCGCCCGCGGTCGCCGGGCGGGCTGACGACGATCAGGTCGGCCGCGTGCGCTGTGTCGATGAGGGCGCGGTGCGGATAGTCCTGGACCGTGCGCCAGTCGACGTCGGCGCCGGCGGCGTCGCGGCGGAAGGCCGTCTCGGCGGCGGCGAGGTTCTTGGCGATCTGCTCCTGCACCAGACCAACCCATTCGGCGCCGGCGTAGCCCAAGAACGCGCCGGAGTAGGGGCCGGGATCGAAGGTCTCCGCGCCCAGCCCGATCAACCGGGCGTCCAGGCTGCGGGCAAGGCGCGCGGCCGCTTCGACGCGATGGGAGGACGCCTTGCCGGGCTCGGCGTGGACCAGGATCGTGCCATAGGTGTCCGGGCGGACGACCACCTCGGTCGCGGGCCGTTCCATCGTCTTCTGCATCGCATGGCTCCTTGGCCAGGACGCGGCCGGCGGGACGCCTGCGGCCGCACAGGCGGGTCGCGGGCTACGCGGCGAGCGCTTCCAGGGCGGTCCACTTCCGGATCTGGAAGCGGCGCGAGGAGGGGAACTCGACGATCGCCTCGCCCTGCAGCTGGGTGAGCATGCGTGAGACCGTTTCGATGGTGAGGCCGAGGTAGTCGGCCATGTCCTGCCGGCCCATGGCGAGGCTGGCGTGGTTGTCGTCGCCGCGCTGGGCGATCGACATCAGGAAGCTTGCGACCCGTTCGCGGGCGCTCTTGCGGCCGAGCATGACCACATGGTCCTGCAGCCGCTCCATCTCCAGGCGTTGGGCCTCCAGGATCGCGCGGTCGAGCTCAGCGTCTCCAGCGGCGGCGCGTACGGCGCTGCGCCGCACGACCAGGATCTCGCAGTCCTCCAGGGCCTCGGCGCCGAAGCGGTGGTCCGGACCGGGCTCGAGGCCGAAGAGGTCGCCTGGGTAGTAGAAGGCGCCCACCTGGCGGCGGCCGTCAGCCGTCACCCGGCTGGTGCGGACGACTCCGCGGACGACCCGGTAGAGCAGCTCGACGGCATCGTCCTGCGCATAGATTTCCTCGTTGCGGTCGTAGGCCATCCGCACGCCATGGCGGTCGAACGCATCTGTCAGCGCCGAGGCGGGGCAGGCGGTGCGCGGATCGTCGAGGGGGTAGGCCAGGGTCATCGGGCGGGCTCCAGTTCGATGACCAAGAGCTACGCTTCGGCCGTCTTCCCGGACATTCGTGGACGCCCACTAGGTATCAGTACGGAGGCGCAGCGCCCTGATCACCAACCTGGGCGTGGCGCGCAGGAAGGCCGCCTAGCGGACGACCTGGCGCAGGTGGCCAGCGCCGGCTAGGCCCGCCCGCTTCGACGGCGACGTGTCGCAACGGGTCGGGCTCCCGTCGATCCCGGGGCCGCCGAGGTTTTAGCCTCGCTAGGCCGCGCATCTACCTACCGCGCGCCCCTCACTAAGGCAGCTGTGCGGGCGTGATCGGGTCGACGTCCGGGGTCTCCTCCTTCCAGCGGACCGAGCCGAACGGCCGCTCCAGCCAGCGGTGGACCTTCACCGGACGGTCCGGGTCCTGGAACGCCTGGACCCGCGCCGTCAGCTCGCGCTCGGCCTGGGTGAGCCGCGTGCGCTGGCGCAGGTAGTCCATCCAGGTCGGGCAGGCGTAAGACTCGACCCAGCGCTCCGGCCGCGCCACGTCGCGGGCGACCGCCCAGCCGTAGGCGCCGGTGCGCGAGCGGATGTCGCCGAGCCGCAGCAGCAGGCCGTAGAACTCCCGCGCCCGCTCGGGGGCCACCGAATACTCGAGCTCGATGCGGATCGGCCCGCTGCGTGGCGTGAGCTTCAGCGCGACCTCGGGGTCGGGGGGCGGCTGCGACTCGGCGCTGCCTTCGCCGCGATCGCCGAGGCGCAGCCAGATCCCGGCGAGCGGGAGGAGCGCCAGCGCCAGCGCCGAGCCCTTCAGCGCCGTGGGGACGTCGTAGGTCTGGGCGACCGTCCCCCAGGCCCAGGCGCCCAGGGCCACGCCGCCAGCGACGGACGCCTGGAAGGTCGCCAGCGCCCGGCCCGCCACCCAGCGCGGCGCCGAGGTCTGGATGGCGATGTTGAGCTCGTTGATGCTCAGCATCCAGCCGGCGCCGGCGAGGAACAGCGCGGCCAGGCTGAGCGGCAGCGAGGTGCTGAAGGCCACGACCGCCGTGCCGAAGGCGACCACCAGGGTCGAGGCCCGCACCAGGATTTCCGGGGCGAAGCGCCGGTGCAGCCGGGCGATGTTGAGCGCGCCGGTGACGGCCCCGAGCCCGAACGCGCCGAGCAGGAGCCCGAAGGTCGCCGCCCCGCCACCCAGCACGTCCCGGGCGATCAGGGGCATGAGGGCGGAAACGCTGGCGCCGGCCATCGCCAGCATGAGGGTGCGCAGCAGCACCACGCGCATCTGCGGTGAGTGGAAGACGTAGCGGACGCCCGAGACGATGGCCCGACCCAGGCCCTCCGGGGGCAGCCGCGCCGGCTCGGGGGCGCGCTTCCAGCGGCCGAGCGCCCACAGCATGGGGGCGTAGAAGATGGCGTTGATCGCGAAGGCGGCCGCGCCGCCGGCGGCGGCGACGATCACGCCGCCGAGCGCCGGCCCAAAGCTGCGGGCGATGTTGAAGCTGATGCTGTTCAGGGTGATCGCGGCCGGCAGCAGGGGCTGCGGCACCTGCTCGCGCACGGACGCCTGCCAGGCAGGCCCCATCACCGCCCCGCCCGCGCCGATGAGGGCCACCCCGGTGAGCAGGACGGCCGGGGTGACCAGGTCCGCGAAGCTCAGCGCGGCCAGCACGACGGCGCCTGTCAGGTTGAAGGCGATCGCCGCCAGGGCGACCTTGCGGCGGTCGTACATGTCGGCGATCGCGCCGGCCGCCAGCGCCAAGAGCAGGGTGGGGCCCATCTGTGCGGTCTGCACCATGGCGACCAGGTCCGCCTTGGTCGTGAGCTGGGTCATGATCCAGGCGGCGCCCACGCCCTGGATCAGCCAGCCCAGGTTGGAGAACAGGCTCGCCACCCATATCCATCGGAAGGCGGCGTGGCCCAGCGGCGCCAGCATGCCCGGCGGAGGCTCGGGCTCCGTGGCCTGCGTTTTCGTCCGGGCGCCGTCCAGGTGGGCCATGTCGCGACCCTAAGGGGATGCCGTTGGGACCGCGAACCGGTTTCCTGTCGTCCAGGCGGTAGGCCTGCCCGCGGGTAAGGGGCCGACCCTTGAATCAGCGCCTGGGCGTCGGCGGCTCGAAGCCATCGGGCAGGAAGCCGCGGAGGAGGGCTTCTACCGCCACGGTGACGGGGCCGGTAAGAGCGCGCTTGCCGGCTTCCAATTCCAGGATGCGGCTCGCGCCGTGTTTCTCGTTGAAGCGAAGCGCCCGGGCGAGGTCGGATGGAGACCAGCCCATCGCCTCGCGTGCTTGGCGTAGATGGTCGCCAGTGGTGATCAAAGGCGCGGCTCCCGATCCGTCAGACGTGGCGGTACGCAATTGCGACGGCCACCGCAATGGTGGTCCGCCCGGCCATTCCGATCTCCCTCGGGTGCTGACTTCTAGATCGTCCGCGACCCGGCAGGTTCCTCGCCGTGACCCACGCGCAACCTGTCGTGGCCGCGCTGGAATGGTGAAGGGTCGCTACAGAGCGGAGCGGAGCAGCGAGCGCCTGCTTCCGCACTGACTCAAGGTCAGCAGCTGGCGCGCCTTAACATCGGGGGGCCGGAGCGACTCGAATGCGGCCGCACGATCCGCCCCGGCCCTTGCCTGGGCTCACCGACATGGACAAGCGTTGGTTGCCACCTGCGATTGGTTCCGCCAGCCGGCCGCGGGGTGTTCTCTTCGCGGGTGCCGGATGTCGAACTTCGCCTTGCAGCGGCCGAAGCCCTTCTCGAGGCTCTCGCGCCGTGGCTCGACGAGGAGGCCACCAGAGGCGTTCGCGCCACCCTTCGCGGCGACCTGATCGCCGCGCGCGGAGACCGGGAAAGGCTGGTGTGCCTTCATGCACTGCAGCTCCTGGAAGAATGGCTCCGGCGGCCGCAAACCATCAAAAGCAACCCCTCAGGGTGGCGGGCCCCTCCTGGCGGCGCTGCAACGCCGGCGCCGCGAAAGAATGCGTGAGCCGCGAAAGGCCGGCGGGGCGCGCATCGCCCTGCTGCACATTTTATGGGCATTCCACCTGCGCTAGGCGTTCGCCGCCCAGGATCAGGCGCCAATCTCCGCAGCTACGCTTGCACCGGAGGCCGGCAGGTGGTGAAGGCATCGCCGGTGACGACTAAGGCGATCCATTACCGGCGCGAAGCCGAACAAGCCGAGCGCATGGCGCGGCAGATGAGTCGCCACGACCACAGGCAGCAGTGTCTGCAGATCGCCAGGACATGGCGCGATCTTGCGGAGGCGGCGGAAAGGGCCGGTTCGGAGTTTCCCCCTATCGGCGCCGCGGGGGCCAAGTCTCGGTCCTAGGTCGCAGGCTTCCTTTGGGCCTTGTCCCACCTGACGTTACCGCAGACCGCTTCGGTCGCCGATCTGTCGGCGGATCGCTCCGGTAAGCGTCTCCAGGTCCTCATCGCCCATCACGAGCGGCGGGGTGAGGTAGACGACCTTGCCCATCGGCCGGATCCAGCAGCCGTCGTCTGCGAAGCGGCGGCAGAGGTCGCCGACCGCGACGGGATGCTCAAACTCCACCACGCCGATCGCGCCCATCACGCGGACGTCGACCACGCCCGGCGCGCGGCGGCAGGGATCGAGGCCAGCGCGCATCCCCGCTTCGATCCGCGCCACGTCGGACTTCCAAGCGCCGGTCTCGAACAGGTCCAGGGAGGCGTTGGCGGCGGCGCAGGCCAGCGGGTTGCCCATGTAGGTCGGCCCATGCATCAGCGCCGCGCCGGGATCATCCGACCAGAAGCTCTCGAACACCTTGCGGCTGGCGACAGCGGCCGAGAGCGGCAAAGTCCCACCCGTCAGCGCTTTGGAGAGCGTGATGATGTCCGGGACCACGCCGGCGCCCGCGCAGGCGAAGAGGTCGCCCGTGCGGCCGAAGCCCACGAAGATCTCGTCGAAGATCAGCAGCACGTCGTGCCGGTCCGCCAGCCGTCGAAGTCGGCGGAGCACCTCGTCGTCATGGAACAGCATGCCGCCCGCGCCCTGCACCCTGGGCTCCACGAGGATGGCGGCGATCTCGTGCGCCTTGTCGGCCAAGAGGGCGTCCAGCGCCGCCTCGGCCTCGGCGTCGACCGGCAGGCCCGCTATGTGCTGGGCCGGCATGACGCCGGCGAACAGGCTGTGCATGCCCTCCTCGGGGTCGCACACCGTCATCGTCGCGAGGGTGTCGCCGTGGTAGCCGCCGCGGAATGCCAGGAACCGGGTGCGCCCGCGGACCCCGCGGTTGATCCAGAACTGGAGCGCCATCTTCATGGCGATCTCCACCGAGACCGAGCCGGACTCGGCGAAGAACACGTGGTCGAGGTCGCCAGGGAGCAGGGCCGCGAGCCGCTGGGCGAGCCGGTAGGCCGGCTCGTGCGCCAGGCCGCCGAACATGACGTGCGGCGCGGCGGCGAGTTGTGCTTCCACGGCGGCGCGGATGTGAGGGTGGTTGTAGCCGTGGCATGCGGTCCACCATGACGCGATCCCGTCGATCAGCTCACGGCCGTCTTCCAGGATCAGCCGCACGCCTTCGGTGCGCACGACCGGCAGGGGCGGCGGGGCGGTCTTCATCTGGCAATAGGGGCGCCAGACGTGGTGCGCGGCGGCGGTGAACCAGGAGGGCGAGGCGGTCATGCCGCTCCTCTACGGAAGTTTCCCTAAGGGAAGCTAGCGACCGCCTGGGCGCTAGGGCATAGGCGGCGCGTGCCCGACACCCTCACCGCCTTCGCCGACGCCAAGCTGGAACGCCTGGCGTCGCAGAGCCTCCGCCGCACGCTGAAGCCCACCCGTCGCCTGGACGGGGTGTGGGTAGAGCGGGACGGGCGCCGGCTGATCTCCTTCTCCTGCAACGACTACCTGGGCCTGACGCACCATGGCGCCGTGAAGGTCGCCGCCGCCACGGCCTGCCAGATGTTTGGGGCCGGCTCCGGGGCCTCCCGGCTGGTCACCGGCGACACGCCGCTGATCTCCGAGCTGGAGAGGCGGCTGGCGGCGAAGAAGGGGACCGAGGCCGCCTGCGTCTTCGGATCCGGCTACCTGGCCAACGCCGGCATCATCCCGACTTTCACCGGACCACACGACCTCGTCCTGGTGGACGAGCTCGCGCACGCCTGCATCTGGGCGGGCGCGAAGCTGTCCGGGGCGCAGACCATCGCCTTCCGGCACAACGACATGGCCGATCTGGCTGAGAAGCTCGCGACCTGGCGCGGCGGGGCGGGGCAGTGTCTCGTCGCCACCGACGGCGTCTTCTCCATGGATGGCGACATCGCGCCGGTGGACGAGATCAGCCGGCTGTGCCGGGCGCGCGACGCCTGGCTGCTGGTGGACGACGCCCACGGCTTCGGGGTGGTGGGGGAGGGCGGCCTTGGGGTGCGCGCCCTGTTTCCCGACGCTCGCATCGACCTGCAGATGGGGACGCTGTCGAAGGCGCTCGGTGGATACGGGGCGTATGTCTGCGCCAGCGAACCGGTCGTGGCCCTGTTGAAGACCCGCGCTCGGACCATCGTCTACACGACGGGACTGCCGCCGGCGAACGCGGCGGCCGCCCTCGCGGCCCTGGACGTGATCGAGGCCGAGCCGGAGCGGGTGGCGGCGCCGTTGGCCAAGGCGCGCCGCCTGACCCGGGCGCTGAACCTCCCGGACGCGACGAGCGCGATCGTCCCCATCGTCATCGGCCCCGCCGAGAAGGCCCTTGAGGCGGCCGCGGCGCTGGAGGCGCAGGGCCTACTCGCGGTCCCGATCCGGCCGCCGACGGTGCCGGCCGGCACGGCGCGGCTGCGGCTCGCCTTCACCGCGGGCCATCCCGACGAGGCGGTGGATCGGCTGGCCGAGGCGGTTCGACCCTGGCTCCCCGGATGAGCGCGGTCTTCGTCGCCGGCGCCCACACCGACGTCGGCAAGACCCATGTGGCCTGCGCGCTTCTCACGGCCGCCCGCGCCGCCGGCCGCTCGGTCGCGGCGTTGAAGCCCGTGGTCAGCGGCTTCGATCGGGCCGACTGGGCGCAGAGCGATCCCGGCCGCCTCCTGGCCGCATGCGGACGACCGCTCACCGACGATGCGCTCGACGCCGTCAGCCCATGGCGGTTCGTCGCGCCGCTGGCCCCCCCGATGGCCGCGCGGCGCGAGGGGCGCTCGCTCGGTCTCGCCGAGATCGCCGTTTGGTGCCGCGCGCGGCTGGACGGCGCCGACCTCACGATTGTGGAAGGCGTCGGCGGCCTGATGTCGCCGATCGCCGATGACGCCACCGGGCTGGAGCTGATGACCGCGCTTGGGCTGCCCGTGGTCCTGGTAGGCGGCTCCTATCTAGGCGCCATTAGCCACACACTGACCGCGCTGGAGACCGCCCGCGGCCGCGGCCTCGCCGTCTGCGCAGTGGTCATCAGCCAGAGCTCGGGGTCGGACGTGCCGGACCTCGCGGAGACGATCGCCGACGTGCGACGCCATTCCGGCTGGGTTCCCGTGATCGGCGCGCCGCGGGACGCCGAGGCAGGCGGCTGGTCCGCGACGCTGCTCGCAGGCCTATGACGGTGTCCTCGCGCCGGGGGTAGCTCCAGGCCTCTTTTGAACTTGGAGAGTCTGCTTCCGGGCTGGAGGCTAACGTCAGTTGCTGGCGCAACTCAGACGTCGCTCGCTAACCCGCCTTCGCGACAGTTGCTTGCATGAGGCTGGCCCCGGTTCCGGATGAGCCCGGCGAGCAGGCCGACGCCCAGCCAAGCGCCTAGGATCGGGCTTGGCCCAACACCCATGAATGGGACCGGGAAGGCGCCTTGGAATGGGGCCAACGTCCACACTCCTAAGCAGACAGTCAGCGCAGCCGCGGCGAGGCGCAGGTCGCGCGGCGCACGGCGCGCGGCGAGCCCTGGAGCCATCGTGGTGGCGGCGAGCAAGGCCAGGGAAGTTCCGGCAAGAAGAGGCGAGGCCTGGGCCGCGAGGCCGATGATCTCTTCGACCTCTGGCACAGGCTCCAGCGGGGCCGGCCGCAGCCAGGCTATGGCGGCGAGGCCGGCGGACGCCGCTACGGTCAGGACCTTGGCTACCGGGGACTGCAGGCTACAAAGCGCAACAAGAGCGGCCGCGGCGGCAAGCGCAGTCGCCTGCGAGGCGTCGGGCTGCAGGGCGAGGAGCATAAGAGAGCCCAACGCCGCGACCCAGCGCCAGAAGCCCCGGGCGCAGGCCAGAGCTACAGCCAGGGCCGGCAGCACCAGCATCGCTGCGTTCATCCGTAGCGGACCGACTTCAATCCAGCGGTGCACCCCGGAAAGGCCGTCGCCAAGGAAGGAGGCGATCAATGTCGCTGGCGCAGCGAGGAGCACGACAGGAAGCCAATGGCGCCTCACGCGAGCCAGGAGGGCAGCGGCCGCCAACGCGCCGATGAGCCAAGCGGCGAGATTGCGGAGCCAGACGGCCGGGGGGATGTCGCTGAGGGCGCACACGACGGCCCCTAGTGCGACCGCAGACAGGGAGGCAGCAGCGAAGATCGCGATCAGTCGCATTGGTGCAGTCTGCAATGTCAGCTTCCGGCCGGCAGGCCAAGTTCCGCTCCTCGCGCACAAGCGACATCCGCATTGAGCCCGAGCGTCACTGTGCGCTGGTTAACGCGCGTTGCGAGTGAGGGCGCTTTCTAGACTGCGCGGGCGCGACTGCAGGCCGCGCCGTTCCGAACTCAAAGAAGTGACACTCAATAACAATTATTGACAATAACATTATTCCGTCTGCTCTGATGTCGCGCCGGGAGGCCGGAAGAGCCTGCGTGTGGAGGAGGTGTGATGTCGTCGTCGGAGACTGGGAACGATCACGACCCCTGGCGACGCGGCGGCCTCGTCCTTGCGGATCTGAACGCCCCCTACCCCGACGACACTCTGGCCGCGCGAAGCTCGGCGCGTGGCGGCGGCATTGGCGCAAAGGCAAGCGGGAGAATGCAGATGCTCATGGAGAATGGAGCCTTCCTCAAGGGCCTGTATGACTGCGCGGGTGAACCCCGGCTGTGGTCTCATACGCTGGATCAAGTCTGTCAGCGGTTCGACGTCCGGAGCGCCGTGATCCAGGTTCACCGTCACACCCACACGCAGCTGGAACAGCAGTGGTGCGTCCGGGACTCCTATTCCCATGCGCACCGGCTCGACCACGATCGGGCCGTCAACAATCCCTCAAATCCGCGTTTGAAGCTGCCGCAGGCCGGACGACCGACGACGGGCGTGGTCCGCGACTCGAACACCTTCGCACCGGATTGCCCGCGACTGCGTCTGCTCCGCAGGAACCTGGCACAGGTCGGACTCGGCGCCTTCCTTGGAGGCGCCGCGGAGCTCGCGCAAAACGTCCGCGTCGTCCTCGTTCTGCATCGTCGCCTCGAGGACGACCGCGATTTCGGGCTTGAGGAAGAACATCTGCTTCTCGAACTTCTGCCGCACGTCCAGCGCTCCGTCGCCCTGGCCCTCCAGCTGGAGCGGCTCAAGGCCTACAACGCTGCGCTCGAGAGCACCTTGGATCAGCTACAGACCGGCGTGCTCGTGTGTTCGGAGGCGGGACAGGTGCGCTGGGCCAATGATGCCGCGCGAGCGCTCCTTACCCGTTCGCCGCGATTGAGGTTGGCGGATCAGCAACTCCGATGCGCCCACCGGGGCGACGCCTCGGCCATCGCTGCGATGTTCGCCGCCTGCGACCAAGGCGAGGCCGTCAGACTGGGCGCGGCGGAGGATGACGACAACCTGCACCTCCTGAGCAAGCGGCTTGCGCCGCGCGACCCTGACGGCCTCTGCCGTCCTGAGCCGATGACGGCGGTGTTTGTCTCCGAAGTGGCGAAAGCAGGAACCCTGTCGCCGGACGCCTTGACGAAGCTCTTCGGCCTGACCGCCACCGAGGCTCGACTCGCCGTGGCGCTCTGTGACGGGTGGTCCGTTCGCGACTATGCGCTTGAACGGGGTGTCGCCGTCGGAACGGTCCGGATTCAGATGAAGCGGGTGCTGGCCAAGACCCAGTGCCATCGGCAGGCCGATCTCGTTCGCCGAGTGCTCACCTCAGCGGCCGCCCGAACGCGGCCGCCGTCCGGGCCGGCGCGGATATCCCATTAGGGAGTCGTCGCGATTCCGAACGCCGCCTAGCTTTTCGCTGGGTGGAGGAAACAGACGGAAATGATCGCGAGATCGCCAAGGATTGCGGGGCCGCTTCTTGCGGTGGCCGTCGGTATGCTCACGAACACGCAGGCCCGGGCGCAGCCTGCCGCCCCGCCTGCGGGCGTCACGTCGGCTCCGGTTTCGCCGGCCATTCAGGGACTGCGGCGGGACATGCTCGACAGGGACGTCAGCACCCTGACCTTCCGGAACATGGACCAGCTGTTCACCACGCGGACGGTCCCTCACGCCGGCCAGCCGTGGAACTTGCCTCGCGCCGACCACGCCATGGATTTCACCTACAGCTTCAAGGGCGCGTCCTACACGCCGGAACAGTTCCTGGATCGCACCTATACGAACGCGCTGCTGATCATCAAGGACGGCCGCATCGTCTCGGAAATCTACCGAAACAACATGACGCCGGGCACGCGGCACATGGGGTGGTCGATGACCAAGTCGATCACGTCGATCCTCGTTGGCTGCGCGCTCGCCGAAGGGCGGATCAAGTCGCTCGACGATCAGGTGACCACCTACCTCCCGGAGTTGCGCGGGGGCGGCTACGACGGGGTCACCGTCCGCCAGGTCCTGCAGATGCGCTCGGGGGTTGATTACGAGGAGCGCTACGACTTCGAGAACCCGGGGATCGCCGCGCGCAACCATGACGCCGCGCTCGTGCGAAACGTCGCCCGGTTCGCCGACGTCGCGCGCACCGTCAAGCGAGCCCACAAGCCGGGCGAGGTGTTCCAGTACAAGACGATCGACACCGCCGTCCTCGGCTGGTTGCTCGAGCGCGTCAGCGGCGGCTCGAACCTGTCGGCCTATGCGGCGCAACGGCTGTGGGAGCCGCTCGGGGCCGAGGCTGACGGGTACTTCATCATGGATGGCCCGCCGGGCGTGGGGCGGGAGTTCAACGGCGCCGGCTTCAACGCCGTGCTGCGCGACTATGGGCGCATCGGCCTCATGATGCTGAACGGCGGGTGGGCGCGGGATCGCCAGATCGTGTCCCGCGAGTGGGTGGCAGAATCGACGCGCCCAGCCGCGGCGGAGGGCGCCGAGGGCGGCTACGGCTATCAGTGGTGGACCATGCCCGGGTCCGACGCCTACGCCGCCATGGGCCTGCAGGGCCAGTTCATCCTCATCGACCCGGCCACGAAAACGGTGGTCGTCAAGCTCAGTCACTTCCCGCCGGGCGAGGTCGAGGCCGAGCAGGAAAGCCTGGCCTTCTTTGCGGCCGCGTCGGCCTGGCCAGGGCGCTGACCGACCCGGGACGACCCTAGAACAAGAAACGTCACGAGGAGACAACCATGCGCTCACGCGCCCTTCTTTGCTCGCCCATCGCGCTTGCGGCGGCGTGGGCCACACACGCGAGCGCGCAGGCGCAGGGGCCGGCGCAGGCCACGCTGGATGAGATCGTGGTGACGGCTCAGCGTCGCACCGAAAACCTGCAGGACGTGCCGATCTCCGCCACCGCGCTCGGGCCCGACCAGTTGCGGGCGAAGGCGGTGTCGCGGTTGAGTGACCTGCAGACCGCAACGCCGTCGCTTTCGATCACCGAAGCCGGCATCACCCAGTCCATCAACATCCGCGGCATCGGACTGGCGAGCAACTCGCCCAACGTCACCGCGGGCGTGGCGACCTATGTGGACGGCCTCTTTCAGCCGCCGATCGTGCAGTCGAACAGCTTCTATGACCTGGCCAGCGTCGAAGTCCTCCGCGGGCCGCAGGGCACGCTCGTCGGCAGCAATTCGACCGGCGGCGCCATCTTCATAAATTCGCAGAGTCCGGTGCTGGCGGACCACGGCGGCTACGTCGAGGCCGGCCTTTCCAACCATGAAGGCCGGACCCTCGAAGGGGCGGTCAATCTCCCCGTAGCCGACGATCTGGCCGTGCGGGTCGCGGGCTTCTATCGCAAGCGCGACAGTTACGCCCATGACCTCGGGCCCTTCGACAACGATGCCGGCAAGCTCGACGAAATGGGGGCGCGGCTTGGCGTTCTTTGGCGGCCGGGAGCGTTTCAGGCGCTCCTGAAGGCGCAGTACAACGACCGGGACGGCGGGGGGTATGACTATCGCCCGGTCCCCGGCACCGAGTTCGCGGCCTTCCGGGTGGGCGGCATCCGGACGCTGAGCTTCGATACCGAGACCGATAGGAAGGAGCGATCGGTCAGCACCGCCTTGGAATTGCGCTATGAGCTTCCAAGCGGCGTCGTCGTGCGATCCCTCAGCGGATACCAGTTCAAGCGCATTCACAACCTGAACGATCTCGACGCTTCACAAGCGCCGCTGGCCGCGAATGGCGATCAAAGCGAGGACTATTACGCCCGCGAAAAGCAGTACAGCCAGGAGCTTAACCTGATTTCGCCGACGAGCGGGCCCTTCGACTGGATTCTCGGCGCCTACTACCAGCGAAACCTGATCGATGTGCGGATCTTCGATTACCAGGGTGGCTTCCCGACGGCGATCGAACCTACCAACAAGCGCATTACGACAGGTCTATTCGCCCAGGGGAACCTCGAGCTCTCGCCTGCGGTGGAGCTGCAGGTCGGCGGTCGGATCTCCGGCTACAAGGCGTCAGGAAACGGCGGCGTCGTCATCGGGCGTGGAATACCCGGCTTTCCTCCCGAAGGGCTCGCCGTCGCCGATCTCTCGGGATCCCACGACGACCACCGCGCCACCGGCAAGGCCGCCATCAGTTGGAAGGCCGCTCCCGGTCATCTGCTCTACGCGTTCGTTGCCCGCGGCTACAAGCCAGGCGGCTTCAACTCGCAGGAATCGGAGTTCGGGCCCGAGACCGTCTGGAGCTATGAAGCCGGCTGGAAGGGGACCTTCCTGGACAATCGCCTGAGGGCGCAGGTCACGGCGTTCTACAACAAGTATGACGACTTCCAGTTCAACGTCGTCGAGCCGAGCACGGGTTTCTCCGGCGTGGAGAATGTGGCCGCGGTCACAATCAAAGGGATCGAAGCCCAGGTCCAGGGCCGGTTCGGAGGATTCGGCTTCGACGCCAACGCCGCCTACGTGGATTCCAATCTCTCCGGCCTGACTTTCGTCAACACGCGGATCCTGCCCGCGGGCACGCTCGGGCCACAATGCCCAACCGGAGCCCCGTCGAACCCCCCGATCTGCTTCGACTACGGCCCCTTCCTTGAGGCCACCCGGGGCGGGCCCAATCTCTACGCCCCGAAGTGGACCTACAGTCTCGGGATTGACTACACCTTCGACCTGGGCGGCAGCACAAGCCTCACCCCGCGGATCAACTATGGATATGTGGGGCCGCAGTTCAACTACATCGCCTACTCGCCAGTGTCCGATCGGATGAAGGGGAGGGGATTGTTGTCCGCCATGGCGACGCTTCGCTATGACGATTGGAAAGTCGAGGCCTATGGGACCAATCTGAGCAACGAGAAATACGTCGCAGGACAACTTGGCAACAATGAATTCTATGGTCCTCCGCGCGAATATGGGATCCGCGTCGGCCGAGTTTTCTGATCATCTAGGCCCAAGGCGGGGCGTCAGCGGTCGTCCGAGATGGGCGCCGGCCTCGCAAGCGCGGAAATAGGCCGCCGCCAGATCGGACATGGTCTTGACCGGCTGCGCCTTTGCGCTGCTGCCACCTTGCCGCTCGCGGTCGAATTTCGGCGTTTAGTGCGGCGCTACTCATCGTCCAGGCGCGCTGGAAATGTCTACTTTCGGCCGGGATCCCAAATTTTGCTGTTGGCGCATGCGAGACATTCCATCCCCGCACAGGCCGCCATGTGCGGCTACGCGGTGACGGCCTCAATGACGGCCTCCACGGCCGCCTGCGCCTTGCCGCGCATCTCATCGTCCGTGGCGTCCTGGATCGGGTGGTCGACCAGAACGTAGCGCGCGTCTTCCATCCCCAGCATCTTGCGCTGGGCTTCGGCGGCTTCGGCGAACTCGCTGGAGGCGATGGAGACGGCGGGAAGGCCCTGGATCTCGAACCACACGGTGTCGTGCAGACTGCACGTCGTGCATGATCCTCAATCGGCGAGCGCTTCCACCACCACGTTGCACTCGGCCTTGATCTTCAGACGCAGGTCCGAGGGGCAGGGCTTGGCGAAGGTCGGCTTGGCGTACCGCCGGATCTCCGCTTCGGGATAGCGGGCGGCCAGCAGGCGCTCCAGCTCGTCCAGCAGGACGTTGCCCCGCGGCTTGCTGATGTCGAGGAGCCCGATCACGCCCGGGGAATTGGCCGTGCGCGGCGTGATCTGCCGTGCGACCGGCACGCGCTCGTCGGTGGGATCCAGAATTGTCGTCATCGACATCCTCCGAATAGTGGCGGCAAGCCTATCAGCCTTCGATTTTCTTGGAAACGACCGCGGAGCCCGCTGCGCCGGTGAGCCAGCCGTGGAAGGCGGCGGAGAACTTCCCGGCCTCCGAGCCCGCCACCACGATATGGATAAACTTCCCGTCGGCGAACTTCGGCGCGGGCGAGGCCAGCACTGCCTCGGTCATCTTGGCGGCCGAGGCGGGCGGGATGCCGGCGCCGGATACCTCGTCGGCCACCATCTCGCTGAGCGGCTTCGTCGTCACCGCCTGGATGCGCTCACGCAGCCGGGCCTTCGGGTAGTCGCCCTCGCAGGTGAGGGTCTTCACGTGCTCGGGACAGACGACCAGCAGGGCGTCCACGGGCATGCGGTGGATCTTGGAGAGGAACACGCCCTCCAGGCCCAGACCGAGCGTACCGGCGATCTGGTCGGGCTTACGCGACTCCTGGTCGACGATCTGCACCGGCCCGCTGGTCATCGCGAAGGCGGTGATCACCGAGTCCTCCCGCTGGAAGCCGCGCTCCACATGCAACGGCTCCCACGGCGAGCCCTCCTCCCACTCGGCGAAGCACATCGTGAACTTCATCGGGTTCGACAGGGTGGAGCGGTCCGTACCGCCGGGCTTGGCGCCGCCGACGTTGCGGACCACGAGCCGGACCGCGCGACCGATCGTGGCGTTGGCGCGGTTGCCGTTGCCCAGCGCGGCCTGCTTCATGTTCATGCCGATGCGGTGGCGGATCGGGCCGTTGACCACCAGCACCGGCGCTGCGCCCATGGTCGTGGCGTTGACGCCGTGGATGTTGAACTCGTCGGTGCAGACCGCCTCGACACCGGCGATCACCACCGGCAGGTACTCGGGCTTGCAGCCGGCCATCACGGCGTTGATCGCGATCTTCTCGACCGTCACCGGGGCCATGCTGGGCGGGACGATGGCGACGATGTCCTGCACGCCGCGGGTCGTGCCCGAGAGCATGCGCAGCACCCGCTCGGGCGTGGGCGCTACCAGCGGCAGGCCGTCGGAGAAGCCCTGGTCGAACATGAACTCGTCGATGTCGTCGGACGGGGCGACCTCGATGCGCCGCGCCCGGATCGGGCTGCCCTCGGCCTCGGCGAGGAGGCGCTCGTGGATGTCTGGGTCTAGGTGCTTGGAGCCGCAGCCCGGCCGCCAGTCGGGAAGCTCCGACCAGGCCACCGCGGCAGGCGGCAGCGCCAGGTCACCGGCGATCCGCTGCGCCAGCGCCTCCCACTCCTGGCGGACGAAGCCTTCGAGCGGGGCGACCGGCTCACCGCCGGGGCCGATCCAGTAGACCGCCGGCACGATGTCGAAGCCCCAGGCGAGTGACGTCCGGAGCGGGCTGTCGTCCAGGATCGGCAGGGTGAGGCCGTGGCGGTCCTTGAGGATCGCGTTGCCGTCGTCGGTCTGGCCGACCATCCAGATGTCGGCGGCCTCGCCCCAGGCGCGATGGAACGCCTCCAGCACCGGCGCCGCCAGGTTGCAGGTCGCGCAGTCCTCCTTGACGAAGGCGATCAGGGCGGGCCGGCCGGTCGGGAACCGCCGGGACTTGCCCGACTGGTCCTTGAGCGCGAAGGGCGGGGCGCCTGTCGTCATGTCGCCGTCCTCGTCATGTGGCGGCCGCACGGGGCGGCCTTGGGCTGGCGGAGGTGGATGGGAATCGAACCCACCACACGCCTTGTCGACGTGTCGCCGGTTTTGAAGACCGGGGAAGCCACCAGACTCCAGTCACCTCCAGAGGATCGACACTAGGCCGGGTTCCGTGGCGTCCCGAAGGGGTTTTGCGGCTCAGACAATCCTGCGGAAGTCGCCTTCGCGGACGGTGTCGCCGCGGGCGTCGAGGAACTCCAGGATCGGCACGATGAACTTGCGGGAGGTGCCGAGCGCAGCCCGCGCGGCCCCCGTGGCGAACTCCGTCGGCGCCGGAAAGGCGGCGCGCAGGTTCGCGAGCGCTTCGTCGAGGGCGTCCACGTGGAAGACGAGAGTCTGGCGCAGCGCGTGGTTTCGCAGGGCCACTAGAACGCCAAGGTCGATCAGCAGCTGGACCAGCGCCGCGTCCTCACTCCCAGGCGTCCGCAAGCCGCCGACCTCCGGCGGCGCAGCCCCGCCTTGCCGGACTTGATCCTCCAGGTCGCGAAGGCGGGCGAGGGCGGCGGGGGACAGGGCCGCCAACGGATCATGCGAGGCCAGCGCCACCTGTCCGCCTCGCACGCGGATGACGCCGTCGGCCGCCAGCCGGCGTTCCATCTGATCCAGGAGATCCCGGGACGTGGTTCGTCCGAACTGGCCGCGGATGGCGCTGATCTGGAGCCAGGCGCGGGCGGGCGCGTCGCGGTGGGCTTCCGCCAGGCGGGCCAGGTAGGCTTCGCGGGCTGCAGCGACGGCGACCGGCAGCGCCAGGAGGTCGCCGTCCAGAGGTTCGAAGGCGCTCAGTTCTGCGTGCACCTCGGCGAGCGGCCGGCGTGACAGCCGCGCCGCGTCGCGGGCCGACAGGGCGCCGCCGTCCCGGGTCGCCAGCAGGTCGGCGATCCGCCCGAGATCGCCGGCCGCGATCGCGGCGAGCAAGGCGCGGCGTGCGTGCGGCCGTCCCCTGAGTCTCGGCGCCACCGGGTCCAGCACCACGGCGCCGCCGATCGTCTCCGCCGGGGAGGGCCTGCGCAGGACCGCCGGCTGGCCTGCGAAGGCCGCCACGGGCGACGAGAAGCGAAGCTGCGCCAGGGCGCGACCGCCGGGCGCGAGCGGCTCCTCCTGCATGAGGCGCACCTTCGCCAGGTCCTGCCCTGCGCCCCAAAGCACCCGCACCTCCTGCGTCGATTTCAGCGGCCGAGCGCTCTCTGGCGAGAGGGTCAATTCCACGTCCACGAACAGGCTGGGGGTGAGCACGCCCGGCGCGCACAGGATCTCGCCGGGCTGGACCTCGTCGGCCGATACGCCCCGCAGACTGGCCGCGACCCGCCCGCCCGGCGCCGCGTCCCCGACCGCCTGGCCATGCACCTGCAGCTGGCGGAGGGCGACCTGCCGCTCCGACGGCATCAGCACCGCCCGCGCGCCGGACCGAAGCGGCCCGCCCTGAAGCGTTCCGGTGACGACCGTGCCGGACCCTGCGACCGTGAAGACCCGGTCCAGCGGCAGGATGGCGCCCCGCGCCGCGTCGCCGCCTGGACGCCGGTCGACCAGGGCCGCAACCGCGTCATGCAGGGCCGCCAGGTTGGCGCCGGTCCGTGCCGAGCAGAACACCATCGGCGCGGCGGCCAGGAACGTGCCCTCGAGCTCCGACGCGATGCGCGTGCGGACACTGGCCTCCGCGCCGTGGGTCAGCAGGTCCGCCTTGGTGATCGCCACGATCCCGGCCCGCAGGCCGAGCCATTGGGCGACGCGGAGGTGTTCGCGGGTCTGGCGCGCGACGCCTTCGGTCGCGGAGACGACCAGCAGCGCCGCCTGCGCCCCAGTGGTCCCCATCACCATGGCGCGGATGAAATCCTCGTGCCCGGGGGCGTCGAGGAAATCGACCGTGCCGGCCGGGTAGTCGCGCCAGGCATAGCCGAGGGTGATCGACAACCCGCGCGCCTTCTCCTCCGCCAGGCGGTCGGTCTCCATTCCGGTCAACGCACGGACGAGCGCGGTCTTGCCGTGATTGACATGGCCGATCACCGCGATGCTGAGCGGCGACCTCGTCGCTTCCGAGCCCATCCGACGTCCGTACGTCGAACCGGCACGGCCGTCATCCGGGAGCATCTTCGTTGCCCCTCCTCGAGCGGACCGGATACTGTCGGGTCTCTTTGGCGGGGAGCCTCATGACCGCGAAATCCGACGTGAAGGATCCGGATCCCCGCCGCCGGCTGCCGGCCGTGGGCGCGATCTGCGCGGATCCGGCGGCGCGGCCGCTGACCGAGCGGTTCGGCCCGGCCGCCGTGGTGGCCGTCATGCGAACCGTTCTGGATGAGGCTCGCACCCGGCTGCGGACCGATCCGGGCGCTGTCCCGACGATCGCCGATCTCCTCGCGGCCGGTGGGCGGATACTGGAGGAGGGCGCGCGCGAGACCCTGTTCGCGGTGATCAACGCAACGGGGGTGGTGATCCACACCAACCTCGGGCGGGCGCCGCTTGCCCCCGAGGCCGTCGCGGCCATGCAGGCCGCCGGGGGCTACGGCAATCTGGAGCTGAACCTCGAGACGGGCCGACGTGCTTCCCGTCAGGATCATCTCGACGTCCTGATCGCGGAGGTCTCCGGCGCCGAGGCCGGGTTTGCGGTGAACAACTGCGCGGGTGCTGTCCTGCTCGCCGTTGCCGCGGTGGCGGAAGGCGCCCCCGTCATCGTCTCGCGCGGTGAACTGGTGGAGATCGGCGGTGGGTTCCGGGTGCCCGACGTGGTCGCGCAAGGCGGCTCCCGCCTCGTCGAGGTCGGCACCACCAACCGCACGCACTTGCGGGACTATGAGCAAGCGCTGCAGGAGCACCCCGACGCGCGGGTGATCCTGCGAACCCACCCGAGCAACTTCCGCATGACTGGCTTTACCAGTGCGCCGGCGCTGGATGCGCTGGCCCACTTCGCGCACGCCCATGGCCTGTTGCTGGTCGAGGATCTGGGCGGCGGCGCGCTGATCGACCTCGCGCCCTATGGGATCGCCGACGAGCCGATGGCGCAGGCCAGCCTGCGCGCCGGCGTCGACCTCGTTCTCTTCAGCGGGGACAAGCTGCTGGGCGGGCCGCAGGCCGGCATCGCCGCCGGTCGCCGCAGTCTCATCGACCGGTTGACCCGCCACCCGCTGGCGCGGGCCCTTCGGCTCGACAAGCTGTCGGTGGCCGCACTCTCCGCCACGCTGCGCCTCTACCGGCCGCCAGCCGACCCGAGCCGGCGCATTCCGGTCCTGCGGATGCTGACCGAGCCTGTCGCCACCATCGCAGCCCGCGCCGAGGCCCTGCGTGCGCAGGTCGCCCACGTGCCGGGCCTCGACATCGAGGTGGAGGAGACGCTGGGCTACGCGGGCGGCGGCGCCATGCCCATGCTGGCGCTCCCGGGCCGGGCCCTTGCCCTGCGGAGTGCGCGCTTCAGCGCCGACGAGCTGACCCGCCGCCTGCGCACCGGCGCGACCCCGGTTCTGGGCCGCATCGAGCGTGATGTCGTCCTGCTGGACCTGCGCACGGTGTCCGACGTCGAACTCCCCGCGTTGGCCGCCATGATCGCCAACGCGGCGTGATGCGGTGAGCCGCCGTATCTCCCGAGTCGGGGAGGAAGCCCTCATGTTCGCACTCACCGCCACGCCGGATTTGGCAGCCAACCTTGCGCCCATCGCCTCGCTGGCGATGTACGATCCGCCGCCGCTCCGGTATGCCAACGACACGCTGTGGGAGGCCATCGCTGAACGGCTCCAGCTTCAGGGCTTCGACGCGCCCACGCGCCTGACGCGTGACGTCGACCTCGCTTTTCACCGCAGCGCGATCGTCGTCAACGCCCGTCCTCGTTGCGTGCGATCTGCCGCGCGGTTTCGATTTGCGTCGCCCCCATCGCGTGGTGTGATCAGAGGCGAGTTTTCGGCTTCTAGCGAGGCATACACGGGCTCGCCTCAGCCGACCTGTTCTGACCTGCTCCTAGCCTGTTAGGACCTGTTCCACCGGCAGGCGTTCGCGACGACTAACCTGCTGTAATTCTGCAGTTTCGAACGCAGAGGACAGGCCGCGGCGGCCGGCGAGCGAAATTCTCCTGCTTCCGCCTGTATCCAGGTGAAACCGGAGTGGATTTCGGACGCACGGAGACACGCGCGGTATGTCCGGCCGAACTCCCCTGAATTGCACCTGGTATTGGGGCCGGTTGGATCGGCTCGAGCGCGGTTAGCGCCGTACGTTCCGCGGCTTAGCAGGAGGCCCGGGTTGGAGAGCTAGGTTCGTCGGTCTGAGTGGCGGTGAGAGAGGGATTCGAACCCTCGATAGAGTTTCCCCTATACACGCGTTCCAGGCGTGCGCCTTCAACCACTCGGCCACCTCTCCACGCGCCTGTCATGAAGGGGAGCGCGCCGATTTGCAAGAGAGCGCGGGCGTCAGCTCAAAATATTCCGTAAATATTTGAA
>NZ_DASWTE010000295.1:0-7900 GCF_036402295.1 Phenylobacterium sp.
AGCGCGACGCCGCCACCCTGGGCGCGCGCCAGGACCAGGTCCGCGCCGCCGACGCGCGGGTCGCCCAGACGCAGGCCGCGGTGACCGGCGCCGGCGCGCGGCTGGCCGAGGTGGCCCCGACGGCGCCGAAGAAGGCCCGGGTCGAGGACGTCTTCTTCCACGCGGGCGAATGGGCGCCGGCCAACCAGCCGATCCTCAGCCTGCTGCCCGACGAGCGGATCAAGGTGCGGTTCTTCGTGCCCGAGCGGGACCTCGCGGCGTACCGGATCGGCCGCACGGTGCGCTTCGCCTGCGACGGCTGCGCCAAGGGCCTGTCGGCGCGGATCGAGTTCGTGAGCCCGCGCCCCGAGTTCACCCCGCCGGTGATCTACAGCCGCGAGGCCCGCGACCGGCTGGTCTACCTGGTGGAGGCGCGGCCCTCGGCCCGGCTCAACCCCGGCCAGCCGGTGGACGTGGAGCCGCTGCGGCCATGACCTTCGCCATCGACGTCCATGGGCTGAACAAGAGCTTCGGCGACAAGCACGTCGTCAACGACGTGACGATCCAGGTCGAGGAAGGGCGGATCTGCGGGTTCCTGGGGCCGAACGGGTCGGGGAAGACCACGACCTTGCGGATGCTGTGCGGGCTGCTGACGCCGGACTCGGGCTCGGGCGAGGCGCTGGGGTACGACATCATCCGCGACGCCGACGAGGTGAAGCGGCGCACGGGCTACATGACCCAGAAGTTCTCGCTCTATGAGGACCTCACCATCGCCGAGAACCTGCAGTTCACGGCCCGCGTCTACGGCCTGGACCGGCGGCGCGAGCGGGTGGACGCGGCGCTGGAGCGGCTGGGGCTGACCTCGCGCCGGGATCAGCTGGCCGGCACGCTGTCCGGCGGCTGGAAGCAGCGGCTGGCGCTGGCCACCGCGACGCTGCACGAGCCGCGGCTGCTGCTGCTGGACGAGCCGACGGCGGGGGTCGATCCCAAGGCTCGGCGGACGTTCTGGGACGAGATCCACGCCCTGGCCGCCGAAGGCCTGACGGTGCTGGTCTCCACCCACTACATGGACGAGGCCGAGCGGTGCCACGAGATCGCGTACATCTCGTACGGCCGGCTGATCGCGCGCGGCACGGCCGAGGAGGTGATCGACGCCTCGGGCCTGATCACCTTCCACGGCGAAGGCGCCAACGCCGACAAGCTGGCGCATGAACTCGCGACCGCGCCGGGCGTCGAGACGGCCGCCGCGTTCGGCGCGGCGATCCACGTGAGCGGGACCGACCGGGCGGCCCTGGAGGCGGCGATCCAGCCCTACCGCGGCAAGGGCTACCACTGGACCGAGGCGCCGCCGACGCTGGAGGACGTGTTCATCCAGCTGATGGGCCGGAGCGAGGACAACATCCAATGATGGGCCTGTCCTGGAACCGGGTGTTCGCGGTGCTGATGAAGGAGTTCAAGCAGCTCACGCGGGACCGGATCACCTACGCCATGATGCTCGGCATCCCGGTGCTGCAGCTGGTGCTGTTCGGCTATGCGATCAACACCGAGCCGCGCCACCTGCCGACCGCGGTGCTGATGCAGGAGGACAGCCGCTATGCGCGCTCGATCACGGCGGCGCTGAAGAACTCGCTCTACTTCGACTTCGTCGCCCAGGCGCGCAGTCCGGCCGAGCTGGACGCCATGATCCGCCGCGGCGAGGTGCAGTTCGCCGTCACCGTGCCCGGCGACTTCAGCCGCCGGGTGGCGCGGGCGGACGAAGCCAAGGTGCTGGTGGAGGTGGACGCCACCGACCCGGCCGCCACCGGCGGCGCGGTGGCGGCGCTGGCCGCCCTGCCCGCCCAGGCGCTGGCCCACGACCTCACCGGCGCCGTCGCGCCGCGGGCCCAGGCGCCGGCCCCGTTCGAGGTGGTCGTGCACCGGCAGTACAATCCCGAGGCCATCACCTCGCACAACATCGTGCCGGGCCTCTTGGGGATCGTGCTCACCCTGACGCTGGTGATGATGACCGCGCTCAGCATGACCCGCGAGCTGGAGCGGGGCACGATGGAGACCCTGCTGGCGACGCCGCTCGAGCCGCTGGAGGTGATGATCGGCAAGCTCGCGCCGTACGTCCTGGTGGGGCTGGTGCAGGCGGCCATCATCCTGCTCTTGGCGCGGTTCCTGTTCGAGGTGCCGATGCAGGGCGGCTGGCTCGGCCTCTCGGTCGGGGTAGCACTGTTCATCATCGGCTCGCTGGCTCTGGGCTTCCTGATCTCCACCGTGGCCCGCTCGCAGCTGCAGGCGATGCAGATGAGCGTCTTCTACCTGCTGCCCTCGATCCTGCTCTCCGGCTTCATGTTCCCCTTCCGCGGCATGCCGGCCTGGGCGCAGTGGCTGGGCGAGATCATCCCCGTGACGCACCTGCTGCGCGTGGTGCGGGGATCGCTGCTCAAGGGTCAGGGCCTGGGCGACCAGTGGCGCGAGCTGCTGGCGCTGGTGGCCTTCGTCCTGGTGGTCACCGCACTCGCCATGGCCCGCTACCGCCGGACGCTGGACTAGATCTTCGCGCAAAAGGCCGGCGGGTCGCATTCGCCGCATGGTCCCGGTGGCCGATGGCAGCGACTACGGCGGCAGCCTGCGCAATCCGGCGGGCTGGAACCCCGTCTACGGTTTCCGGACCAGCTTCGGGCGCGTGCCGCTGTCGCCGCGCGACGTCTGGACCGCCTCGACGGGCGTCAACGGGCCGATGGCGCGCAACGCCGGCGACCTGGCGCTGTTGGGCTCTTGCGGCAGGTGGGTAGCCGCGGATTCGACAAACTCCACCGTAGCGCTAGACTCACCCGTCCCTCTGACGCTCTGGGACGCCCTCTCTCTTCATGACCGCTTCCGTGCCTCCGGCCGTCGCCGCCGAGCTCTATCGACTGCTCGCGCACAGCCACGCGCCCTATTCCGGGGTGCGGGTGGCCGCAGCGGTGGAGGGCGACGGCGGGACGATCCACTACGGCGTCAACGTCGAGAACGCCGCCTATCCGCAGGGCCTCTGCGCCGAGGCCAGCGCGATCTCTGCGGCGATCACCCAGGGCGACACTCGGCTGAAGCGGGTCTGGGTGGTCTCGTCGCTCCCCGGCCACATCTGGCCGTGTGGCGGCTGCCGGCAGAAGATCTGGGAGTTCTCGGAAGCCAGCTGCGAGGTGGTCAGCGTCGCAGAGGACAACGCTTGCGAGGGCCACACGATCGCGGCCCTCCTGCCGCTCGGCTTCCGGCTGCCGCCGCGCGGCTAAGCCTTCATCCCGGCCACGTAGCGGTCGATCACCGTCTCCAGCACCGCGAGCGGGCAACCGCCCGTCGTCACCACCGCGTCGTTGAAGTCGCGCAGGTCGAAGCGCGGGCCCAGCGCCGCCTTGGCCTTCTCGCGCAGCCGGACGACTTCGTTGTGGCCGGTCTTGTAGGCGCAGGCCTGGCCGGGGCTGGCGCAGTAGCGGTCGACCTCGCTGGTGACCGCGCCGGTCGAGCGGCCGGTGGCGGCGGTCATCCATTGGACGGCGTGCTCGCGGGTCCAGCGCTTGTCGTGCAGGCCGGTGTCCACGACCAGGCGGGCGGCGCGGAAGCGCAGCGCCTGCAGGTAGCCCAGCCGGCTCATCGGGTCGTCGGCATAGAGCCCCACCTCGTCGGCCAGCTGCTCGGCGTAGAGCGCCCAGCCCTCGGTGAAGGCGCCGAAGTTGATCAGCGACGAGATCGTGTGGACCTCGCTGTGGCGCTCGGCGAGGTACGCGCCCTGCCAGGCGTGGCCCGGCAGCGCCTCGTGCATGGACAGGCTGGCCAGCGTGTATTTCGGCCAGGCGCCGGTGTCCTTGAGGTTCACGTAGTAGATGGCCGGGCGCGAGCCATCGAGGGCGGCGAAGTTCATGTAGCCGAGCGAGGCGCCGTCCTGGATCTCGGGCGGCACGCGTTTCACCTCGACGGGCGCCTTCAGGCCCAGCTTCGAGAACTTCGGGATGAAGGGGCGAATGGCGGCGATCTTGCCCTCGATGAAGGCGATCAGCTCGCGGCGGCCGGCGTCGGTGTTGGGGAACAGGAACTTGGGGTCGCCGGTGAGCGCGCCCATCCGCTCCCCGACCGACCCTTGAGTGTAACCCTGCCCCTTCAGGATGCCGTCCATCATGGCGTCGATCTGGGCGCCCTGGTCCAGGCCGGTCTGGTGGATCTCGGCGGGGGTGCGGTCGGTGGTCGTGTTGTACTTGAGGCCCCAGCGGTAATAGTCGGCCCCGTCGCGGAACTTCCAGACGCCGGCGTCGTGTGTCGCCTGCGGCTGCTGCGCCTTCAGCACGGCCGCCTGCCGCTCCAGCGCCGGGAACACCTGCTGGGCGACGATCGCGGTGGCCCGGGCCTGCCAGTCGCCGTCGATCCCCTTGGCCTTGGCGCGCTCGACCAGCGAGCCCACGAGGCGCGTGGCCGCGGCGTCCTGGGCGCGCAGGTCCTGCCCCTGCTTCAGCGCCGTGGCGAGCAGGAAGTCGGGCAGGACCACGCCCTTGCCGGCGGCGTCCTTGATCCGGTCGCTCTCCTGGTCGAGGGCGCCCCCCACCTGCTCCAGGCGGGCGAGATAGGCCTCGGCATCGTCCTTGGTCTCGATCAGATGCTGGCTGTTCAGGAACTCGCCGGTGTTGGCGACCGTGCCGTCTTGCTGGCTGACGACATACGGGTTGGCGTAGTCGCGGCCGTAGCCAAACCGGCCGCCTTCGGCGCCGACATCCATGGCGTAGAGCACGGAGTCGTAGGTGGTGAGGTCGCGGCCCTTGAGGCTGGCGCGCGGGAGGGCGCGCAGGCGCTTGGCGCGGTCGGCATAGCCCGCGATCTGCTTCGTCCGGCCGCCGGTGGAGAGGTCGTTCAGGCGGCGCCTCAGGCCGGCGCGCGGTCCCTTGTCCTTGCCGATGCCGGTGGCGGTCTGCGGATCGAGGGCCAGCATCTCCTCGACGAAGGTGTCCAGCAGCCTGGCCAGGCGCGAGTCGGAAACGCCCTCGCCCTCGGCTGCGAGCGCGCCCAGCGGCGAGGCGGCGGCGCCCGCGGCGAGGGTGCTGAGCAGAAGCTGGCGGCGGTCGATCATTGCGCGATATCCCCGAACGGAAGGCGGTGAACCTAGCGGGGCTTGTAGATCGCGCAATGGCCTTGCGGCAGACGGGCGTAGCCCGGCGTCAGAACACCAGCGGCAGGGCCACCAGCGCGACCATCAAGGCGCTGTTCCAGAACACGATCCGCGCGACCTTGCGCTGGCGGTTCGGCGACTTGCGGGCCGGCGGGGCTTCGGTGGTGGCGACCACGCGGAAGACGCCTTCGATGATCTCCGGGTTTGCGGCGGCGGCGGCCATGGGGGGCTCCTGGGGGCGTTTCGGTCTCATGACGTCCCAAGGACGTTCGAGAAGACCGATATGCGACACGCCGGCGCCTCTCAATCAGCGAGAACGCATAGGGGTTATGCAGAACTGGTGAGATTTCGGCGGAACCGGGCGAGCGGCTCAAGCGTCAGTAGAGTGTGTGCCGCGATTGCAGCGCTTTCCGAGCTGGCCCTCGTGCTGAGGTCGCCGCGACGTTCTGCGCACCCCGCTTGCCCGACTCTTTCCCACATCCCACCTTGAAGACATGAGCGATCGCCCCTCGGGCGCAGCTCCGCCGCGGCTCGTGGCGGTCCTGGGGCCCACCAACACCGGCAAGACCCACCTCGCGGTGGAGCGCATGCTGGGGCACTCGTCCGGCATGATCGGCCTGCCGCTGCGCCTGCTGGCGCGGGAGATCTACGACCGGATCGTCAAGACGCGCGGCGCACGGTCGGTGGCGCTGATTACGGGCGAAGAGAAGATCGTCCCGCCCAGGCCGCAGTATTACGTGTGCACCGTCGAGGCGATGCCGCTGTCGGTCGAGGTGGATTTCCTGGCGGTCGACGAGATCCAGCTCTGCGCCGACCCCGAGCGCGGCCACGTCTTCACCCACCGCCTGCTGCACGCCCGAGGCAAGGCCGAGACCATGCTGCTGGGCGCCGGGACCATGGCGCCCTTGGTCCGCCGCCTGCTGCCGCATGCCGAGATCCAGACGCGGGACCGGTTCTCGGACCTCACCTACGCCGGGCCCAAGAAGCTGACCCGCCTGCCCCGGCGCTCGGCCGTGGTCGCGTTCAGCGCCGACCAGGTCTACGCGATCGCCGAGCTGATCCGCCGCCAGCGCGGCGGCGCCGCCGTGGTGATGGGCTCGCTCAGCCCGCGCACCCGCAACGCCCAGGTGGCGCTCTACCAGTCGGGCGAGGTGGACTTCCTGGTGGCCACCGACGCCATCGGCATGGGCCTGAACATGGACGTCGATCACGTGGCCTTCGCCGGCCTGCGCAAGTTCGACGGCCGGCGCACGCGGTTCCTGCATCCGCAGGAGGTCGGCCAGATCGCCGGCCGCGCGGGCCGCTATCAGACGAACGGCACGTTCGGCGTCACCGGCGAGGCCGAGGACATGGACCCCGACCTGGTCGAGGCCGTGGAGGGCCACAGCTTCGAGCCTGTGGCCGGGGCCGAATGGCGCAACTCGAAGCTCGAGTTCGCCTCGCTGCCGGCGCTGATCCGGAGCCTGGACAAGCTGCCGGAGCGCGAGGGCCTGAAGCTGTCGGCCGAGGCGCTGGACGAGACCACGCTGAAGGCGCTGGCCGAGGACGACATCGTCCAGACGCGCGCCCGCGACCGCACGAACCTGGCGCGGCTGTGGGACGTCTGCCAGACCCCCGACTTCCGCAAGGTGGCGGCCGAGGAGCACGTGGGGCTGGTGAAGGCCTTCTTCCTGCAGCTCACCGAGCGCCGCCGGCGGATCGGCGACGACTGGATCGCGCGCCAGTACGAGCAGTTGAACCGCACCGACGGCGAGATCGACACCTTGGCCAGCCGCCTCGCCAGCGTGCGGACGCTGGCCTATGTGGCCAACCGCCCCGACTGGCTGGCCGATCCGCCGGAGTGGCAGGGCAAGACGCGCGGTCTGGAGGACCGCCTCTCCGACACCCTGCACGAGAAGCTGATGGCCCGCTTCGTCGACCGGAGGACGAGCGCGCTGATGCGCGGCCTGCGGGTGCGAGAGGAGATGCTGGCCGGCGTCGGCGCCGACGGCGCGGTGACGGTCGAGGGCCACTTCGTGGGCCGCCTGTCAGGCGTGAGCTTCGAGGCCGCCCAGGGTTCGAGCGTGCTGGAGGAGAAGGCCCTTCGGGCCGCCGCGCAGCATGCGGTGGGGCCCGAGATCGCCCGGCGGCTGGGACGCCTCGCGGCCGAGGCCGACACGGCGTTCGCCCTGACGCCCGACGGTGCGCTGCTGTGGGACGGCGTCGCGGTCGGTGCGATCGCCGGCGGTCAGCCGTTCAGCCCGCGCGTGCGGCTGCTGGGCGACGTGGGCGACGATGCGGCCCGCCAGCGGGCGGCGCGGCGGCTGGAGGCGTTCGTGGCGGCCGAGGCCGGCCGCAGGCTCAGCCCGCTGCGCAAGCTGGAAGCCGCCGTGGCCGACGGCAAGATCCGCGGCCTGGCGCGCGGGCTGGCCTACCGCCTGATCGAGGCCGGCGGCGTGCTCGACCGCGCTGAGGTGCGCGCCGACACCCGCGCGCTCAGCCAGGTGGAGCGGCGGATGCTGCGCAGCCTGGGCGTCCGTATCGGCGCGCATTCGATCTTCGTCCCCGCCGTGCTGCGGCCCGAGGCGCGGGCCCTGCTGCAGGCCATCGCCTTGCGTGAGGCGCCCGACTGGCGGCCGCCCGTGGGCGCCGTCAGCCGTCTACCGCAGCCTTTGCCGTCGCCCCGCGTCCTCGCCGCCTACGGCCTGCGGGCGGTCCGTCAGCACGCCGTGCCCGTGGAGCAGCTCGAGCGGCTGGACGAACTGATGCGCGGCGGCGCGCGTCAGGCCGGCGGCGTGGTGCTGGCGGACCAGGCGCGCGAGG
>NZ_DASWTE010000296.1:0-5902 GCF_036402295.1 Phenylobacterium sp.
GCCCGAGGAGGCGGCGGTGATCGAGATGTGGCTGCGCCGCGCCGAGATGATGGTCGCCACACCCATCATGATGGGCGTCCGCCACACCCACCCGGCGATGGCCGCGCTCGAGAAGCAGGACCCGGCGTCGGGCGAGCGGAGCCTCCAGGGCGCCACGAGGGCCTTGAAGATCCTCGACGGACGGCTGGCGGAAAGCGAATGGCTGGCCGCCGACCGGATCACCATCGCCGACATCATCGCCTTCATCGGCCTCGACTTCGGCCGGATGATCAAGTTCCGCCTGCCGGACGACTTGGCGAACGTCGCGCGCTGGGCCGACGCCATGCGCGCCCGGCCGGCCGCCGCGGCCGGCATGCCCCAAAAGGCCCCGGCATGATCGCCCGCCGCGTCCTGCTCGCCGCTGGCGCGTCGTTGATCGCCCGGCCGGCCTTCGCCATCGACGAGGGCGTCGCCCAGGGCCGCTACAACGACGAAGGCGTCGACTTCAAGGTCACCCACGCGATCGCGCTGGCGATCGACAACGCCGAGGGCTTCGACGACAGGGAGAAGGGGCTGCGCGTTCTGCTCAGCGACCGGAAGGTCCCGGTCTCGGCCCTTTGCGGGATCGCCTTTCCGCCGGTGTGGGGCTTGGCCCGCGAAGGCAAGCTCGAGGGCCTGCTGCTCAACTTCGACCCCGCCGACCGCACGTCCCTGGTCGCCACCATCCTGACCAAGCCCGAGCCCGGCTACTCGATGGCCACCACGACGATCAGCAACAGCGAGGGCCTCTGGAAGCGGCTGGAGGCCAACCCGACCCGCGTAGTCGGCGAGCTGAACGCCGACGCCAGCGAGCGCATGGTCTTCGAGTTCAGCGCCCCGGTGTTCACCAACGCCGTCGAGGCCGACCTCAAGGGGCCGGCCGCCGCCGCGTCCGAGCCGGTGAAGGTGCTGCTGGCCCGGGCCGAAGCGATCGGCCGGGCCGACTGGAAGGCCGCCGCGGCCCTCTCCACCGAGGACGGCGCCCGGAATTTCGACGCCGTCCCGCCCGAGATCCTGAAGCAAGCGCCGAAGATGGCCGCCCAGATGGTCCGCCAACTCCGGGCTGCGCAGCGCGTCGTCATCCGCCGGGAGACCGCGGCCGTCATGCTGGGCAAGGGCGAGTGGGCCAGCGTGGCGCGGGTCGACGGCGTCTGGAAGGCTTCGGACTGACCGCTAGGTGAATATCCAGTCGCCAGAGACCAGGACGTACTTGTTCGACAGGCTGACGACCTCGGTCTCGCCGGTGACGCCGTCGGTGACGATCCAGTTGGTTAGGCTGCCGCTCTGCCGGGCGATCGTCGAGCCTGCCCCCCAGCCGTGCAACTCCAGCGTCTCGCCCGCGGCGAAGTCGACAACATTGTCGCCGGCCGCCTGGCCCTTCTGGAAGACGAACCGGTCCACCCCGGCGCCACCGGTCAGTCTGTCGACCCCCGCGCCGCCGTCGAGGGTGTCGGCGCCATCGCCGGCGATGATGGTGTCCGCGCCCGCGGCGCCGCTCAGGAGGTTGGCGCCCGGGCTGCCCGTGATGGTGTTGCCGAGCGCGTTGCCCGTGCCGTTGACCTGAGCGGAGCCGGTCAGGGTCAGTTTCTCGACATTGTCGCCCAGGGTGAAGGCGACCGTGCTCACGACGATGTCGACGCCTTCGTTGGCCGCCTCGATCACCACGTCGCCGGGATCGTCCACGTAGTAGGTGTCGTTCCCGGTCCCGCCCTGCATGCGGTCGGCGCCGGCGCTGCCGGTCAGCTTGTCGTTTCCGGCCCCGCCGACCAGCGTGTCGGCGCCCGCGCCACCGGTCAGGGTGTCGGCGCCGTCCGCGCCGTCGAGCTGGTTTACAGCGCCGTTGCCGGTGAGCGTGTTCGCCAGCTCGTTTCCGGTCCCGTTGACGGCCGCCGTACCGGTGAGCGTCAGCTTCTCCAGGTTGGCGCCCAACGCGTAGGTGATCGTGCTGCTGACCAGGTCCGAGCCCTCGCCGGCCGCCTCCGAGACCTGGTCGCCGGCCGCATCGACGCCATAGGTGTCGTCGCCCGCGCCGCCCGCCATCCAGTCGGCGCCCGTCCCGCCGGTCAGCTTGTCGTTGCCGGCCCCGCCGGTGAGCGTGTCGTCGCCCGCGCCGCCGGTCAGCGCGTCGGCCCCGTCCAAGCCCCAGAGCGCGTTGGCGGCCCCGTTCCCGGTGATGGTGTTGTCCAGCGCGTTGCCGGTCCCGGTGAGCGGCGAGGGCCCGGTCAGGGTGAGCTTCTCGACGTTCGGACCCAGCGTCAGGCTGATCGCGCTGTTGACGAGGTCGACGCCCTCGCCCGGGTTCTCGACCACGACGTCGCCGGGGTTGTCGACCGTCAGGGTGTCGTTGCCCGCGCCGCCGATGAGCCGGTCCGCGCCGGGTCCGCCGTCCAGCTTGTCGGCGCCGTCCGCCCCCCACAGCGTGTCGTCGAAGACGCTGGCCTTCGACTGGCCCGCGGGCGCCGCGATCAGCGACACGGTGTCGGCCGCCGACGTGCCCACGATCGTCGCCCCGCCTGGCGACACCTTGTAGATGAAGCTCGAGATGTCCAGCCGCCCGCCGGCCGAGGTCTTGCCGGCGAGCGACGCGGTCGGCGCCGCCGTGGCGAACAGGTCGGCCCGGATCTGCGCGGCGCTGGCCCCCGGATTGACCGCAGCGTACATCGCCACCGCGCCGGTGACGAAGGGCGTGGCCATCGAGGTGCCGCTCATCGTGCCGTAGGTCGCACCAGGGATCGTGGAGTAGATCGCGCTGCCGGGCGCGCCGACGTCCACGCTGACGGCTCCGTAGTTCGAGAACGACGCCAGTCCGCCGGTCGAGGTCAGCGCGGCGACCGCCACGACCGCGTCGAAGCCGGCCGCGGCCGTGGTGTCCACGTTCGAGGGATAGTTCGGGACGACATCGTTGTTGTCGCCGACCTGGTCCGTCCCGCCGTTGCCGGCCGCGGCGACGAACAGCACGTCCGCCTGTGCGCCGCGCACGATGGCGTCGGTCAGCGCCTGCGAGGCGCCGCCGCCGCCCCAGCTATTGTTCGTCGCGACGATATCGCCGCCGCCCGCCGCGCCCGTCAGCGCCGTCACATAATCCAGCGCCTGCACGGCCCCGGAGGTGAAGCCGCCGTTCGGCCCCAGGAACTTCGCGACGATCAGTTGGGTCGACCAGGTGACACCCGCCACGCCGGCGCCGTTGCCGCCCTGGGCGGCGATGATCCCACCAACATGGGTGCCGTGACCGGCGTCGTCGAACGGGTCGTTGTCGTGGTTGAAGAAGTCCCAGCCGATCAGGTCGTCGGTGTAGCCGTTGGCGTCCTGGTCGACGCCGTCCTCCCAGCGGCTGTCCCGCAACAGGTCGCCGGCGTCGATGCGCCCATTGGCGTTGAGGTCACTGACCCAGCCTGAGTTGGCGGCGTTGTTCAGGTCGCGGAAGCCGATCCGCCCGTCGCCGTCCGTGTCGACCAGCGCCGCCTTCAGCGCGATCGAGATCTCGTTCGGGTTCAGCCAGACGTTCAGGTAGAGGTCGGGATGGGTATAGTCGAGGCCCGTGTCGAGCAGGCCTACCGCCACCTTGGTCGAGCCGGTGTAGCCCGCCGTCCACGCCTCGCCAGCCTGGCTTCCGAAGGCGTTCGCCTTGGCGGTCCTGTCGCCGTACATGCCCCAGGTCTGGCCGCCGGTGAACCCCGGGTCGTTGGAGACATCGGTCGCCCTTAGGTTGGCGTCGGCTGTCGGGTCGGGGTCGCCGTCCTCGTCCTCCTCGCCGAAGGTGCGCAGGACGTAGTCGGGCTGGGCCGAGCGCACGCCGGGCAGGTGCGACAGGCGTTCCAGCGCCGCTTCCAGATCGAGCCCCGGCGCGAGCGTCAGGCGCACCATGCCGGCGCCCGGGTTGTCCAGCGCCCGGTCCGCGGCCGTGGCGAGGCCCTTCAGGGCGGGCGACAGGGCCGCAAGGTTCGCGCCCGGCTCGAACGTGACCAGCACCGTCCCGGCGCGCACGTCGAAGCTCCGAAACGTGGTGATCTGGTCCATCGCGGGCAAAACGTCGTCCTTTGCGCCACCTGAAGCGGGACTGGTAAGCGCCTGGCGGAACACGTCGCTGCCGGAATCCCGCGGCGCGGAACGGGCGACGACGACCGCCAACGGCCGACCCCGTTCTGCTCCGCCAGCCCCCGTGGCGCGCCGACTATGAACCCATTATGCCGATCGGCGACCGGATTCTCCCGATGCGCGAGGTCGGTCCCCGGTTCAGGGCGCCAGCAGCTCCAGCGAGCGGATCCGGTCGGGCAGGGACGGGCCGGCGGACATCACGAACACCTCGTCGGCGCCGACGCGCTTCGCCTTGTCCTCCAGTCGGGCGCGCACCGCGCCCGCCTCGCCGGCGATCGTACGGCCCTCGACGTCGGCCAGCAGCGGCGTGCCCTTCCACTCCGCGAGGAAAGCCTCGGCGTCGGCGATGGTGGTGAACCGCCGCCGGCGGCCCGACAGCATCGCCACCGTGCCCGCCAGCCGCGGCGCGTCGCCTCGCCAGCCGGCTTCTTCGGTCTCCGCGGCGAAGGCGATCACCGCCGTCCCGGCCCACGGCTCGGTGCGATAGTGCGACGGCTCGAAGGCCTTGCGATAGGCGGTGATGGCCGGGCCGGCCTCGGTGCGGGCGATGAACTCGGCGAACACCATGCCCAGGCCCATCATCCCGGCGAAGGTGGCGCTCTCCTCCGAGGTGCAGAGCATGAACACGTCCGGGTGCGAGGGGCCCGAGGGGTTGGCCTTGATGTCGTGGATCGGATGGCCTGCGGGGATCGGAACCTTGCCCGACGCATCCAGCAGCCAGGCCGACAGCAGGTGGAAGTACTGCGGGAAGGCGTCCGAGCCCACCGAACGCAGCGCCCCGCCGGTGCGCGCATCGGCCCCCAACGCGCGTCCCAGGCCCAAATCGATGCGGCCGGGCGCCAGCGCTTCGAGCTCCATGAAGGTCTCGGCCACCTTCAGCGGCGAGTAGTTGACCAGCATCACCCCGCCCGAGCCCAGGCGGATGCGGCTCGTCTGCTGCGTCAGCGCCGCGATCAGGATCTCCGGATTGGGCGAGCCCAGGGCGGCGATGTTGTGGTGTTCGGCCAGCCAGAAGCGGTGGTAGCCCAGCCGCTCGGCAGCCTTGGCCACCTCGATCGTCTGGCGCACCGCCTCGGCCTGGGTGGCCTCGCCGGTCACCGGCGACAGGTCGAGAACCGAGAGTTTCACTTCGCCGCCACGCCTACTCGTCCACGTACGCCCACGTGGCCGCCCCGTCGAACTGGCGGATGCGGATGCGGCTCCAGTCCAGATCATCCACGAGCCGCGCGTTGATCGCCATGCGGTCGCGCGAGCCGTCCAGGCTCTGCCAGTGGGTGGCCACGCCGCAGGCCTTGCAGCGATGGAAGGCCAGCATGCGGTCGCCCCAGACGTAGACCTGGGTGGTCGCCGGCGCGGGCAGGGTCACCTCGGCCGGGTTGTAGTAGGCCCAGCGTGCGCCCAGCCGGCGGCAGATCGAGCAGTTGCACTCGGTGACCTCGGTGGGCGCCGCCGGGACCGTCAGGCTGGCGGCGCCGCAATGGCAGGCGGCCTTGATCATCGCGCTCTCCCTTGCGCCCCGCTCTTGCGACGGGCAGGCCCCCATAGCTGGGCGACCCAAGGGCCGCTGTCCAGTGCAGGCTTGGCCGTAATCAGCGGCCGCGCAGCTCGGCCCAGCGGGCGCGGGGGATCTCCATCAGGCGGTGCAGTTCGTCGACCTGGCCCTGCTCGACGAACCCCTCACGCACGTAGACGTGGTGGGCGCGGGCATTGTCGAGGTGGACGTCCAGGTGCAGCGCCGTGGCCTCGGTGGTCTCGAAGACCCAGTCCATCACCTCGCGCAGCACCTGCG
>NZ_DASWTE010000297.1:0-5335 GCF_036402295.1 Phenylobacterium sp.
GGTGGCCAGCATCACATCTGCTTCGAGGTCGAGAGCATCGAGGCGGCCCGCGACGACATGGTGGCCAAGGGCGCCACTGTGCTGAACGGCGGCAAGCCGCGGATCGGCGCGCACGGCACGCCGGTGATCTTCGTGCATCCCAAGAACATGGGCGGCGTGCTGGTCGAGCTCATGGAAACCCCGAAAGGCGCCCACTGATGGGCCCGTTCACCTCCATCGCGATCTTCCTGACCATCTGGTGGACGGTGCTGTTCGCCGTGCTGCTGTGGGGGACGGTGACCTACGCCGAGGCGGGGATCGACAAGGGCGACGGCGGCGATCCCGGCGCGCCGGTGAACCCGAGGCTCAAGGAGAAGTTCCTGATCACCACGGGCATCGCCATCGTGGTGTTCGGGATCGTCTGGCTGGTCATCTGGAGCGGGATCGTGAAGCTTCCGCGGCTGCCCAGCGGCTACTAGCGGAACCTTGGCCGTAGGCCCGCGTTCGTCGGGCATGCACGCCGTCAGAGTCGCCTCATCGTTGCCAAGGTTCTCACGCCAAGGCTATCAGGGCGCCTTCGCCTGATCTGACGGGAATCCCATGCGCCTTTCGCGATACTTCATGCCCACGCTTCGCGAGGCGCCCGCCGACGCGCAGATCGTGTCGCACCAGCTCATGCTGCGCTCCGGGATGATCCGGCAGGAAGCGGCCGGGATCTATGCCTGGCTGCCGCTGGGCCTGCGTGTGCTGAAGAAGATCGAGCAGGTGGTGCGCGAGGAGATGAACCGCGCCGGCGCCGTCGAGATCCTGATGCCGACGCTGCAGCTCGCCGACCTGTGGCGCGAGAGCGGCCGCTACGAGGCCTATGGCGATGAGATGCTGCGCATCAAGGACCGCCACGATCGGGACCTGCTGTTCGGCCCCACGGCGGAGGAGGTCGTCACCGACATCTTCCGTAGCTATGTGAAGTCCTACAAGGACTTGCCGCTGAATCTTTACAACATCCAATGGAAGTTCCGCGACGAGCGCCGGCCCCGGTTCGGGGTGATGCGCGGCCGCGAGTTCCTGATGAAGGACGCCTACTCGTTCGACATCGACGAGGCGGCGGCGCGGCGGGCCTACAACCGGATGTTCCTGGCCTACCTCAACGTCTATGCGCGGCTGGGCCTGAAGGCGATCCCGGTGCGCGCCGACACGGGCCCGATCGGCGGCGACCTCAGCCACGAGTTCATCATCCTGGCCGACACCGGCGAGAGCCAGGTGTTCGCACACCGTGACCTGGTGGAGATGGGCGCGCCGGGTCCCGACGTCGACTGGGACGGCGACCTGCAGCCGCAGGTCGAGAAGCGCACCGTGCTCTATGCCGCCTCCGACGAGATGCACGACGCGGCCGCTTACGACGCGCTGCCCGAGGACAAGCGGATGACCGCCCGCGGCATCGAGGTGGGGCACATCTTCTATTTCGGGACCAAGTACTCGGCGCCGATGAAGGCCAATGTGACCGGGCCAGACGGCAAGGACGTGGCCGTGCACATGGGCTCGTACGGCGTGGGCGTTTCGCGCCTGGCCGGTGCGATCATCGAGGCCAGCCACGACGACGCGGGCATCATCTGGCCCGACGCGGTGGCGCCGTTCGGCGCGGCGGTGCTGAACCTGCGCGTGGGCGACGCGGGCTGCGACGAGGTCTGCGAGAAGGCCTACCAAGCGCTGACCGAGGCTGGGATCGACCCGCTGTACGACGACCGCGACGACCGGCCGGGCGCGAAGTTCGCGGCCACCGACCTCGTGGGCATCCCCTGGCAGCTGATCGTCGGGCCGAAGGGCGTGGCGGACGGCGTCGTCGAGCTGAAGCGCCGCGCCACCGGCGAGCGCCAGACGCTGCCGCTCGAGGCGGCGCTGAAGGCTGTCGTGAATGGCTGACGCCCGCCCCGTCATGGGCGGCCGCGCGGCCCCGTTCGGGCTGTGGGAGCGGATGCTCGCCGCCCGCTACCTTAGGGCGCGCCGCAGCCAGGGCGGGGTGGCGCTGATCTCGATCATCTCGTTCGTCGGCATCATGCTGGCGGTGGGCGTGCTGATCGCCACCATGTCGGTGATGAACGGGTTCCGGGCCGAGCTGCTAGGCCGGATCCTGGGCTTCCAGGGCCACCTGTTCGTGACCGGCGGCGTGCTGGACGGGCCGGCGCGCGACCAGGCGGTAGCGCGCATCCTGAAGGTGCCGGGCGTCGTCCAGGCCGCGCCGATCATCGAGGCCCAGGTGATCGCCATCGGCCCCAGCCAGATCACCGGCGCGCTGGTGCGCGGCATCGGGCCGAGGGACCTGGCGGACACCAAGCTGGTCTCGGGCAACATCACCCAGGGCTCGCTGCGCGGCTTCGGCGCGGGGGAGTACGGCGGCGACACGGTGCTCGTCGGCGAGCGGCTGGCGCAGCAGCTGGGCGTGGGGCCGGGCGACACGGTGACGCTGATCTCGCCGTCCGGCGGGTCGACGGCGTTCGGCGGGACGCCGCTACAGAAGCCCTACACGGTGGGCGGCACGTTCCGGGTAGGGATGAGCCAGTACGACCAGGCCTACATCTACATGCCGCTCAGCCAGGCGCAGCTGTTCTTTGGCCGCGAGGACACGGCCGACGCCATCGAGATCAAGGTGGTAGATCCCGACCACGCCGCCCGGATGCGGGGTCCGATCAACCAGGCGGCCGGGCCGAGCGCGCTGGTCAACGACTGGACGCAGCGCGACGCGGCCTTCTGGGGCGCGCTGACGGTCGAGCGGACAGCCATGCGGCTGATCCTCGGCATGCTGATCGTGATCGCGGCGCTGAACATCATCTCGGGCCTGGTCATGCTGGTGAAGAACAAGACCCGCGACGTGGCCATCCTGCGGACCATGGGGGCCGGGCAGGGGTCGGTGATGCGCATCTTCTTCATGACCGGGACGGCGATCGGCGCGGCCGGCACGGCGGCGGGCGTGGCGCTGGGCGTCCTGTTCTCGCTGAACATCGGGCCGATCCAGTCGGCGGTGGAGTGGGCGACGGGGGCGCAGGTGTTCGCCTCGGACGTCTACTACCTGTCGCGACTGCCGGCGAAGGTGGACTGGGTCGAGGTCACGGGGATCTCGGTCTTCTCGCTGGGCATGGCCTGTTTCTGGAGTCTCCTGCCGGCCTGGCGGGCGTCGAAGCTCGATCCGGTCGAGGCGCTTCGCTATGAGTGAGCCCGTCCTCTCCATCCGCGGCCTCGAGCGAACCTATGTGACCGGCGCTGGCCGGCTGCCGGTGCTGAAGGGTGTCGACCTCGACGTGTGGCCGGGCGAGATCGTCGGGCTGGTGGGCCCCTCGGGCTCGGGCAAGTCCAGCCTGCTGCACGCCGCCGGCCTGCTAGAGCATCCCGACGGCGGCCGGATCACGGTGCTGGGGCGGGATTGCACCGACCTCACCGAGCGCGAACGGACGCGCGTGCGGCTGGGCACGATCGGTTTCGTCTACCAGTTCCACCACCTGCTCCCGGAGTTCTCGGCCGAGGACAACGTGGCGATCCCGATGATGATCGCCGGGACGCCGCAGAAGGCGGCCGGCCAGAAAGCCCGCACCCTGCTGGGTGAGCTGGGACTGGGGGACCGCACGCACCACCAGCCGGCCCAGCTCTCGGGCGGCGAGCAACAGCGGGTGGCGATCGCCCGGGCCCTGGCCAACTCACCGCGGCTGCTGCTGGCCGACGAGCCCACCGGCAATTTGGATCCCACGACCTCGGGCGCGGTATTCGACAACCTCTATGCGCTGGCCCGCAGCCAGGGCGTGGCTGCGGTCGTGGCCACGCACAACCTGGAGCTCGCGCGGCACATGGACCGCGTGCTTGCGCTGAAGGACGGCCACCTGGAGCCCTGGAAGCCCCCGGTTCCGGCCTGAGCGCTGGACAGCCGAAGACGCCCCGCTAGGCTGCCCGAAGTCTGGGGAGACCTCATCCATGCGCCTGTTCGCAGCCGCGGCCGCCGCCGCGCTATGCTTCGCCGCCGGTCCGGCGATGGCCCAGTCCGTCACCGTGATCCACGCCGGCGGCCTGCTTGACCGCCCGGGCCAGGCCGCCAAGGGCCCGTCGACCATCGTCGTGCGCGACGGCAAGGTGGCCGCCGTGCGCAGCGGCCACGCCGATCCGGCCGACGTGGGCGCCGCCGGAGCGCGGGTGGTCGACCTGAAGGACCAGTTCGTGCTGCCGGGCCTGATCGACATGCACGTCCACATTTTCAACGACGACGACAAGATGCGCGGGCGGCTGGAGGCCCCGAACCGGGACCTCGAGGACAACTTCGTCCTGGGTGTCGACAACGCCCGCCGCACGCTGGAGGCCGGCTTCACGACCATCCGCGACCTGGGCAGCGACATCCGCAGCGTCACGGCGCTGCGCGAAGGGATCAACAACGGGCTGCTGGCCGGGCCGACCATCGTGCCGGCGGGCCGCGCCATCGCCATCCGCTCGGGTCACGCCGACCCGTCCAACAACCTCAACCGCGACCTGAGCGAAGCTGCGCTCGCCAAGGCGGAGAACGTCTGCAACGGCGCCGACGACTGCCGCCGAGCGGTGCGCTCGCAGATCAGCCAGGGCGCCGAGGTGATCAAGTTCACGGCGACCGGCGGGGTGAACTCGAACGTGGCGGGCGGCCTCGGCCGGCAGATGTTCGACGACGAGATGAAGGCCATCGTCGACACCGCCCACATGTTCGGCCGCAAAGTGGCGGCGCACGCGCATGGGACCGACGGTATCGAGGCGGCGCTGCGGGCCGGCGTCGATTCCATTGAGCACGGCACGTTCGGCACGCCCGAGACCGACGCCCTCTTCAAGAAGACCGGCGCCTGGTTCGTGCCCACCATGCTGGCGCCGCAGGCGGCCTTGGCGCAGGCCCGAGCGGGCGCCCGGAGCCGCAACACGCTGGAAAAGGCCGAGATCGCCGGCAAGGCGGCCATGGAGAACCACAAGCGGGCTATCGCCGCCGGTGTGAAGATCGCCTTCGGCACCGACACCGGCGTGTCGTCGCACGGCGACAACGGCAAGGAGTTCGCCCTGATGGTCTCGGTGGGCATGACGCCGGCCCAGGCGATCAAGGCCGCCACGGTGGACGCCGCCGAGCTGCTGGGCCGGAGCGAGGCCCTGGGCACGCTGGAGCCCGGCAAGGACGCCGACATCATCGCGGTGGCCAAGAGCCCGCTCGCCGACGTGAGCGAGCTGGAGCGGCCGACGTTCGTGATGCGCCGCGGCGTGGTCCACAAACTGGGCGGCCAGCGGCAGGCGTTTCCGCCGCAGGGGCGGCCGTAGGGAATAGTCCCGCGGACCTGCGCGTCTTCCTTCGCGCCGCCACACCCGGCGGCGG
>NZ_DASWTE010000298.1:0-12665 GCF_036402295.1 Phenylobacterium sp.
GTCGGCGATGGTCTTTGACGGATCGCCCTTCACGAGCGGCAGGTCGGCGCCGCCGCGTGTTCCCCCGCGCCTGACCCGACCGATCGGGCGACCGGACCAGGCCGCTTCGCCAAGGATGGCGGAGCGGCCCTTTCCCTGCGGCCTTACGGCGCGTGTCGCGTCCGGCCGATCCTTCGTAAATTGCCGTTATCCCAGCCCCCTTGGGGGCGCGGGAAACGTTGGGGGGACCGATGAAGTGGCCGCGGCTGTGGCCGAGGGGAAGGCGCGCCGAATTGGCGCGGCTTCGAGAAAGCGAGGCCCGCTATCGGCTGATAGCGGAACACGCCCAGGACGTGCTCCTGCAGTATGACACCCGGGGCGACGTCCAGTACGCCTCTCCGTCGGTCGCGCGCTTCGGCCTGACGCCCGACGACCTGGTCGGCCGGAACCTCCTCGACCTCGCCCACCCCGACGACGTACCGCTGGTGCGGACCCGGCTTGAGGCTGCGCGGGCGGGCAAGGCCCTGTCGCCGGACGACTGCATCGAGGTGCGGTTCCGCTGCGGCGACGGCTCGTGGCGATGGGTGCAGGGCAGCCCCGCGCCGATGTTCGACGAGAGCGGCCGGACGGTCGGGGTCATCTCGATCATGCGCGACATGACCGAACGGCGGCGGCTGGAGGAACAGGTCCGCGAAAGCGAGCTGCGCTACCGCCAGCTCGCCGAGCAGTCGGCAGACCTGATCGTCCGCTACGACGTGGACGGCGACATCGAGTACGTCTCGCAGGCGGCGCGGCAATTCGGGATCGACCCCGACCGGGTCGTCGGCCGCAATTTCCGCGATATCGTCTCGCCCGAGGACCACGCGCGGAACGAGGCCTTCTTCGCTGAGCTGCGGGCTGGCCGGGCGCCGCCACAGGGCGACCTCAACATCTGGCGCACGCCGCTCGGCGGCGGCCGCTACGTCGACTTCGAGGGCGCCACGAGCCCAATCCTGGACGGCGGCCGGGTCGTGGGCGCCGTCGCTGTCCTGCGCGACGTGACCGCCCGCGTGGCCCTGCAGGAGCAGCTGGCGCGCGAACAGGCCGAGACGGCCCAGGCGTTGGAGCGGCTGCAGGAGAGCGAGGCCCGCTACCGGGCGCTCGCCGAGAACGCCAGCGACGTGATCGTTCGCGTCGACATGGCGAGCCGGATCGAGTTCATTTCGCCGGCCGTCGGCGCCTTCGGGTATCGCCCCGAGGACATGGTCGGGCGCTCGACCTCCGAGTTCGTCCATCCGGGCGACCAGACTGGGGCCGTGCTCGCCGCGGTCCAGGCCGGCGAGGCCCTGCCCAGCGGGAGCGACAACGAGTTTCGGATGCGGTGCGCCGACGGCGGCTGGGTCTTGATGCAGGGCCGTCCCGCCGCGCTCCACAACGATGCCGGCGAGCCCATCGGCTACGTGACCGTGCTGCGCGACATTAGCCAGCAGCGACGCCTGGAGGACGAGCTGCGGCGCAAGGAGGCCGAGGCGCAGGCGGCGGCGCTGGCGAAGTCCGAGTTCCTGGCGACCATGAGCCACGAGATCCGCACCCCGCTGACTGCGGTGGTGGGCTTCGCGGACCTGCTGGCCAGGATGGCCGCGCTGCCGGAGAAGGCCCGGGTCTACGTGGACCGCATCGGTCGCAGCGGCGAGGCGCTGACGTCGATCGTCAACAACGTACTGGACTTCTCCAAGATCGAAGCCGGCCAGGTGGCCCTGCGACCCGAGCCGTTCGATCTGCAGGCATTCGTCGAGGAGGCGCTGGGCGTCGTGCAGGACGGCGCCGAGGCGAAGGGCCTGAAGCTCAGCTGTCGCGTCGAGGCGCCGGCGTCCGGCCAGGTGCTGGCGGACGCGGGGCGGCTGCGCCAGGTGGTGCTGAACCTGCTCACCAACGCCGTGAAGTTCACCCACCAGGGCGAGGTCACGCTGCTGGTGACGCACGACCCGCGGACCCGGACGCTGGAGATGTCGGTGACCGACACCGGCATCGGCATCGCGCAGGCCGCGGCGAGCCGCCTGTTCCAGCGGTTCTCGCAGATCGAGAGCTCGAACGCCCGCCGGTTCGGGGGGGCCGGCCTGGGCCTGGCGATCTCGCGCGCGCTGGTCGAGCTGATGGGCGGCGAGATCGGCGTCGAGAGCGTGGAGGGCCGGGGCTCGCGGTTCTGGTTCCGGGTGTGCGCGCCCGCGGCCGGCGCGGCGGCCCAGGCCGCCGAGCCCGAGCTGGCCGGCCCGCCGGCGGGGGCGCGGGTGCTGATCGTGGACGACGCCCCGGCCAATCGCGAGCTGATCCTCGCGCTGCTGGGGCCCTTCGACCTGCAGCTCTCCGAGGCGGCCGACGGGCTCGAGGCGCTGGAGGCGGCCGCGCGCACGCCGTTCGACCTGGTGCTGATGGACCTGCAGATGCCGGGCATGGACGGCATGGACGCCGCCCGCGCCATACGCGGCGGCGACCTCAACCGACAGACCCCGATCGTTGCGGTGAGCGCCAGTGTGCAGCCGTCGGACGTGGACGCCTGCCGGGAGGCGGGCATGGACGACCACATCGGCAAGCCGATCAGCGCGCGCGAGCTGGTGGGCAAGGTGGCCTACTGGATCGGCGCGCCACAGGGCCCCAGCTCGGCGCGGGCCACCGGCTAGGCGCCCGCCGCAAAGCTATTGGAACCTCGGGTCGATCGCCGCCGGGCCATCCGACCGACGTTGGATAAGCTGCAGCGCTTCCTGCGAATCCCGCTTCTGGCGGTCGCGGTCGCTCTTTCGGACACACACCTTCACCGGGAGTTTCGAGCCGATCGGCGTCTCCGAGCGGCAGACCAGCGGGTCTGGGTCCTTCGGCGCTTTTGGCGCCACGTAGCCCTCGACGGTGGGGTTCGCCACTACGGCGGAAGCGGGCGCAGAAGACGCGGGCGCGGGCGGCTCGGCCGGCTGCGCGGCCGCGGGCCCCGCCAGGAGGACGCCGGCGGCGATCAGGACGAGGCCGTGACGCATCCCGACTATGCCGCCGCCAGGCCGCCGCGGGCCGTGACCTGCGCCTGGAACAGGTAGCCGCCGCCGCGCAGCGTCTTGATGAACTCACCGGCGCCGTCGCAGGCCGACAGCGTGCGGCGCAACCGCGCCACCCGGGCGTCGATCGAGCGGCCGCCCGCCGCGCCGCCGTCGCCGTGCAGCAGCGCCACCAGCGCCTCCCGCGGCAGCACCTGGCCGGGCCGATCGGCCAGCGCCCGCAGGAGCGCCGAGTCGGCAGGGCTCAGCCGCACCGTGCGGCCCGACGGGGCGGTCACATAGCCGAGCTCGGCGTCGAAGCGCCAGGTGGCGAGCGCCGCCTCCGCGGCCTGGCGGGCCTGGCGCGCGGCGCGGCGCAGGAGGGCGCGGACCCGCGCCAGGAGTTCCAGCGGATGGATGGTCTTGGGCAGCACGTCGTCGGCCCCGAACTCCAGGCCCGCGACCCGGTCCAGCGTGTCGGCGGCCTTGGCCACCACCAGCACCGGCGCGGTCTCGGCCTCGGACAGCTTGCGGCAGAGCGCCAGACCGTCGGCGTCGGGCAGCGCCGTCTCGAGGATCACCAGGTCGGTCCCATGACCGTCGAGGACGGGCTGTGCCTGGGCGGCGGTCTCGGCGCACGACACGTCGAAACCGTGGCGGCGCAGCATGTCGACCCCGGGCTCGATGGCGACGGCGTCGGAGTCGATCCACAGGACGCGGAGCGCGCCATGCGGGCCGGCGAAGGCGGACGGCGCCGGACCCGCGGCGAATTCGAAGGCGACGGCGGTCATGAAAGTCCTCATTCGGCTACGGAGAGCTGGCCGGACCCCGGCGCGTCATGACCTTAGGGCCGATGACGCGAATATTCGTGACGACTTCTCGTCATACTTTACATGAAGCGTGCTCATGTAGCAGTTGGTCGCGATAATTTGGCCGCTCGTCGACGCCTGTTTTCTTTTTGCAACAATCTTCCGCGAACGACTGACGGCCTGGCGCCCGGCGCCCGGCGCAGCGCGTCTCCCAAGGTCGCCGCGGAGCTTGGTTTATCTACTTGATATTGCGCGCGTTATCGACGCCCCAGGATATCATCCGGATCAATCTTCCGGGCGCTCACATGAGGCGCGTTCATGAAGAGCAGAAGACAAATTCAGTAAAGGCCCTACTGGCGCGACAATAGTTTCCCCCCAAGCAGCGCTCAGGCGCGCGGTCGGTTCGCCCGACGGCGTGAGGGCGGGCTTTTCATGTGGGGATCGGCCGTTTCGGCGCAATGCGCCGCCGGCCGCTGGAGGATTTGACCTTGAACACCAAGCACACGCGCGCGCGCCTTCTGGCGTCATCGATGATCTGTGGCGCCGCCCTCGCCGGCCTGGCCAACCCCGCGCTGGCGCAGGCGCAGGCGGAAGCCGACGAGGTGGCCGAAGTCGTCGTCACCGGCACGCGCATCCCGTCGCCCAACCTGGAGAGCGTGAGCCCTGTCCAGGTGGTCGGCGCGCAGGAAGTCACCCTCGGCGGCCGCCCCGTGACCGCGGATATCCTGAACCAGCTGCCGCAGGTGAGCCAGAACGGCCAGACCGGCTTCTCGACCACGTCCAACCCGCTGTCCGGCCCGGGCGGCACGGCCACGGTCGACCTGCGCGGCCTCGGCCAGCAGCGGACCCTGGTGCTGGTGGACGGTCGACGCCTCGGCATCGGCGACCCCGACACCGGAAACCCGAACCCGTCGCCAGACCTCAACCAGATCCCCTCGCAGCTGATCCAGCGCGTCGACGTGCTGACCGGCGGCGCCTCGGCGACCTATGGCTCGGACGCCATCGCCGGCGTGGTCAACTTCATCATGAAGCGCGACTTCGAAGGTGTTGAGATCGACGCCCAGTGGGGTGTCTACCAGCACAACCAGCACAACGAGTTCGTGCAGGGCCTGCTGCCAGCGCGTGGCATCGCCAAGCCGAAGGAGCACCGCTGGGACGGCAAGTCGCGCGACCTCAGCGTCGTCATGGGCGCGAACCTGGACGACGGCCGCGGCAACGTCACCGGCTACTTCACGTACCACGACCAGGATCCGGTCACGCAGTCCAAGCGCGACTACTCGGCCTGCCAGGTGGTGCTCGCCCCCGGCGGCATTGTCCGTTGCGAGGGCTCGCAGAATTCGAACCAGTGGCTGCTGGCGGACGGCAGCGCGTTCAACCTGCCCGGCGCGCCGGGCCTGGTCGCCGTGGTGGGCAACACCTTCCAGCCGTGGAGCGCCACGGCGAGCACCACCCCGCCGCCCTTCTTCAATTCCCACGACTACGCCTACCTGCTGCACCAGGGCACGCGCTACACGGCGGGCTTCCTCGCCCGCTACGAGGTCAACAAGCACCTCGAGTTCTATGGCGACTTCGGATTCATGCGCGACAAGACCCAGGTGCTGATCGCGCCGACCGGCCTGTTCCAGGGCAGCGGCGCCTCGCCGAACGGCGGCTTCCTGATCAACTGCAACAACCCCTTCATGAGCGCCCAGCAACGCAGCGTGATCGGGTGCACCGCCGACATGATCGCGTCGGGCGCCAGTGTCGACATGCTGATCGGGCGGCGGAACATCGAGGGTGGCGGCCGCAATCAGGTGTACGAGCACACCAACTACCGCGCGGTGTTCGGAGGCCGAGGCGAGATCACGGGGTCGTGGAAGTATGACCTCTACGGCTCGTACTACTACACCAGCCTGAACAACGCCTCGCAGAACTACCTGTCGATCCAGCGGCTCCAGAATGCGCTGCAGGTGGTGCAGGGCCCGAACGGTCCCGTCTGCATCTCGGGCGGCGGTTGCGTGCCCTACAACATCTTCCAGGACGGCCAGGTCACGGATGCCGCGCTGGCCTACCTCGACATCGAGGGCACCGCGCGCGGGAGCATCACCGAGCGGATCATCGAAGGCACGATCACCGGCGACCTGGGCGACTACGGCGTCAAGTCGCCGTGGGCCAACGACGGGGTCGGCGTGGCGTTCGGCTTCCACCATCGCCGTGACCACCTCGAGTACCAGCCCGACTCCGCCCAGCTGAGCGGCGACCTGTCGGGCGCTGGCGGCGCGTCGACGCCGATCGACAACAGCCTGCGCGTCTTTGAGGGTTACGGCGAGGCGCGGGTCCCGTTGGTGCAGGATGCGCCCTACGCCGACGACCTCTCGGCCGAGCTCGGCTTCCGGTACTCTGACTACTCGACGGGTATCCAGGCCAAGACCTGGAAGGCGGGCCTCTCGTGGGCGCCGACGTCGGACTTCAAGCTGCGCGGCGCGTATCAGAAGGCCATCCGCGCCCCGAGCATCCTCGAACTCTACACGCCGCAGGCGGTCACCAACACCAGCCAGGTGTCGGAAGACCCGTGCGCGGCCGGCGCGCAGAACCCCGCCCCGCTGGCGGCCTGTCTCAACACCGGCATCGTCGCCGCGCAGTACGGCGTCATCCCGCAGTGCCCGTCGGGCCAGTGCGCGGTGCTGAACGGCGGCAACCCGGACCTCACCCCCGAGACAGCCAAGACGTTCACCGTCGGGGTCACGGCGCGGCCGGCATTCATCCGCGGCTTCACCGCCAGCGTCGACTACTACAAGATCGACCTGACGGACGTGATCGGCGCGATCCCGCTGGGCGTGATCCTGCAACGGTGCCTGGACACCGGCGACGAGCAGTTCTGCAGCCAGATCGTGCGGGCCCAGAACGGCATCCTGTTCGGCACGACGACCGGAGCCGGCGGCTACATCGTCGGCACTAGCGTGAACGTCGGCGCCGCCAAGGCGTCCGGCATCGACGTGCAGGCGAACTACGCCCTGCCGCTCGAGGACTGGGGCGTCGACGGCTGGGGCGGCATCTCGATCAACTTCACCGGATCGTACCTGCTCAAGGCTTCGACGACACCGTTCCCCGGCGACGAGCCCTACGACTGCGCCGGGCTGTTCGGCGCCCAGTGCCAGACGCTGAACCCCCGTTGGCGCCACACCATGCGCGTCACGTGGAACACGCCCTGGAATGTGACCGCGTCGCTGACCTGGCGCTACATCCACTCGATGACCTACGAGCAGGACACCAACGAGCCGACCATCGGCACGGGCGCGACCAACCCGTTCAACCACAAGCTGCCGCAGCGCAGCTACCTGGACCTGTCGGCGCTGTGGAACATCAACGACATGTTCGCGGTCCGCGGAGGGGTGAACAACATCCTCGATCAGGATCCGCCGCTGGTGAACAACCGCATCTCGCAGACCGGCTCGCCGAACTCGTACCCGACCTACGACCTGTTGGGCCGGCGCCTGTTCGTCGGCATCACCGCCAAGTTCTAGAGGAGAGGCGATCCCGGACCTTCGGGCCCTCGCGCGAGCGGGGGCCCTCTTCTTTTCGTCAGGGGACCTGCCCGATTCGCCTGACAGGCGAAAAATGGCGGGCTTCCCGGGAACATCGCGCGAAGGTTGCGGGTTGAATGGATGACGGAACGCGCTTCCGTCCATAGAGCAGCCCCCACGAGCCCCCGGTCCATCAGCCCCGGACCGGGGGTTTCCTGTTGGGCCGGAGTCTTCCTCTCCCGAGGGCCCGCTCAGGCGGCGTGCAGGGTCGGCGCAGGCGCCGGCTCCAGGGCCGCGGCCAGCCAGTCCACGAACGGCCGGATCAGGTCGGCCCGCGGCGAGGCGGGATTCCAGACGGCTGTGTAGTCTTCCCGCAGGCAGGCCTCGGCCTCGAACAGCCGCACCAGGCGGCCGGCCTTGAGGTCGTCGCGCACCAGGAGGCCGCGGGCCAGGCAGACGCCGGCGCCGCCGCGGGCGAGCTCGAGCGCGGCCAGCGGGCTGTCGGCGGTGAGCGTGGCGTGCACCGGCAGGTCGGGCAGGCCCACCTGCTCCAGCCACAGCCGCCACGGATGCTCGGGCTGGCCGATCAGGTGCGCGCGGGCCAGCTCCTCGGGCCGGCGCGGCAGGCCCGCGCCTGGCGCGGCGACGGGAAACAGGGCTTCGCCGGCCAGTCGCCGCTGGGTGAGGCCCGCGCAGGCGCCGGCGCCGTAGAGAATGGCCACGTCGGCCTCGCCGGCGCTGACCTCGGCCGCGCCGGTGACCGTGCGCAACTCGAGCTCGCGGTCGGGCTGGGCGGCCAGGAAGCCGGGCAGCCGGTTCGACAGGATGCGCTCGGCGATGCCGGCCGTCGCCGCCACGACGAGCCGCGCGCGGCCGTGGCGAGTGGGCGCCTCGAAGGCCTCGGAGATCAGGTTCAGGGACAGCCGCAGGCGGCTGACGAAGGCGCGGCCGGCCTCGGTGAGCGCCACCGTGCGGCCGAAGCGGTCGAAGAGATCGACGCCCAGCCGCACTTCCAGTGATCGGATGGCGTGGCTGATGGCGCTCTGGGTGAGGTTCAATTCATCGGCCGCCTTGGTGAAGCTCTCATGCCGGGCCGCAGCTTCGAAGGCGGCGATGGCCCTCAGCGATGGCGGTCGAACCGGCACAGTCGTTCCCCCTTACGCAACACTTCGAGGGGAGGATGCCGCAGCCGGAAAAGTCTTCATGCGAATTGCGGCGAAGGGCCGCGGCGCGGAGGCTGAGCGGGAAGATTTGCGGCGAACGGCCGACAGGCGTCGACGAGCGGCCTTGGTCGTCGCAGGAATTTCACCAGAATGCCAAGCTGCTGGGAGTGGGGCTGGTGCGCTTGCCGCGTCCGAACAATTACCTCGTCGCCAACTTCGTCCTCTGGACGCTGACCTACGTCATCGTGACCGCGCGCATGCTCGCGGAGGCGATGCCCCACGCCGGCGACATGGCGGTCCGCCGGTTCGGCATGGCGGTGTTCGGCTTCGTCGCGTGCCTGGCGATCGGCAGGATCCTGTCGGCGCTGGCCGAACAGCCGATGTGGCGGCGGATCGTGGTGGCCGTGGCGCTCTCGATCGTGGGCGGCTTCGCCTACTCGGTGGTGAACTACGCAGCCTTCTACCTGATCAACCCGCAGTGGCGGGTCGAGCCGTTCAGCCCGATCTCGTTGGCTTTCACGGCCTCGATGTTCTTCTGGACCTTCATCTCGTGGTGCGCGCTCTACTTCGCCATCCGCTACGAGGAGGAGCTGAAGGAGAAGAACCTGCGGCTGGTCGCCTCGCAGGCGCTGGCCATGGACGCGCAGAACCGGATGCTGCGCTACCAGATCAACCCGCACTTCCTCTTCAACACCCTGAACGCGCTCAGCTCGCTGATCCTGGCCAAGGAGAACGAGCGGGCCGAGCGGGTGGTGCTTTCGCTCTCCAGCTTCCTGCGCCACACCCTCGAGAAGGAGCTGCCCGACAAGGCGCCGCTTTCCGACGAGATCGAGGCCCAGCGGCAGTACCTGCTGATCGAGCAGGCGCGCTTCGAAGACCGGCTGAACTACGTCGAGAACATCCCCGCCGAGCTGCGCGACGCCCTGGCGCCCAGCCTGATCCTGCAGCCGCTGGTCGAGAACGCGGTGAAGTACGGCGTCGCCCGCTCGAACGCCCCGGTCACCATCGAGATCAGCGCCGCGGCAGCGGGCGGGCGCCTCACGCTCACCGTCTCGGACGACGGCGGCGATGGCGTGGGCTCGCTGGCGCCGCCCAAGCTGGGCCTCGGCCTGGAGAACGTCCGCCGCCGACTCGACCTGATCTACGGCAAGGCCGCCGAGCTCACGTGCGGCCCGCGCCGGCCCAACGGCTTCCTGGCTTCCGTCGAGATCCCCCTGGAGCGCGCATGAGCGACGGCAACCCCATCCTCACCCGGCCGCTGCGGATCGCCCTCGTCGACGACGAGCCGCCGGCCCTTCGCCGCCTGCAGATGGCGATCGACAAGGCCGGCGACGCCGTCGTGGTGGGCCAGGCCTGCAACGGCGAGGCCGCCCTGGAGCTGATCCGCCAGGGCGGGCTGGACGTGGTGCTGCTCGACATCCGCATGCCGGGCCTGTCGGGCCTGGATCTGGCCCGCGCCGTCGACCCCGCGAGCGCGCCGATCTTCATCTTCGTCACCGCCTTCAGCCGCTTCGCGGCCGACGCCTTCGAGCTGGCTGCCGTGGACTATCTCCTGAAGCCGGTGGAGTTCGACCGCCTGCACGCGGCCCTGGACCGGGCGCGGCGCGCGCTGCAGGGCCGCGAAGCCAATTCACGGATCGCCGAGCTGGAGGAGGTGGTGGCCGCCCTGCGCTCGGCCGAGACCGACACCGAGCCGGGCGAGAGCGGCTTCGCCGAGGAGATCTGGGTGCCCGACCGGGGCGACCGCCTGCGCCTGCCGGTCAGTCTGATCGACTGGGTGGAGGCCGAACGCGACTATGTGCGCATCCACAGCCGCGGGCGCAGCTTCCTGGTCCGCAAGGCCATCCGCAAGCTGCAGGCCGAGCTGGACCCAGAGGACTTCCTGCGCGTGCACCGCGGCGCCCTGGTGCGCCGCGACCGCATCGTGCGCCTGGCGCGGCGTCCCGGCGGCCCGTCCGCCGTGGTGCTGCAATCCGGCGCCGAAGTGCCCGTGGCCCGCCGCCAGGCCGCCCAGGTCCGCCGCCTGGTGGGCGCCCGCGCAACCGGCTAGCACGCCGCAGGCGCTCATTCATGTTGCCCGCGGACCAATCTTCTTGGCGCTACGCGCCCCTAGACCGGACCGCAGGTGCGCAGGTTGACCGGCGGGGATTCGGCGCGTGTCCACGTGTTGTTCGCCTTCGAGAAGATCGCGAACGACGAGCCGGAGTTGCCCGTCGAGCCGTCCGGGTTGCGTCCGGCGAAGGTCATGGCCGCGACGAACTGGGCGGTGACGCCCTTCGCGGTCTCGGCCGCGTCGATCTCCTGGGCGGCCTTGCACATGACCTGGAAGTCCTGGCAGCCCTTGCCCTCGACCTTGGTCGCGCAAACCGGGTGGTTCGCCTCGATGTCCGTGCGCCACGCGAGGATCTGCTGGTCCTGGCCGGCGTAGGGGTCGCTGGAATCGGCCTTTTCGCCGGAGCTGCAGGCGGAGAGCAGGAGGGCGGCGATAGAGGCCGCGACGGCAAATCTGATCACTTAGGGCTCCGAACGAGGAATCGGCGGAGCGCATAGCCCAACGATCGCGGCAGGTGTGTGACCAAATCGCCGCGACAGAGGTGATTCCGACAATTAGTTGGCCGGCGCCGCTTCGGTCATCACCGGCCCGATCTCGTCGTGCAGCACCAGGTCGGCGTAGGGATCGAGCTCGGTGGGCTCGCGATTGACGATGGCGAGGCGGGCGCCGTTGCGCTTGGCGAGGATCGGGAAGCCGGCGGCCGGATAGACCACCAGCGACGAGCCCAGCACCAGGAACAGGTCGCAGGCCAGGGTCTCTTCCTCGGCCCGCGCCATGGGTCCCGCCGGCATGGCCTGGCCGAACGAAATGGTGGCGGTCTTCACGATGCCGTCGCAGAGGCGGCAGGCCGGCAGGTCTCCCGTCGCCTGGTAGAGGGTTTTCAGGTCCTCGAGCTCGTGCCGCTCGCCGCACTCCAGGCAGGTGGCGTAGCTGGCGTTGCCGTGCAGCTCGATCACCTGCCGCGCGGGGACGCCCGAGGCCTGGTGCAGGTTGTCGACGTTCTGGGTGATCACCGAGCTGGCCTTGCCCGAGTGGATCAGGCGCGCCACGCCCATATGGCCGACGTTGGGCTCGCGCCCGACCCAGCCGGCGCGGCCCGCAAAGGCGCGGTCCCAGGCCTCGCGGCGCTTCTCCTCGCTGGCCACGAAGTCCTGGAAGTAGATCGGCTTCATCTTGCTCCACACGCCGCCGGGGCTGCGGAAATCGGGAATACCGCTCTCCGTGGAGATGCCCGCACCGGTGAACACGACGATGCGGCGGGCGTCGGCGATCATGCGCCCGAGGTCGCCCCGAGTGGGATCGCCTTGAGTGGGGTCTGCGCGGCTGGCCATGCCCGCGAGCTTAGCCAACCGGCGTCAGGTGATGAAGGGCGGGACCCAGCGGCCCCAGCGACCTTCGTAGTGCGCCTTCTCGTCCGGACCAGGCCGGTCGACGGCGCGCTGGCCCGGCTGCACCTGCAGGCGGTTCACGACCGACGTCACGCCCGGCGTCTGGCGCGCCAGCATCTCGGCGTGCGCCATGTCCGACGCGCCGGGCACGTCGCCGGCCAACGTCACGACGCCGGCGTTGGCCGACACCTCGACATGGCGGGCGTCCAGCAGCCGGTCTTCCATGAGTCGCTCCGACACCTCCTCGATCAGGCGATCGTCGCGCAGGGTCCAGCCTCGCGGACCTTTGCCGGCATGAGTGGCCATGGTCCTTCCCTTCCTTCTGCTGCACGGAGTCCAACCGCTGAACGGCATTACCGTTCCGGCCAAGCTTAGCATGGGAGGATGGGGATCGGCCCGGTCTCGGTCGGGGGGATGCCAGGGGTGTGACCGGGCCGATCGCGACCGCTCTTGTCCGACAGGCAAGTCGTTGAGCGGTCAGCGTTCTAACCGCTGGGGGCCGGAGGGGTTCCGAAGGCCAAGCTCGCTTCGGCCTCGGTCGCGCCGTCGATTGCGAGCCGTTTGACGCGTGAAGTCTCGCCCGCCGAGATGCGCACGGCCGACTTCGGGAGCCCAAGGGCCTTGGCGATCAGGACCACGACGGCGGCGTTGGCCGCTCCTTCGGATGCTGCGACGCTCACCCGCACCTTCAGGACCGGTCGTCCGGCCTCGTCCAGCATCCAGCCGTCGACGGCGTCGCGCCCGCCCTTGGGCGTGACGCGGACGGTCAGC
>NZ_DASWTE010000299.1:0-6875 GCF_036402295.1 Phenylobacterium sp.
CTGCTGAACGGCGAGATCCGCTCGGCCTTCTCGATGAGCGAGCCAACCGGCGGCTCCGACCCGCTCACCTTCCGCACGACGGCGGTGCTGGACGGCGACGAGTGGGTGATCAACGGCGAGAAGTGGTTCTCGACGAACGCCCGCTATTCCAAGGTGCTGGTGCTGTACGCGGTCACCGATCCCGACGCGAAGGACCCCTACCGACGCACCTCGATCTTCCTGGCGCCCACCGACACGCCCGGCATCGAGATCATCCGCAACGTGGCGGTGGGGGCCGGCGGCGAAGTCGGCGGCGGCAACGAAGGGTACGTCCGCTACACGAATGTGCGTCTTCCCTACGAGGCGCTGCTGGGTGAGCGCGGCGACGCCTTCCGCATCGCCCAGGTGCGGCTGGGCGGCGGGCGCGTGCACCACGCCATGCGCACCGTCGGCGCCTGCCGCCACGCGCTGGACCTGATGTGCCAACGGGCGGTCTCGCGCACCACGCGCGACGGCCGGCTCGCCGACCTGCAGATGGTGCAGGAGCAGATCGCCGACAGCTGGATCGCGGTGGAGAGCTTCCGCCTGCTGGTGCTGCGCACCGCCTGGCTGATCGACAAGCACAAGGACTACCAGAAGGTCCGCAAGGACATCGCCGCCATCAAGGTGGCGATGCCGCAGGTCTACCACGACGTGGCCACCAAGGCGGCGCACCTGCACGGCGCGCTGGGGGTCTCGAACGAGATGCCGTTCATGCGCATGGTGAGCTCGGCGCTGGTCATGGGCATCGCCGACGGCCCCACCGAGGTGCACAAGGTGACCCTCGCGAAGCAGGTCCTGAAGGACTACACGCCCGACAACGACCTCTTCCCGAGCTACCACATCCCCAAGCTCCAGGAGGAAGCCAAGAAGCGCTTCAAGAAGGAGCTGGACGAGCTGAAGGACGCCTACGCGAGCCGCCGGGCGACGGGGTCGGCGTAGTCGTCATCTCCGGGCTTGTCCGAAGGACCTGCCGCGCTTTAGGTAACCAGCGATAAGTCAGCGTGGAGACACGCCGAAACACCATCGCAACAGCCCGGTGCGACGGCCGCCGCGCGCCGTTTGCCTGCCGCTAGGTCCCGCGTGCATCGAGCGGCCTTCGGCGCCTAGGATGACTGCAGTTCAGAGGTGAAGCGACGTGACCGAGAAGCGCTGGCCCGTGATGTCGATCGCCGAGGCGCATGCCCGCCTGACCGCGCCGGGGGCGCCGTTCGAGATCGAGGAGCAGGTGATCCGGGGCGTGACCACGAAGACGTGGAAGAACGCGCCGCCGACGCTGCGCGACGTGTTCGTCAACGGCCAGCGGTTCAAGGATCGCGAGTTCCTGGTCTACGACGACGACCGCGCCACCTACGACGGCTTCGGCCGCGCGACGCTCACCCTGGCGCACCGCCTGATCGCCGACGGAGTGAAGAAGGGCGACCGGGTCGCGGTCATCATGCGCAACCTGCCGGAGTGGCCGGTGGCGTTCTGGGCCGGCCAGCTGGTGGGCGCGATCGTGACGCCGCTGAACGCCTGGTGGACGGGCGCCGAGCTGGAATACGGTCTGGCCGACTCCGGAACCAAGGTCGCCTTCGTCGACGACGAGCGGCTCGACCGGGTGGAGGAGTTCCTGGGGAAGCTGCCCGACCTCGAGAAGGTCTACATCGCCCGCCACGCCGGCGAGCGCCTGCCGGCCAAGACGGCGCGGCTGGAGGACGCGATCGGGCCGGTGAACGGCTGGGCCGGCCTGCCTGAGCTTGCGATGCCCGACGTGCCGCTGGGCCCGGAGGACGACGCGACGATCCTCTACACCTCGGGTACGACCGGCCGGCCGAAGGGCGCGCTGGGCACCCACCGCAACATGACGTCCAACATCGGCGCCGGGGGGATCTCCGCGGCCCGAAACTTCCTGCGCGCCGGCGAGCCGTTGCCGGAGATGGATCCGCTGAAGGTGCCGCAGCGCTGCACGCTGCTCGTCGTGCCGATGTTCCACGCAACCGGCCTGTCCGCGACGCTCGGCCCGACGATGAACTCCGGCGGCAAGATCGTCCTGATGCGCCGCTGGGACGCCGAGCCGGCCATGCGGCTGATCGAGCGCGAGAAGGTGTCGTCGACGGGCGGCGTGCCCACCATCGCCTGGCAGTTGATCGAGCATCCGGCGCGGGCGAAGTACGACCTGTCGTCGCTGGTGGCGGTCACCTACGGCGGCGCGCCCTCGGCCCCCGAGCTGGTGCGCCGCATCGGCGAGACCTTCCCCGGCAGCCAGCCCGGCAACGGCTGGGGCATGACCGAGACCACGGCCACCTTCACCAGCCACATGGGCAAGGACTACGAGAACCGCCCCGACAGCGCCGGCCCCGCCGCGCCGGTGGGCGAGATGCACGTGCGCGACCCGGCGGACGGCAAGACCATCCTGCCCGCCGGCTCGGTCGGCGAACTGTGGTGCAAGGGCCCGCAGGTGGTGAAGCTCTACTGGAACAAGCCGGAAGCCACCGCCGAGACCTTCCAGGACGGGTGGCTACGCACCGGCGACCTGGCGCGGATCGACGAGGAGGGCTTCCTCTTCATCATCGACCGGGCCAAGGACATGCTGATCCGCGGCGGCGAGAACATCTATTGCGTCGAGGTCGAGAACGTCCTCTACGACCACCCCGATGTGATGGACGCGGCGCTGGTGGGCATTCCGCACAAGACGCTGGGCGAGGAGCCGGCGGCGGTGGTGCACCTCAAGCCGGGCGGAACCGCCACCGAGGCCGAGCTTCGCCAATGGGTGCGCGAGCGCCTGGCAGGGTTCAAGGTGCCGGTAAAGGTTGCGTTCTGGCCCGAGACCCTGCCCCGCAACGCGAACGGGAAGATCATGAAGACCGAACTGAAGAAGGTGTTCGCGAAAGAGTCGGAGCAGGCTTGAGGTCCATGCGGCGTCAGCGCCCCCTCCACCGCTTCGCGGTCCCCCTCCCCCGCAAGCGGGGGAAGAACTTGGCGCAGGCGTTCGAGCCTCAGTTCCTCACCCGTGCCAACGGGGGAGGGGGACCACGAAGTGGTGGAGGGCGCGCTGCGGCCGCGCTATGCGCTTCCTCATGAGCAAAGCGCCCCTCATCGTCGGCCTGGGCGGGACCGTCCGGGCCGGGTCGTCGACCGAGAAGGCGCTGATCTGTGCGCTGAAGGCGGCCGAGGCGAGGGGGGCGGAGACGCGGCTGCTGGGCGGCGCTTTCCTCTCGGGCCTGCCGATCTTCGACCCGCGGCCGGGCGACGTGAACGAGGCGCAGCAGGCGCTGGCCGACGCGATCCGCGGCGCCGACGGGGTGATCGTGGCCAGCCCCGGCTACCACGGCTCGATCTCTGGGGTGATCAAGAACGCGCTCGACACCCTTGAGCTGACGCGGAACGACGCCCAGCCCTACCTCACGGCCAAGCCGGTGGGCACGATCATCACTGCCGATGGCTGGCAGGCGGCGGGGACGACCTTGATGGCGCTGCGGGCTATCATACATGCGCTCAGGGGCTGGCCGACGCCGTTCGGCGCTGCCCTGAACGCGGGGACCAGCCTCTTCGACGAGGCAGGCGACTGCAGGGACCAGAAGGATGCCTGGCAGCTCGCCACCGTCGCCGACCAGGTGGTGGAGTTCGCCCAGATGAAGGCCGCCAAGTTGAAGGAACTGGGCTGATGAAGCGCCCCTATCTCGTTCCACCCTCGGGCTCGGAAGACGACTCCGTTAAGGGGGCGATCAGCCCGATCGAGGACATCATCGAGGACGCCCGCAACGGGCGGCCCTACATCCTGGTCGACGCCGAGGACCGCGAAAACGAGGGCGACGTGATCATTCCGGCGCAGTTCGCGACGCCGGACCAGATCAACTTCATGGCCAAGCACGCCCGCGGCCTGATCTGCCTCAGCATCACCGGCGAGCGCGCCCGCCAGCTGCGCCTGCCGCCCATGGCCACCGACAACCAGTCGGGCCACGGCACGGCCTTCACCGTCTCCATCGAGGCGCGCGAGGGCGTAACCACCGGCATCTCGGCCCACGACCGCGCCCACACCATCGCCGTCGCCATCGACCCGACCAAGGGCGTGGACGACGTGGTCTCGCCAGGCCACGTGTTCCCGCTCGTGGCGAAGGACGGCGGCGTGCTAGTCCGCGCCGGCCATACCGAGGCCGCCGTCGACATCAGCCGGATGGCCGGCCTGAACCCGGCCGGCGTGATCTGCGAGGTGATGAAGGACGACGGGTCGATGGCGCGTCTTCCCGATCTCGTCGCCTTCGCCCAGCTGCACGGCCTGAAGATCGGCACCATCGCCGACCTGATCGCCTATCGCCGCCGCACCGAGCGGCAGGTGGAGCGGGTGCTGGAGACACCGTTCGAGAGCGCCTACGGCGGCCGCTTCCGGATGGTGATCTACCGCAATTCCATCGACCAGACCGAGCACGTCGTGCTGACCAAAGGCCGCATCGAGCCGGACAAGGCGACCCTGGTGCGCATGCACCGGGTCGACATGGCCACCGACATGCTGGGCGCGATCGAGACGCGCCGCGAGTACGTGCCCCGTGCGCTGCGTGCGCTGGCTGACTATGACGGGGCGGGCGTGGCGGTGTTCATCCGCGACTCCAACCCGCACTGGCTCAGCGAGCGCTACGGCCAGCCGCAGGCCGATCACACCGAGAACGTGCTGCGCGACTATGGCATCGGCGCGCAGATCCTGCTGGACCTGGGCGTTCGCGACCTCCTGCTGCTGACCAGCTCGCAGACCGTGCTGCCGGCTTCGGCGGGCTACGGCCTGAAGATCGTGGGACGCGTGCCGCTCAGCTAATGAGCGGACAGCTCGTCGCGCAGGGCGTGGGCGAGCTTCAGGGAGGCGTCCTTCAGGTCGGCGGAGGTGTCGGGCGAGGGCTCGGCCTTGTGGGCGTCCAGCGCGCGGCCGAACTTGACCATCCGGTCCTCGACCGCGCCTTTCTCGTAGATAGACATCTCGCCCCAGTAGAGGGTCCGGAACCGCGTCTCGGCGGTCTTCCACGCCTCGGCCTCCACCGGAGTGTTCGCGAGCGTCGCGGCGAGCTCCGAGACCTCGGTGAACAGGGCGAAGCGCCGCTTGTCGAGGTCCGGCGCGAGGGTCGTCGTTGCGACCGGGGCGGCTGGCGGCGAGGCGGCCTTCGCCGGCGGCCCGCGCTGGTCGAAGTAGACGAAGACGGCCCAGACGCCGCCCGCCGCCACGGTCACGATCGGCAGCCACGCCTTCAGAAGGTCCAGCGCCCGCCCGCCGGGCTTGGGGTCGCTGCTCGGAGCTGGCGCCGTCATGGCTTCCACCCGTTTTGCGGGCAGCCTACGCCGGGCGCGCGGGGGGCGAAAGCGGCGCGCCTAGCTGTCTCCCGCAATTTGCGGCACTCTCTCGGAAATCCGAGGTCGCTGGGCGGGCGTACCTTCCGGAGTGTGCGCACAAGACGCAGTGCGCGCAGGTTGCGCGGATTCATCTATTCCTTTAATGATTTTAAGGGGATGGGTAGACCAAGAGTATGGAAATGCCCAGCGATCCCAGTCTCGCTTACCTGTCTGAGACCACGCTCGAGACCCGTCCCTTCGCGGCGGCGGAGGGCGTCTGCAGCTGCCCCCTGTGCACCGGCTCGGCCACGGTCATCGAAACCGGCGAGTCCTTCGGTCAGTCGTATCTGAACGCCGACGAGCGATCGTCGGCGGTCGTAAACGGCAAGCAGAGCTTCTCGATCGATCGGGCCGGCCTGCAGATGACCGGCTTCGACCCCATCACGATGGAGCCCTACCCCGGCTGGGGCGGCGCAGCCGGCCAGGCCTACACCGTCACCTACGCGTTCCGCTCGACCGCGCCGTTCGACATGCCGAGCGACACCGAGGGCTTCCAGCGGTTCAACGCGACCCAGATCTTCCAGGCCGAGCAGGCGATGCAGGCCTGGGCCGACGTCGCCAACATCCGCTTCGTGCGCGTGGGCACCGGGACCGACTTCGAGAGCGCCTACTCGAACGACGCCTCGATCCTGTTCGCCAACTACAGCTCCGGCGAGTCCGGCTCGGCGGCGTTCGCCAATTTCCCGGGCAGTGCGGCGTCGTCCAGCACCGCCGGCGACGTGTGGGTCAACATCAACTCGGGCAGCAACGCCTTCCCCAGCATGGGCAACTTCGGCGCCCAGGTGCTGGTGCACGAAATCGGCCACGCCATCGGCCTGGCCCACCCCGGCGACTACAACGCCAGCGATGGTGGCGGCGCGATCACCTACGACGCCGACGCGGAGTATTACGAGGACTCCCGCCAGTACACCGTGATGAGCTACTTCAACGAGTCGAACACGGGGGGCAACTACTCCGGTCGCTACGCCGCGGCCCCGCAGCTCGACGACATCCGCGCCGCCCAGATCGAGTACGGCGCCAACATGACCACCCGGACGGGGAACACCGTCTACGGCTTCAACTCGAACGCCCAGCGGGCGTGGTTCGAGGCCAGCAGCAGCTCCACACGGCTGATCTTCGCGGTGTGGGACGCGGGCGGGAACGACACCTTCGACTTCTCCGGCTATTCGCAGAACCAGACCATAGACCTGCGGGAAGGGTTCTTCTCGAACGTGGGCTCACTGACCGGCAACGTGGCGGTGGCCCAGGGCGCCAAGATCGAGAACGCCATCGGCGGCTTCGGCGCCGACACGATCAACGGCAACGCCCTCGACAACCTCATCCAGGGCAACGCCGGCGCGGACCGGGCCTTTGCGGGCGCTGGCAACGACACCATCGAGGGCGGGTCGGGCACGAGCTACCTGCGCGGCGAGGAGGGCAACGACTCGATCGTGGGCGGCTCGTCGTTCGACGACCTGCAGGGCAACATGGGCGCCGACACCGAGACCGGCGGGCTCGGGGAC
>NZ_DASWTE010000300.1:0-19317 GCF_036402295.1 Phenylobacterium sp.
GTAAATCTAACAACTGTTCGAGGATCCGCCGCTCATGGCTCTGCCGCCCGTTCTCCGCGACCGACTCCGACTGCCGCTGATCGGCAGCCCGCTGTTCATCATCTCGACGCCCGATCTGGTGATCGCCCAGTGCAAGGCCGGCATCGTGGGCTCGTTCCCGGCGCTGAACGCGCGGCCCGCCTCGCTGCTGCACGAATGGCTGCACCAGATCACCGAAGAGCTGGCCATCTGGGATCGGGATCACCCCGACACGCCGTCGGCGCCCTTCGCAGTGAACCACATCGTCCACAAGACCAACGACCGCCTCGAGCACGACGTGGAGGCCTCCAGCAAATGGAAGGCGCCGATCGTCATCACCTCGCTGGGCGCGCGCGAGGACGTGAACCAGGCGGTCCATGCGTCCGGCGGCATCGTGCTGCATGACGTCATCACCGACCGGTTCGCCCGCAAGGCGATCGAGAAGGGGGCCGACGGCCTGATCCCGGTGGCCGCCGGCGCCGGCGGCCACGCGGGCACGCTGTCGCCCTTCGCCCTGATCCACAGCCTGCGGGAGTGGTTCGACGGCCCGATCGCGCTCTCCGGCGCCATCGCCACCGGCCACGCGATCCTGGGCGCCCAGGCCATGGGCGCGGACCTGGCCTACGCCGGCTCGGCCTTCATCGCCACCCAGGAGGCCAACGCCGTCCAGGGCTACAAGGACATGATCGTCGCCTCGACCGGCGAGGACATCGTCTATACGAACCTCTTCACCGGCGTGCACGGCAACTACCTGGCCCCGTCGGTCCTCGCCGCGGGCCTGGACCCCAACGACCTGCCGAAGTCCGACCCCTCGGCCATGAACTTCGGCTCGGGCGGCAACCAGAAGTCCAAGGCCTGGCGTGACATCTGGGGCTGCGGCCAGGGCATCGGCGCGGTGAAGGAAGTCCCGACCGTGGCCGAGCTCGTCGCCCGCCTGTCCGACGAATATGAGCAGGCCAAGGCCGAGCTGGCGCTGAAGACGTCGTTCACGGCCGGCCGCGCGCTGCTGGCGGCGGAGTAGCCGTCGCGGCCGGAGCGTGGCACGATCCACGCTCCGGGCCGATGCGGATCGCCCGGCCAGGCGGCTCCCGTCCAAGCATCCGCTCCGTCGCCCCTGAGGGGCAGGGAGCAGGACCATGGGCGAACGATCCTTCCGAGTGGCGGTGGTGTGGCGGGGCGACGCCCAGGCGCGGGCGGCGGTCGATCCGGCGACCATCCGGCTCGCGCCGATCTTCCGGGCGCTGGCGGACGCGGGCCTTTTGGCCGAGCCCTGCGTCTACGACGAGAGCTTCGTCGAAGACGTCCGTGAACAGCTCCTGGCCTGCGACGCCGCGCTCGTCTGGGTGAACCCGCTGGCCGCCGGCGCGCGCCGCGACGCGCTCGACGCCCTTCTCGAGGAGGTCGAGGCCGCCGGCGTCCTGGTCAGCGCCCGGCCGTCCACGATCGCCGCCATGGGCGTTAAGTCGGTGCTCTACCGCACCCGGGACCTCGGCTGGGGTTCGGACGTGCGGCTCTACGAGTCCATCGAGGCCTTCGCGACGGCGTTTCCCGCCAGCTTGGCCGAGGCCGGTCCCCGCGTGCTGAAACAGGACCGCGGCAACGACGGCCAGGGCGTCTGGAAGGTCGAGCGTGTGGGCGACCTCGTCGAGGTCCGCGAGGCGCATGCCGACGGCGCACCCCGCCGGCTCCCGACGGCCGACTTCCTCGTCGAACGCATGCCGGACCTCGCCACAGGCCCGCTGGTCGACCAGGCCTACCAACCCCGCCTGCCGGAGGGGATGATCCGCGCCTACATGGCCGGCGGCCGCGTGGCGGGATTCGGCCACCACCTCGTCCGCGCGCTGGCCCCGCCCGACGCCGGGCCGGGCGGGCCGCGGCTCTACTCCGGCCCCGACGATCCGCGTTTCCAGCGCCTGCGCCATCTGATGGAGTCCGAGTGGACGCCGGGCCTTCTCCATACGCTGCGTCTCGCGCCGGACGACCTGCCCGCCGTCTGGGACGCCGACTTCCTGCTCGGCCCAAAGGACGCCGCCGGCCAGGACAGCTACGTCCTCTGCGAGATCAACGTCAGCTCGGTCTTCCCCTTGCCCGACGAGGCCCCGGCCGCGCTCGCGGCGGTCCTGCGCGAACGGCTCCAACGGCGCCGTGCAGATTTTCTGCGGCCGCGTGAAGTCTAAACCTACTTACCTAGTAGGATTGTAGGAATTAGATCGTGAAGCAGCCGCGAGGGAGGAATCATGGCCGCGCATCAAACCCGCCTGTTCGCACGCACCGTCGCCGTGGCGACCCTCCTCTGCGGGGCTGCGCCGGCCGCCATGGCCCAGCAGGCGACCGCCTCGGCCCAACCCGTCGGCATTAGCCAGGAACAGCTCCTGGCGCTGGTCGGCCGCCTCGACGCGCTGGAGAAGCGCAACGAGGAGCTCGAGGCCCAGATCCTCGACCTGAAGGCCGCCACGGCCGGCTCGGATCAGGCGATCCGCGACCAGGCCGCCGCCCAGCCCACGATCAACCTCGGCAACGGCCGGCCCACCTTCACCAGCGCGGACGGCCAGTTCACCGCCTCGCTGCGCGGCATCATTCAGCTCGACGCCGCCCAGTACGACCAGCGCCGCGCCGGGACCCTGGCCGCTGACTTCCGCCGCGGCTCGCTGGGCGACGCCACCGAGGCCGACCGCGCCCGCGACCTCGGCGACGGCGCGAACTTCCGCCGCGTGCGCTTCGGCGTCGAGGGCACGGCGTCGGGCGACTGGAACTACAATCTCCTGTTCGACTTCGGCGGTTCGGGCGTCGAGGAGGCGGGCAAGATCACCAACGCCTACGTCGAGTACGCGGGCTTCCAGCCCCTGCGCCTGCGCGTCGGCGCCTTCTCGCCTATCACCGGCCTGGAGGACGCCACCTCGAACACCGCCTCGCTGTTCCCCGAGCGGGCGGCGGTCACCGAGCTGGTGCGCGGGTTCGCCGGCGGCGACGGGCGGACGGGCGCGGCGGTGCTGGCCAACGGCGACCGCTGGAGCGTCTTTGGCGCGGTCACCGGCGCGACGGTCACGACGACGGCCTTCGACGAGCAACTCGGCGTCATCGGCCGGGTGACCTACTTGCCGATCAAGGGCCAGGACTACCTGGTCCACGTGGGCGCCAGCGCCAACCTGATCGTGAATCCGGCGACCACCGGCCCCAACGTCGCCCCGACCGGCGCCGCCTCGCCGGTGCGGCTGCGCGAGCGCCCCGAGATGCGCGTCGACGGCACGCGCCTGGTCGACACCGGCAACATCGACGCCGACGGGCTGCGGGCCTACGGCCTCGAACTGGGCGCGCAGCTGAAGGCCTTCACGCTGCAGGCCGAGCACTTCTGGATCGACGTCGAGCGGCGCAACAGCGTGCTCGCCGACCCGAGCTTCGGCGGCTGGTACGTCCAGGGCGCCTGGACGCTCACCGGCCAGCCGCGCCGCTACAACGCCGCGAACGGCGGCTTCGACGTTCCGCGCGTGGGGAAGCCCTTCAGCCTGAAGGCCAGGACCTGGGGCGTCTGGGAGCTGGCCGCCCGCTACTCCGAGCTCGATCTCGACTACCGCGCCGGCGTGGCCGGGACCGTTCCGAGCGCCTCCAGCGTGCGCGGTGGCGAGCAGCAGATCTTCACGATCGGCCTCAACTGGTACCCAAACAACAACGTCCGCTTCCTTGCCGACTACCAGCGCGTGGACGTCGACCGTCTGTCGCCCGGTGGAACGGCCTTCGGCGCTGGCGCGCTTACGCCTCCAGCAGGCGCCCAAGTGGGCCAGGACCTCAACATCTGGTCCTTCCGCACCCAGTACGCGTTCTAACCGCTACCCAGGGACACCTCGCTCATGACCTCCGAAACCGCCCTGGATCGCCGCCGCCTGATTGCCGCCGGCCTCGCGACCGCGGCGCTGCCGGGCGCAGCTCGCGCGCAAGATGGACCCAAGCTGCTGAACGTCAGCTACGACCCCACGCGCGAGCTCTACAAGGACGTCAACGCCGCCTTCGCCGACTGGTGGAAGGACAACGGCGGAGCCGGGGTCCCGACCATCCAGCAGAGCCACGGCGGTTCGGGCCGCCAGGCGCGCGCCGTGATCGATGGGCTGCAGGCCGACGTGGTGACCCTGGCGCTGGCCTACGACATCGACGAGATCGCCGCGCGGGCGAAGCTCCTGCCCGCCAACTGGCAGAGCCGCCTGCCCAACAACTCGGCCCCCTACACGTCGACGATTGTGTTCCTGGTGCGCAAAGGGAACCCCTGGAAAGTCCGCGACTGGGGCGATCTGGTGAAGCCGGGCATCCAGGTGATTACCCCCAACCCGAAGACCTCGGGGGGCGCGCGCTGGAACTACCTGGCCGCCTACGCCTGGGCGCTGAAGCAACCGGGCGGTACGCCCGCCTCGGCCGAGGCCTATCTCGGCAAGCTGTTCCGCCAGGTGCCCGTGCTGGACACCGGCGCCCGCGGCTCGACGACGACGTTTGCGGAACGCGGCATCGGCGACGTTCTGATCGCCTGGGAGAACGAGGCCTACCTCTCGCTCGAGGAGTTCGGGCCCAAGTTCGACATCGTCTACCCCAGCGTCTCGATCCTGGCCGAGCCGACCGTCGCGCTGGTGGACAAGAACGTCGACCGCCACAAGACCCGCGCCGCGGCCGAGCAGTACCTGCGCTTCCTCTACAGCCCGCGCGCCCAGGACCTGATCGGCAAGCACCACTTCCGGCCGCGGAACCCCGAGTACCTTGCGAAGTACCGGGCGAAGTTCAAGGATATCGCCCTGGTGACCATCGACGGGCAGTTCGGCGGCTGGAAGAAGGCCCAGACGACCCACTTCGCCGATGGCGGCGTCTTCGACCGCATCTACAAGCGCTAGGTCCGCCATGACGGCTGTCGCCATCGCGGCTCCTCCGCCTCGGAAACGGTGGGTGCAGCCTAGCATCCTGCCGGGCTTCCCGCTCGCCATGGGCTGGACGCTCACCTGGCTGGGCCTGATCGTGGTCCTGCCGCTGATCGCGCTGATCGTGCGGCCGTGGGAGCTTGGGCTCGACGGCGTCTGGAAGACACTGACCGAGCCCCGGGTGCTGGCGTCGCTGCGGCTGAGCTTCGGCGCGGCGTTCCTGGCGGCGCTGACCAATGTGCCGCTGGGCCTGCTCGTCGCGTGGACACTCACCCGTTACGAGTTCCCGGGCCGCCGCATCATCGACGCCTTCGTGGACCTGCCGTTCGCCCTTCCGACGGCGGTGGCGGGCATCGCCCTGACGGCTCTCTATGCGCCGACCGGCCTCCTGGGCGAGCCGCTGATGAAGCTCGGGATCAAGACCGCCTATACGCCGGTGGGCGTCTACATAGCGCTGATGTTCATCGGCCTGCCGTTCGTGGTGCGATCGGTCCAGCCGGTGCTGCAGGACCTCGACCGCGAAGTGGAGGAGGCGGCCCAGACGCTGGGCGCCACGACCGTCCAGCGGTTCGTCAAGGTCGTGCTGCCGACCGTGCTGCCGGCGCTGATCTCCGGCTTCAGCCTCGCTTTCGCCCGCGCGGTCGGCGAGTACGGCAGCGTGATCTTCATCGCCGGCAACATGCCGCTCAAGTCCGAGATCGCGCCGCTGCTGATCGTCATCAAGCTGGAGCAGTACGACTACGCCGGCGCCGCGGTGGTGGGGCTGGCCATGCTGGTGATCTCGTTCGGCGCGCTGCTGGCCGTGAACGGCGCGCAGATCTTCCTGGCGAGGCGGGGCCGCGCATGAACCCGGTGATCCGTCTTCCAGGCTTCGCGCCCTTGATGCTGGCCGCCACGCTCGCGGTGCTGGGCGTGCTGATTGTGCTGCCCCTGGGCGTCGTTTTCCACCAGGCGCTGGCCAAGGGGCTCGCGGCCTATCTCGAGCCGCTGGCGCAGCCCGACGCCATCGCTGCGATCCGGCTCACGCTTACCGTGGCGGCGATCTCGGTGCCGCTGAACGCCATCTTCGGCATCGCCGCCGCCTGGGCGATTGCCCGCTTCGAGTTCCGCGCCAAGAGCCTGCTCGTCACCTTCATCGACCTGCCGTTCTCGATGTCGCCGGTCGTCTCCGGCCTCGTCTGGGTGCTGCTGTTCGGCGCCCAGGGCTGGTTCGGCGAGTGGCTAATGGACCACAACATCAAGATCATCTTCGCCACGTCAGGGCTCGTCCTGGCCACCGTGCTTGTCACCCTGCCGTTCGTCGCCCGCGAGCTGATCCCGCTGATGCAGGACCAGGGCGCCGACGAGGAGGCCGCCGCGCTCACCCTGGGCGCCGGTGGCTTCACGACCTTCTGGAAGGTGACGCTACCCAACATCCGCTGGGCGCTGCTCTACGGCGTCCTGCTCTGCAACGCCCGCGCCATGGGTGAATTCGGCGCGGTCTCCGTCGTCTCCGGCAGCGTGCGCGGTCTGACCACGACTTTGCCGCTCCATGTCGAGGTGCTCTACAATGACTACGAATTCGTCGGCGCCTTCGCGGCGGCCTCTGTATTGGCCGGCCTCGGACTCGTCACCCTCGTCCTCAAGACGGTCCTCGAATGGCGTCATTCCGGTGAACTTTCGGCCAGCCGAAGACACTAATTCGCACCTCGCCCTGGAGATCAAAGGCATCTCCAAGGCCTTCGGGCGTTTCCCGGCGCTGAAGGACGTGTCGCTGCAGGCCAAGGACAAGGAGTTCCTGGCCCTACTCGGCCCCTCGGGCTCGGGGAAGACGACGCTGCTGCGCGTGCTGGCCGGCCTCGAGACGCCCGACGCCGGCGAGGTCCGCTTCGACGACGAGGACTTCCTGTCGCTGCCGGTGCGGCGGCGCAAGGTGGGCATGGTGTTCCAGCACTACGCGCTCTTCCGGCACATGACCGTCGCCCAGAACATCGCCTTCGGCCTCACCGTCCGGAAGCGGTCGGAGCGGCCCGCCAAGTCCGAGATCGCCGACCGGGTGGCGCACCTGCTCCAGCTCGTGCAGCTCGAGGGCCTGGACAAGCGCTTCCCCTCGCAGCTGTCGGGCGGTCAGCGGCAGCGCGTGGCTCTGGCCCGCGCGCTCGCCATCGAGCCCAAGATGCTGCTGCTGGACGAACCGTTCGGCGCGCTCGACGCCCAAGTCCGCCGCGAGCTGCGCCGCTGGCTGCGCGAGCTGCACGACCGCGCGGGCGTCACCACCGTCTTCGTGACCCACGACCAGGAGGAGGCGCTGGACCTCGCCGACCGCGTGGCGATCCTGAAGGACGGCGAGCTGATCCAGCTGGGCGCGCCCAACGAGGTCTACGAGCACCCGGCCACACCGTTCGTGTTCGATTTCCTGGGCCAGGCCTGCCGGATGCCGGGCGTGGTCGACGAAGGCCGGCTGCGCATCGCCGACTGGGAGTCCGAGGCTCCGAAGGGCGCGCAGGACGGGCCCGTCGAGGTCTACTTCCGGCCCGACGAGGTCGCCTTCGCGCCGGCCGACGGCGCGGGCCTGGCGGCAGAGGTCCGCGCCGTCGCCCAGCGCGGCCCGGACGTGCGCATCGACTGCCACATCGAAGGCCAGACCGTGGAACTGATCGGCCACGGCCCGACCCTGCCGCCCGGCGTGACGCCCGGCCTGTCGGTGCGGGTGAAGCCCCTGCGCCCACAAGTCTACGCGGCCTGAGTTGAGTCCAAACGGCCGGTCGTGCGTTGAAGGCGCATGACCGAGCCCAGCCTGCAGCGGCGCTTCTGCGTCCACGACATCCACGAGGCGGCGAACCGCGCCCATCTCGTCGAAGGCCTCACCTTCGAGGACGCGGCCCTGCACTTCGTCGCCGACCATCACCCGTCCGTCGCCGACGACGAGGTGAGCCTCTACGTCGAGGACCTGGAGACCGGCGAGCGCCAGTGCCTGCGCATCGATGTGCCCAGTGGGCGCGCCGAGCCCTGTGACTAGCGCCCGCGACCATCTCCGCTGGCGGTCGACGCCAGCCAGCGGTCCATCTCCGGCACCCGCTTGGCGATGACCGCCACGCGATAGCGCACAGCGCCCTCGGCCTTCTCCACTTCGCCGCGGGCGGAAGGCGGCACTGTGGCGGCCAGCTTCTCCAGCCTCTGCAGCATGGCCGGGTCGCGTGAGGCCTGCGCGAGGTCGGCGTAGTAAGACGTGCGGCTGGTGGGCTCGAGCAGCTCGTCGATCTTCGCCCGATTCGCGATGGCGAAGTCGTAGGCCTTCTCCGGGAACACCTCGGCCACCGCGGCGATGATCCCCGGCGCCTCGGACGACGTGACCTCCGGGGTCAGGGCGAGCTTCAGCGCCCGGTCGGCCAGGGCCGCGTCGTTGCTGGCGCCCAGGTAGTTGAAGAGCCGGCCGCGCTCGGTGACGTCCTTCGAGGCCTTGGCCTGCGCGTAGATCGCCTCCCACGCCCTGGCGTCCGCGTTCGCCGCCACGATGGCCAGCACGGTGCGGCGGCCGGTGGCGGTCAGGCTGTCGGGCTCGCGGAGCCAGCGATCGAAGCGCCGGCGCGCCTCGGCCACCACGCCCGGGTCGCCCAGCCGGCCCAGGTTGACCAGCACGGCGCGGCGAGCGGCGGCTACGTTGTCGGCTTCGCCGGCCTTGGCGTCCCAGCCCAGGCGTCGGGCGATGGGCGAAAGCCGGCTGCGCGCGAAGGCGCGATAGGCCGCCTGGTTGGGCCGGCCGCCGTACAGCCAATCCAGCGCGCCCAATTGGTCGGCCAGCGTGTTGATCACGATCGGGTCGGCGTCGGCCGGCGCGTTCCTGGCGAGCGCCAGGAAGTCGCTCATCGGCGCGGCGCCCGCTTCGCCGAGCGCGCGGCTGTCGTACAGCAGGCCCAACTGGTCTGCCGCCGGCAGCGCCGCGAACTTCGGCGCGAGCCTGGCCCACAGCGCCGGCGCGTATGACGCGCGCATGTAGCTGGTCTGCCCGGCGTTCACGACCGCCGGCCCGGCGACCGGGGCGGTCGCCGGGGCCGAGGCGCTGACCAGGCCTTCCCAGGTCTTGCCGTCCAGGCCCTTCACCGTCACCGGCGTGCGCCAGGTCTGCGGCGCCTTCTGGCTGTCGTCGGCGGCGAAACGGCTCTGCGTGAGGGCGATGCCGTGGCCAGCCGCCTTCGCCTGGATCAGCGGCACGCCCGGCTGCAGCAGGAAGTCGTGCGCCACGTCGCTCACCTTCTTGGGCGAGGCCTCGTCCAGCGCGGCCCACAGGTCGTCGCTCACGGCGTTCTGGTAGGCGTGCTTCTGGATGTAGCGACGCACGCCGTCGCGGAACGCGTCCTCGCCGACGTAGGCCTCCAGCATCCGCACCACCGCCTGGCCCTTGCTGTAGGTGATGCCGTCGAAGGCGTTAGAGGCGGCGAACACGTCAGGGATCTCGGTGATCACCGGGTGCGTGCCCGCGCGGCTGTCCAGCCGCATGGCGCCCTGCTGGCCGGCCTGCGTGAGCAGCCAGACGTTCCACTCGGGGTGGAAGTGATCGGTGGCCTTGTTCTCCATCCACGAGGCGAAGCTCTCGTTCAGCCACAGATCGTCCCACCAGGCCATGGTCACCAGGTTGCCGAACCACTGGTGGGCCACCTCGTGGGCGACGGTGATGAAGACGTTCTGGCGGTCGGTCTCGGTGGAGAGCTTGGGATCCACCAGGATCGCGTAGTCGAAGTAGAAGATGGCGCCCCAGTTCTCCATCGCCGCGAAGAACTGGCTGCGGCCGGGGCCGGCCACCAGGTCCAGCTTGGGCAGCGGATAGGGCGTGCCGAACCACGCGTTGTAGTAGGGCAGGAGCTTCGCGGTCGCATCGAGGGCGTACTTCGCCTTCTCGGTGTCGCCGCGGCGGACCACGACGCCCACGTCCACGCCGGCCACCTTCTGCGACACCCGCTCGAAGTCGCCCATGGCCATGAACAGCAGGTAGCTGCTCATCTTCGGGCTGTCGGAGAAGTAGACGGTGGTGAGACCGCCGGGCGGCGTGACCTCTTCCTCCACCGGCATGTTCGAGATCGACATCTGGCCTTCGGGCGTCTCGACCGCGAGCGAGAAGACCGACTTGATCCCGGGTTCGTCCCACATCGGCGCGAAGCGGCGGGCGTCGGAGTTCTCGAACTGGGTGAACAGGGCGCGCTTCTGCGTCCCGTCGGCGGCCTGGTAGTCCAGTGCGAACAGGCCCGAGGCCTGCTGGTAGATCCTGCCGGCGTAGTCGATCGAGAGCCGGTACTTGCCCGGCGTCAGGGTCTTGCCGAAGTCGAAGGTGGCGGTCTGCTCCTGGTCGTCCAGGGCGATCTTCGGCGCCGCGTCGATGCCCGAGAGGCTGACCTTGCCGAAGGTCAGGTCGGCAGCGTTCAGCACGATCCTGGCGGTGGGCCGCACGACGGTGACGTCGATGTCCACGTGGCCGGCGAATTTCAGATTTTCTGCGTCGGGCGTCACCCGGATCTGGTAGCGGTCGGGGCGCACGTCGGTCGGCAGGACCACCCGGTTGGCCGCCGCCTTGGCCGGCTCGGGCGCGGCGGTGGCGACCGCAGGGATGGCCGTCGCAAGGAAGGCAGCGGCGACGGCGGCAAGAAATCTCATGTTATCCGACCTGGGGGGGCACAAAATCAGGGGCGGCACCATAGTCAGCGCTTGAGGCGTTTCCTAGGCGACCTTTCGACCGTTCATCTCATCCCCCGCGTCCGCCGGCAGACTCCAGAACCAGAGCATGGAGATCATCGTGAACGCGCCGGCGATGATGAACGCCGGCCCCACGACCTCGGCGGTCAGTTTCGTCTCGCCCTGCAGGGTCATCAGGACATGCAGCAGGCTGGCCGAGAGCCCGATGCCGATCGACTGCACCAGCTGTTGCACCATCGAAGCCGTGGTGGCCGCTCGGCTCATCTCATCGGGCTCGATGTCGGCGTAGGCCAGGCCGTTCAGCGACGAGAACTGCAACGAGCGGAAGAAGCCGCCCACGCCCAGGATCGCCATGATCGCCCAGTGCGGCCACGACGGCTTGAAAAGCGCGTAGGCCATGAAGCTCACGCCCACGATCACGGCGTTGACCAGCAAGACTGTGCGGAAGCCGAAGCGGCGCAAGATCGGCGGCGCTGTCGTCTTCATGGCGAGCGCGCCGACGGCGGACACGAAGGTCATGGTCCCCGCCGCGAACGCGCTCATCCCGAACGCCACCTGCAGCAGCATGGCGAGCAGGAAGGGGTTGGCGCCCATCGCCGTGCGCATGAACCCGCCGCCGATGGTCGCCGCGGCGAAGGTGGGCTTGCGGAAGATCGAGAGGTCCACGACGGCGTGCGGCGTCCGCCTGGCGTGCCAGCCGTAGACGCCGAGGCTCAAGGCCCCCACCGCGAACAGGCCGCCCACCGCCCAGGGCTGCAGCGCGTCACGGCCGATGTTCTCGAAGCCGAAGATCAGCGCCGCCAGGCCCAGCCCGGTCAGCAGTATCCCCGGGATGTCGACGCGCGGGACGGCCTGTTCCTTCACGTCGGGCACGTAGGCGCGGACGAGGAAGAACCCCGTCACCGCGATCGGCAGGTTGATCAGGAAGATCCAGGGCCAGTCGGCGAAGGTCACGATCGCCCCGCCCAGAACCGGGCCGACCACCGGGCCCAGCAGCGCCGGCATCGTCACCACCGACATCGCGCCGACCAGCTCGCTCTTGGGCGTGGTCCGCAGCAACACCAGGCGGCCCACCGGCATCAGGGTGGCCCCGGCCGCGCCCTGAACGAAGCGGGCGAGGATCATGGTCGCCAGGTTGCCGGCCAGAGCGCAGGCCAGCGAGCCCAGGGCATAGAGCACGATGGACGCCAGGAAGATCCGCTTGGCCCCGAACCGGTCGGCGAGCCAGCCTGACAGCGGAAGGAAGATCGCCGCCGAGAGCATGTAGACCGTGATGGCGATGGAGAGCCGCACCGGCTCGACCCCGAAGCTCTCGGCCATCGCCGGCAGCGCGTTGGTGATCACCGTGGCGTTCAGCGTCTGCATGAGCAGCGCCGAGCCGATGATCGCCGGCACGACCCAGCCCCGCGTGATCGCGCCCGCGTCCTTCGGCGCCGCGGCCTCGGGCGGCGTGGCGGCGGTCTCGGCGGTTTCGTCGGTCGGCGTCATGCGTCGATTAGCCGGAGCAGGGCGCCCGCCGCGCGGTCCAGCGCCTCGCGGTCGTCGGCGGGGAGGCGGGCGAGGCGGGCGGCCAGCCAATCGTTCCGCTCTCGGCGGATGATGTCGAGCTTGCGCGCGCCGGCCGCGGTGATCGCCAGGCCCGAGCGGCGGCCGTCCTCGGCGTGGCCGCTGCGCGCGACCAGCCCCGCCGCCTCGAGCCGCTTCACGTGCGCGCTCATGGTGGGCCGCGAGGTGCGCTCCATGTCCGCCAGCCCGCTCACCCCGACGCCGGGGTTCTTCCGGATTTGGCCCAGCAGCATGGCGTCCTGCGCCGACAGCCCGGCCTTCTGCGCCTCCTGCCGCAGCCGCCGCGACACCCGCAGCACGGCCGGGCGCAGGGCGTCGGCGAGGGCGATGATGTCGGCGGGCGTGTCGGGCATGGCGGTCAAGATAGTTAGGTCGACGAACTATCTATTGCGCGCGGCAGGATTCTGCAATGCGCCGCTTGACGCACGCCGCGCCCGTCCTATTTAACGAGCGTGTTATTTAACGAGATTGCTAATGACGATCCACGTCGACCCCCTGAGCGCCACCTTCTCGGCCCTGGCCGACCCGACCCGGCGGGCGATCCTGGCGCGGCTGTCGGCGGGCGAGGCCACGGTGGGCGAGCTGGCCCAGCCGTTCGACATCAGCCTGCCGGCCATCTCGCGGCACCTGAAGGTGCTGGAAAGCGCCGGCCTGATCGCCCGCGGCCGCGAAGCCCAGTGGCGGCCGTGCCGCCTGCAGCCCCAGCCGCTGCAGGAAGTCGACGGCTGGCTCGCCCGCTACCGCGCGTTCTGGGAAGGCGGCTTCGACAAAATGGAGACCTACCTGGCCGAGGTCGCGAAGGGACAACGCGATGCCCAATGACATCCCAGCGCGGCCCCTGGCCGACGACGAGCTCCTGATCGCGCGGACGTTCGATGCGCCGCGCCAGCTCGTCTTCGACATGTGGGCCCACGGCGAGCACATGCGGAACTGGCTGGGGCCGGTGAACTCGCGATGCCTCGAGGCCGACCTCGACTTCCGCGTAGGCGGCGCCTGGCGCGCCCTCGTCCGCATGCCGACCCACGGCGACCGCGCCATGGGCGGCCGCTACCTCGAGATCGAGCCCGGCCGGCGGATCGTCATGACCTTCCGCTGGCTGAACGGCGAGCCGGATCCCGAGAGCGTCGTCACGCTCACGTTCGAGGACGCCGGGGACGGGCGCACGCGCCAGACGTTCCACCAGGCGCCGTTCATGAGCGTCGAGCGCCGCGACAGCCACATCGAAGGTTGGAACGCCTGCTTCGACAGCGAGCAGGTCTACGCAGAACGCCGAACCAGGGAGATTGCCGAATGATCGCCGTCTATTCCTACAAGTGGGTCCCGGACTTCGCCCGCGGCCTGGTGCGCGACCTGCGGGTCCGCTGGGCGCTGGAGGAGGCGGGGCTGCCCTACGAGCAGCGACTTATCAGCGTGGGCCCCGAGCAGAGCACGCCGCAATACCGCGCCCTGCAGCCCTACGGCCAGGTGCCCGCCTACGTGGAGAATGACCTGACCCTGTTCGAGTCCGGCGCGATTGCGCTGCACATCGCCGAGAAGAGCGAGGTGCTGCTGCCGCGCGATCCGAAGGGCCGGGCGCGGGCGATCTGCTGGCTGTTCTCGGCGCTCAACACGGTGGAGCCGCCCGTGCAGGACCTCACCGGCCTCGACCTCTTCTTCGAAGGCCAGCCCTGGAAGGAGGGGCGCCGCGCCAGCGTCGAGCCGATGGCCAGGCGCCGGCTAGCCGAGCTCGCGGCCGCCCTGGGCGACAAGGAGTACCTGGAAGGCCGCTTCACGGTCGGCGACCTGATGATGGTCACGGTGCTGCAGATCCCGCGGCACACCGACCTCGTCGCGGCCCACCCGAACCTCGCCGCCTACGTCGCCCGCTGCGAAGCGCGCCCGGCCTACCAGCGCGCACTGAAGGCCCAGCTGGAGTCGTTCCAGGCCGAGCCGGAGATGGCTTGATCCTCTTCTTCCGAACATCATGGCCGGGCTTGTCCCGGCCACCCAGAAACGCAGGCGGCGCTGACTAAGGTCGCGGCCGCGACGCTGAGTTCGTTCCGGCGCCGACGGCGCTTCTGGGTCCCCGGGACAAGCCCGGGGATGACGACCGGAGAGTTGGACCTAGAGAACCCCCAGCATCTCGGCCACCAGCGGGTGGCGGACGATGTCCCGGTCGGCCAGGCGCACGACGGCGATGTTGCCCACGGCCTCGAGCCGCGTCGCCACCGGACCCAGGCCGGAGATCTCCGGCAGCAGGTCGGACTGGTTCGGGTCGCCGGTCACCACCATCGTCGAGTGCCAGCCCAGGCGGGTCAGCAGCATCTTGAGCTGCACGTAGGTGCAGTTCTGGGCCTCGTCGATGACCACGAAGGCGTTGTTCAGGGTGCGGCCGCGCATGAAGCCCACCGGCGCGATCTCGATGGCGCCCTCGGCCATCAGCGCCCGAACCCGCTTCATCGAAAGGCGGTCCGACAGCGCGTCGTAGAGCGGGCGCAGGTAGGGCGCGAGCTTGTCCTCTGCGTCGCCGGGCAGGAAGCCGATCGACTCGCCGGCCTCGACGGCCGGGCGCGACAGCACGATCCGGCCGACGCGCCCCGCCTCCAGGGCCTCCACGGCCTTGGCGATGGCGAGATAGGTCTTGCCGGTGCCGGCCGGCCCCAGGGCCAGGACCAAATTCTTCGCATCGATGGCGTTGATCAGCGCCTGCTGGCCCTCGGATTTGGCCTTGATGGTTTTGAGGTAGGCTTGCTCGCGGTCATCATTGTGATGGGTCAGCGGCGACCAGCCGCGGTCGACGGGCAGGCGGCGGATTTTGTCATCCCCCTCGAACTGTCCCGCGTCGAACGCGCCTTCGCGCAGCTGTCGCTTCAGAGCCCGCTTGCTCATTTGGCCTCCTCAGGGGGCAAGAAAAAAGGGCGTCCCGAGTGGGAGCGCCCTTCGAATGCATGGGTGAGAACGATGCGGCGGCGTGCGGGACCCGGGGGTCCGTCGCTATCTGCGGATCCGGGCGAAACGACCCGGTGGAACAACAGACTCAGCGCCATCCACCCCGTCCAGCGCGAGAACACGGAGGAAACCCCCGTGGTGGCTTCCGAGAAGGCCTTCGCCTGCTCGAATCGCCCGACTAGAATGATCCTAACGTCCTTTCCGAGTCGTTAAACAGCCCTTCGCGGCAAGAAATGGGGTGCGACATTGAGTGTCTACAACTTAGGCAATGTGACGCCTGAGCTACCGAAAGATGACGAATACTGGATCGCGCCGACGGCCGCGGTGATAGGCCGCGTGATTCTGAAGAAGAACGCCTCGGTCTGGTGGGGTGCGACACTTCGTGGCGACAACGACCCCATCGTGGTCGGCGAGGGCTCCAACATCCAGGACGGCAGCGTCTGCCACACCGACACCGGCTCGCCGTTGACCATCGGCGCCAACGTCACCGTGGGCCACATGGTGATGCTCCACGGCTGCACCATCGGCGACAACACCCTGGTGGGCATCGGCTCGACCATCCTGAACGGGGCCGTGATCGGGAAGAACTGCCTGATCGGCGCCAACTGCCTGATTACGGAAGGCAAGGTGATCCCGGACAACTCGCTGGTCATGGGCGCGCCGGGCAAGGTGATCCGCGAGCTGACCGACGAGCAGGCAGCGCGCATGGCCTTCGGCTCGGCGCACTACGTCGACAACTGGAAGCGCTACCGGCGCGAGCTCAAGCTGGTCGAAGGATAGAGCGCCGCCAGCTCGGCCAGCGCCTGGTCGGTCGACTGGAAGTGCACGCCCGTGAGGCCCAGAGCGCGCGCAGCCTCCACGTGACCGATCAGGTCGTCGACGAAGACGACGTCCTCAACCGCCGCGCCCAGCCGGTCGAGCAGCGCCTGGAAGATCGCAGCGTCCGGCTTTGCGGCGCGGACATCGTGCGACGAGACCACGCCTTCGAACACGCCCTCCAACTCCGGCCGCGCCTGGATTTGCGCCTCGGTGGACAGGGTGTTGGTGAGCGACCACACCCGCACCCCCTCAGCCCTCACGGCCCGCACGGCGTGTGCGAGCCGGTGGTTGAAGTCGCTGAGGTACGCGTCTTCGGCCAGCGCCCGCATCACCCGCCCCTCGATTCCCAGCCGCGCGCCGGCGGCCGCGAAAGCCGCGTCCGCGGTCATCTTCCCCACCTGGGCGGCCCGATGCTCCGGCGACTTCGACAGGACTGCCTCCATCGTCTCGCGGTCGAGCCCCGTGCGCGCGCTCCATCGCTCCCAGAAGGCCTCGTCCGGCCAGCCCCGGTAGAAGACGCCGCCGATGTCGAGGACGAGGTGCTTCATGGCTCTGCCGCTATTGACGGACGCCGCGGCGCCCCCTGAGGTTCGATCCAAACGGAGGACGCCATGGCCTATCAGTACATCAAGGTCGACCGCGAGGGGCCGGTCACGATCTTCACGCTCAACCGTCCGGAGGTCATGAACGCGCTGCACTCGCCGGCGCACTTCGAGATGCACGAGGCGCTCGACGCCTTCGCCGCCGATCCGGACCAATGGGTGGGCGTCGTCACCGGCGCCGGCGATCGCGCCTTCTCGGCCGGCAACGACCTCAAGCACCAGGCGTCGGGCGGCGAGATGCGGTCGCCTCCGTCGGGCTTCGCGGGCCTGACCTCGCGCTTCGACCTCACCAAGCCGCTGATCGCGGCCGTGAACGGCGTCGCCATGGGCGGCGGCTTCGAGATCGCGCTGGCGTGCGACATCATCCTGGGATCGGAGGCGGCGGTATTCTCCCTGCCCGAGCCGAGGGTGGGCCTCGCGGCCCTGGCCGGGGGCCTGCACCGCTTGCCGCGCGCCATCGGGACCAAGCGGGCCATGGGGATGATCCTGACCGCCCGCCGCGTCTCGGCGGCCGAGGGCCACGAGCTGGGCTTCGTCCACGAGGTCACTGCGCCGCAGGACCTGATGCGCACCGCGCGCGCGCTGGCGAGCAGCATCTGCGAGCTTGGGCCCATGTCGATCCGGGCTTCGAAGCAGGCTGTCTACATGGGCCTGGACGAGCCCAGCCTGGAGGCCGCGCTGAGAGGCCAGAACAAGTACCCGGCCGTCTCGGCGCTCTACACGTCCGAGGACTTCAAGGAGGGGCCGCTGGCGTTCGCCCAGAAGCGCGCGCCCCAGTGGAAGGGCCGCTGATCGATTGGGGCGTCCCGTCCCCCACGCGGGGCTGGGATGGTCACGGCTGCCAATCTACTCCGGCGAGCGTTAACGCAACCCTCGACTGATAGTAGACAGTAGTTCCGAATATTTAACAGACCTAAACAAGCTTCAGTATAACGGATGCTGCGGCGCGACGACGCACATGATTTGTCGTTAACGATCATGCCATAAACCGGGCCCAATTCTGCATGTACCGCAGAACGCAAAGCCGCCGCGTGAGTCGAGCGGCAAAGTCTCTCATTCGGGTTTTCGGGGACCTCAATACATGTCGGACGCCAACGCCTCGTTCGCGGCTGCCTATCGTGCAGGCGAAGTTCTGATCCAATTCGACGTCTCGGCGAAGGGCGCTCAGAGCGCCGCGCTGATGGCCGTCATGGGACGGTTCCTCGACGACGGCGAAGCCGAAGGTCCGGCGAGCGTCGTGAAGCGCCTGGCCCTCGGCGATGGGGTCAGCGTCGAGAAGGCGATAGAGATCCTCTCGCAGCTCCCCGGCGTGGAGTTCGTGGAGCCCGACTACGTCGTCCAGATCGACGCGATCAGCAACGACACCAGCGTCGCGGCCGGAACGACCTGGAGCCTCTACGGCGATACGGGCACGTACACCAATGCCTTTGGCAGCCAGGCGACCGAAGCGTGGGCCGCGGGCTTCACGGGCACGACCAAGGCGGCGATCGGCGTCCTCGACACCGGCGTCGACTACACCCATCCCGACCTCTACAAGAACATCTGGTTGAACCAGAAAGAGATTCCCACGGCGCTCAAGTCCGCGCTGAAGGACGTCGACGGCGACAGCCTGATCACCTTCCGTGACCTGAACAATTCCCAGAACGCCAGCTACGTCACCGACAAGAACAGCAACGGCCGCATCGACGCCGGCGACCTGCTCAGCGACACGCGCTGGGAGAACGGCGTCGACGAGGACGCCAACGGGTACAAGGACGACCTGATCGGCTGGGACTTCTCCAACAACGACAACGACCCGATGGACGACAACGGCCACGGCACGCACGTGGCCGGCACGATCGGCGCGACGGGGGGCAACGCCGCAGGCGTCGCCGGTATCGGCTGGAGCACCTCGATCGTCGCGTTGAAGTTCATGAACGCTAGCGCCTACGGCTACACGTCGAACTCGGTGAAGGCGCTGGACTACTTCACCAACGCGTCCAAGGCCGGCACGGCCTACGACTTCGTGGCCACGAACAACAGCTGGGGCGGCGCGGCCTATTCCACCGCCCAGCTCGATGCGATCGTCCGCAGCGCGAAGGCCCAGATCCTGTACGTGGCGGCGGCCGGCAACGGCGGCTCGGACGCGCTCGGCGACAGCAACGACTCCAGCGCCTACTACCCGGCGAGCTATTCCACCACGGCCGCGGCGGGCTACGAGGCGGTGATCGCGGTCGCCGCGATCAACAAGACCGGCGACCTGGCGGCGTTCTCGAACTACGGGAAAGTGTCGGTCGACCTGGGCGCGCCCGGCTATTCGATCTACTCGACCACCCTGGGCGGCGGCTACGGCTTCAAGCACGGCACGTCGATGGCGACGCCGCACGTGGCGGGCGCGCTGGCGCTGTACGCCGCGTACAATCCAACGGCTTCGGCGGCCGCGATCCGCGCCGAACTCCTGTCCTCGACGATCTCGACCGCGTCGCTGGTCGGCAAGACCGTCACCGGCGGCCGCCTGGATGTCTCCTCGTTCCTCGGCGAGGGCGCCGCCACCGCCCCCGCGCCGGCTCCCGACCCCAGCGGCGGCGTCACCGTGACCGGCACCGCCTACGGCGACCTGATCAACACGACCACGACCGTGGCCGGCCAGCTGAAGCCCGGCGCGGGGGCCGACACCGTGAACGGCCTGGCCGGCAACGACACCCTCGATGGCGGCGCCGGCGCCGACCGGCTCGACGGCGGAACGGGCAGCGACACCTACTATGTCGACAACGTCGGCGACCTGGTGGTCGAGACCACGTCTGGTTCGACCGGCGGCACGGACCGAGTGTACAGCTCGGTGAGCTTCA
>NZ_DASWTE010000301.1:0-4390 GCF_036402295.1 Phenylobacterium sp.
CAGGGTCGCCGCGATGACGTCCTGCAGGCGCGCGTTGCGGCCGTAGGGGCGCGCCCCCTCGGTCAGCGTCCAGTCGTAGGCGGCGGCGATGTGCGACATAAACAGCCGCACGTGCTTGGCCTCGAACTCGAAGTGGATGGCGAACATGGTCCGCAGGCGGTCGGCCGTGGACCCGCGCAGGTGCGGCATCACCCGGTCGATCTCCGCGAACAGCGGGTCGAGCCGGGCGGCCATCACCTCGGAGAGGATCTCGCCCTTGGAGGCGAAGGTCGTGAAGACGCTGCCCACGGACACCTGGGCCTGCCGCGCGATCTCGCGGATCGTGGTGCCCTGGTAGCCGTAGGTGTCGAACAGCTCCCGCGCAGCGTCCAGCACCCTCTGGCGCGTCGCTTCTTTCTGCGACTGCCTGGGGGTTCCCGAACGCTCGGGGATCGATCCGACGTCAGCGGTCATCGCCGGCTCAGCCCCGGCGCGCGCCTGCCAGCAGGATGCGGATCTGGTCGCGGGCGCGGGCCTGGAGCGCGTCCAGGCTCCAGCCTTCGAAGATCGCTTGCGGGAAGTTCGACAGGTAGGTGTCGAACAGCATCTGGGCCCGCAGCTTCACTTCGGCTTCCTGCGACAACTCGCCACGTTCGACGGCGGCGGTCAGCAGCTCGGTGAACACGTCCTGGAACGCCAGCGACGACGGCAGGCCGCGCAGCGAGGGGCCGCCGTCCTTGTCCCACGACACCGAGAAGGCCGCGCGGGCCAGCTGCAGGCGCGTCTTGTAGAAGGTGTAGCCGGCCATGAAGACCTTCAGCACACCGTCCTCGACGTTGCGGCCGCGGACGGCGGCGTCGCGCATGGCGGCGAGAAGCGCCTCCATGTCGTCGACCATGATCTCGCGGAACAGGTCCGACTTGTCGGTGAAGTTGGCGAAGACAGCGCCGGTCGACATGCCCGCAGCGGCGGCGATGTCTCGGATGGTGGCGCCTTCATAGCCCTGCTCGCTGAAGAGACGGCGGGCGGCGGCGAGCACCTTCAGGCGGGTCTGCTGCTTGGCGAGGGCGCGGCGGGTGGGGGCGCGCGCCGGAGCATCGGCGGCGACCTGGATCGGAGAGATGTGCTTCATTCTTCTCTTATTTTTTCACCGGCTGGGGGGGCGCCGGGATCGGCTGGGGGGAAGGTGTGAAACCGGTATCACCGGCAATGAACATGTTCAATCAACGGGGTAGGTGAATCGGATTACTAGACTGTAATCCATTGCCTTTACGCGCGCTGGTAGCGCTCGCAGGAGCGAGAAAGCCCTTATTCGATAAGGCGTCTGGCGTCACGTCGAATCTCAGCGTTCGGCCTGGACCCGGATTCGATGAACATGCTCACAGCCTCTAAAGTCAAGTTTAAATTGAACACGCGTTACCGGGTGGTCTCGCCCGGTGTGCGGGCCTAAACTTGGGCGATGGACCTGTTCGACTACCTGATCTTCGCCGCGCTGGGCGCCGTGAGCGTGGTGCTCGCCCTCGGCATCTATTCCCTGTTCCGCGGCGGCGACTTCGGCCGGTCGTGGTCCAACAAGCTGATGCGGCTTCGCGTGCTCACGCAAGCGATCGCCGTGGCTGTTCTTGTGGCCGCGGTCTGGTGGCGAAGCCAGAGCTGACGCAGCGACCAATGGTCACGCTCAACCGCATCTATACGCGCACAGGCGACGCCGGGAAGACGCGCCTCGCCACCGGCCAGCCGGTCAGCAAGACCGACCTGCGGGTCGAGGCCTACGGCGCGGTCGATGAGACGAACGCCTGCATCGGCCTGGCTCGCGTCCACCTGACGGCCGACCCCGAGCTCGACGCCATGCTCGGCCGCATCCAGAACGAGCTGTTCGACCTGGGCGCCGACCTCGCCATGCCGGCCAAGGCGGACGAGGAAGCGGGCTCGAAGCTGCGCATCCTCGACAGCCAGGTCGCCCGCCTCGAGGCCGAGATCGACAGCCTCAACGACCGCCTGCCCGCGCTGAAGTCGTTCATCCTGCCGGGCGGCACGCCGGCGGCCGCGGCCCTGCACCTCGCCCGCACGGTCAGCCGCCGCGCCGAGCGCGACGCCGTCCGCCTCGTGGAGTCGGGGGAGCCGGTGAGCGCTCCGGCCATGCGCTACCTCAACCGCCTCTCCGACCACCTCTTCGTCGCCGCCCGCTGGGCCAACGACGCCGGCAAGGCCGAGGTGTTCTGGGTCTCCGGCGGGACGCGCTAATTCTTTGGCGCCGGGGCCGGCCCCTTCGGCACGGCTGTCCGCCCGATCGCCTTCTTCGCTTCGGCCAGGGCCTTCTCGTCGGTGATCACCCGGCCGGTGATGTCGGAGACGAGCACGGGCGTGGCGCAGACCCGTTCGACAGGGTCCCACCACTTCTTCTGCTCCTTCTCGCACTTCTGGGCGGGCATCACCCACCAGAACTGCCAGATGCCGACGCCGATGGCGGCGACGACGAACAGGCCGATGAAGATGAGCTTCAGGCGCTCGATATTCGCGTTCATGCGGGCCTTTTACGTAACGGGAGGCGCGTTCGCCAGAGTGTGTGCAGTGCGGCATTTTCCGGCCGCCCGCGCTTGCAAAGCTCGCCGGACGCGTTATGCCCCTCCGGCATTCTTTCCGCAGCAATTTGAGGCGCTAGCAACCCATGAAGGTGTTGGTCCCGGTCAAGCGGGTGATCGACTACAACGTCAAGGCCCGCGTTAAGGCCGACCAGACGGGCGTCGACCTCGCAAACGTCAAGATGTCGATGAATCCCTTCTGCGAGATCGCGGTCGAAGAGGCCGTCCGCCTGAAGGAAAAAGGCGCCGCCACCGAGATCGTGGCCGTGTCCGTGGGCCCGCAGCAGGCCCAGGAGACCCTCCGGACCGCACTCGCCATGGGCGCCGACCGGGCCATCCTGATCCAGACCGACCAGGACCTCGAGCCGCTGGCCGTGGCCAAGGTGCTGAAGGCGGTGATCGCCGAGGAAGCCCCTGAGCTGGTGCTGATGGGCAAGCAGGCGATCGACGGCGACAACAACGCCGTGGGCCAGATGCTGGCCGCCCTGCTCGACTGGCCGCAGGCGACCTTCGCCTCGGAAGTCGCCATCGCCGGCGGCAAGGCCAAGGTGACCCGCGAGGTCGACGGCGGCCTGCAGACGCTCGACGTGGACCTGCCGGCGGTCGTCACCGCCGACCTGCGCCTGAACGAGCCGCGCTATGCCTCGCTGCCCAACATCATGAAGGCCAAGAAGAAGCCGCTCGACGTGAAGGAGCTGGGCTCGCTCGGCGTCGACACCGCGCCGCGCCTCAAGGTCGTGAAGGTCACCGAGCCGGCCAAGCGCCAGGCCGGGATCAAGGTGGAAACCGCCGCCGACCTCGTTTCGAACCTCAAGACCGCGGGGGTCCTCTAACATGGCCGTTCTCGTCATCGCGGACCACGACAACGCGACCCTCAAGGACAACACCCACAAGGTGGTGACCGCCGCGCAAGCCATCGGCGGCGACGTCGACGTGCTGGTTGCCGGGACCAATGTCGCCGGGGTCGCGGCCGCCGCGGCCAAGATCGCCGGCGTGCGCAAGGTGCTGACCGCCGAGAGCGCCGAGCTGGGCCAGGGCCTGGCCGAGACGGTGACCGACCTGATCGTGGGTCTGGCCGGCGGCTACGACCACATCCTCACCCCGGCCACGTCGCAGGGTAAAAACTTCAGCCCCCGCGTGGCGGCGAAGCTGGACGTGGCGCAGATCTCGGACGTGACCGAGGTGGTCTCCGCCGACACCTTCACCCACCCGATTTACGCCGGCAACGCGATGGAGACGGTGCAGTCCTCCGACGCGAAGAAGGTGCTGACCGTGCGCCCGACCGCCTTCAAGGCGGCGGCGGAAGGCGGCTCGGCCAAGGTCGAATCCGTGGCGGCTCCGGGCGCTCCGGCCAAGACCCACTTCGTCGACCAGAAGATCGTCAAGTCGGCCCGCCCGGATCTGGGCGCCGCCAAGATCGTCGTCTCGGGCGGCCGCGCCATGGGCTCCGCCGAGGAATTCCACCGGGTGATCGAGCCCCTCGCCGACAAGCTCGGCGCGGCGGTGGGCGCCAGCCGCGCCGCGGTGGACGCCGGCTACGCGCCGAACGACTACCAGGTGGGCCAGACCGGCAAGGTCGTCGCGCCCGAGCTCTACGTCGCCATCGGCATCTCGGGCGCCATCCAGCACCTGGCCGGCATGAAGGACTCCAAGGTGATCGTCGCGATCAACAAGGACCCCGACGCGCCGATCTTCCAGGTCGCCGACTACGGCCTGGTCGCCGACTACAAGGCCGCCGTGCCGGACCTGATGAGCGAGCTCGGCAAGATCGGGAAGTAGGCCCGGTCGGCATCGCAACGCGTTCGAGGGGCGGGCCGCAAGGTCCGCCC
>NZ_DASWTE010000302.1:0-46087 GCF_036402295.1 Phenylobacterium sp.
CCCAGGTCGCCCATCTGCGGCCAGAGCGCGCGCGGGAACTCGTTGGTGGCGTCGATCTCCGCGGCCAGCGGCGCGATCTTGTCCGCTGAGAAGCGGGCGGTCGTCTCGCGGATGGCGTCGGCAGCTTCGCCGAGGCCGAACTCCATGGCGGGTCCGTGGTTCGGGATCATGCGGCGGCTGTTAGCACGCGTCGCGGCCGCTCGCGAGTTAGTCCCGCTCGGCCTCGCGGCCCAGGCGCTGCAGCAGGCGGAAAACGGCCACCACCACGAAGCCGACGCCCGCCAGGCCGGCAGGCCAGGCCACCATGATCGGCGTCACCAGGCCGCCGGTCGGCGCCGCGCGCGCGTTCAGGCCCCAGAACACACCGAAGCCGAAGAAGGCCAGGCCGAACAGCGCCAGCAGCAGGTCCCACACCACCGAAATCTCCTTCGGGGCCGGCGGCGGCCGGGTGCGGGCCGGGATGAACTCGTAGGGCGCGACCTCGACGTTCACCTGCGGCCCGTCGCGCTCGTCGCCGTAAAGCGACGAGGCCGGCGTCTTGGGGATGTCCAGTTCCGCGTCGGCCGGTTCAGCGAAAGGCCTGGGCGTGAAGGTGGCGGCCGGCGCGGGTTCGGGCTCGGCGACCGTGGTGATCGGCGGCGCGAAGTCGGCCTGCGGACGCACCTCTTCGGCGAGCGCCTCTTCGATGGGTTCCGGCTCGGCGGGCGATTCCTCGAGCACCGGGCCCTCGATCGGCCCGGCGACGAACTCCGGCTCCGGCTCGGGTTCGGAGCCCGGATCGGCGAAGATCGTCTCAAGCCGGGCCGTGACAGCCTCGGCGGCGGCGGCGACGGCGGGCGCAGCCGGCTCGACGGGCGTTGGCTCGGGCGGCAGGGCTGTTTCGTCGTCGGGCCCGGCCGACGCCAGGTCGTCGCGACGGGCCGTAACCCGGTCGCCCTCGAACGACGCTTCCACCTCCACCGGCCGGCGCAGCGGCACCAGGTCCAGGGCGTCGAGGTCGATGACCGGCCGAAGCAGCGGCGACGGCGCCGGCGTCCAGTTCCCGTCGTCGGGGCTGAGGAACAGGGCCTTTTCCGAGGCGCGGCGGCGGACCAGCGCGTCCAGCACGATCCGCTCCCCTTCGAAGTCGGTCTTCCGCCACAACTCCATGGCGCAGGCGGCCTGCACGTGGGCGCCGGCGTTCAGCCGCTTCAGCACCTGGCTGCGGCGGAAGTTGTCGAGCCCCACGTTGAACGCGAAGCTGCAGAGGGCGTCGAACTGGTTCTGGTCGAGCGGCGCGTAGACGCATTCGTTCACCGCGTGCTGCACGGCGATCAGGTCATAGACGAGCAACGCCTCGGCGTCGGGCTCGGAGACCTCGGCCCCTTCGCGGGCCGTCAGCGTATGGCCATAGCCGATCGTCCAGCGCCCGTCGGGCAGCTGGGCAGCGTTTCGGCGGTAGCCCTCGAACCGTTTGATCAGCTCGATGGCCGCCCGGGACACGCGGTGACGCGAGAGCATGGCTCCCAATTGACCCAATTCGGCACAGGCGGCCTTCGCCCGGGGTACCCCGGCGCAAGCCCGACGCCACTTACAACAGGATTAGCGCGGCGAGGCCGAGGAAGGCGAAGAAACCTGTGAAGTCCGTCACGAAAGTCACGAAGACCGAAGAGGAAACGGCCGGGTCCCGTCCCATCCGGTCCAGCGCCAGCGGAATCACCGCCCCGGCCAGCGCCGCCATGAAGAAGTTGATGATCATCGCGGCGCCGAAGGCGATCGACAGGCCCACGTCGTGGAACACGGCCCAGAGCACGCCGCCGGTGATCACCGCCAGGATCGCCCCGTTCATCAGGCCCACGACCATCTCGCGGCTCACGGTCCGCATGGCGTTGAACGCCGACAGTTCGCGGCTCGCCAGGGCGCGCACCGCGACGGTGAGGGTCTGGGTGCCGGCGTTGCCGCCGAGCGAGGCCACCACCGGCATCAGGGCGGCCAGAATCGCCAGCTTCTCGATCTCCCCCTCGAAGGCCCCGATCACGCTGGCCGACAGCGCCGCCGTCACGGTGTTGACCAGGAGCCACGGCAGGCGCGAGCGCACGATGCCCATGACGCCGGCGTCGCGGCCGGCGTCCGACACACCGGCCAGAGCCAGGATGTCCTCCTCGCCCTCCTCCTGCACGACGCCCACGATGTCGTCGACGGTGATCTGGCCCACCAGCCGGCCGGCCGCGTCGACCACGGGCGCCGAGATCAGGTGGTACTTGTCGAAGATGTAGGCGACCTCTTCCTGGTCGAGGTCGACGGTGATCTCGGTCACCGGCTCCATGATCTGCGCCAGCGGCGTCTGACGGCCCACCCGCAGCAGCCCGCTGACCGGCACGGCGCCCACCGGCTTGAAGGCCGGATCCACGACATAGATGTCGAAGAACAGCTCGGGCAGCTCGTCCGGATCCTTGCGGAAATGGTCGATGGCCTGGCCGACGGTCCAGAACTGCGGCGCGGCCACGACCTCGCGCTGCATCAGGCGGCCGGCGGTCTCGTCCCCGTAGCTGAGCGTGGTCTCGATGGCCGCCCGCTCCAGCTCGGGCATGGCGGCCATGACCTCGGCGCGCTTGTCGTCCTCCAGGTCGTCGACGACGTCGGCCGCGTCGTCCGACTCCATCTCCCCGATGGCCTTGGCCAGCGTGGCTGACGGGACGTGCTCCAGCACCTCCTCGCGGATCTCGCTGTCCAGCTCGGACAGGATCTCGGCCAGCGTCTCGGGATCGAGGTGCGGGATCAGCTCTTCGCGGGCGTCGGCCGCCAGGAAGCCCATGAGATCGGCCACGTCGGCCGGGTGCAGGGCCGCGATCAGCTCGCGCAGACGCTCGGCGTCGCCGCGGTCCAGCGCGTCGGCGACGTCGGACACGAACTCCGGATTGAGCGCGTAGTCGTCTTCGAGGGCGAGGTCCTCGAGATCTTCCTCGAGGTCCGCAACGTCGGTGAGGTCGTCCGTTTCGCGACTCATGCGGACCTCCCCGAAGCTATGTGCGGACGGCTTTGCTCGTTCCTCGGTAAAGGCCCTGATTCACTGGTGCGGTCGAGAAGACTCGAACTTCCACGGGTTGCCCCACAGCGACCTCAACGCTGCGCGTCTACCAATTCCGCCACGACCGCTCGTGGTGAGGCGGCGCAGGTAGCAAACACCGGCCGCATACTCAAGTGCCCGTCGCTACGGCGTTTAGACGCTGCCCGCCATGTAGTCGTAGACATTGGCCTCGCGGGTCACCTGTATGGCGATGCGTTCGTCGTTGATCTGGATCTCGCCGCGGGCCACCGGATGGTTGTTGGCGAGGATCCAGACCTCCTCGTTCACGGTCGTGTCCAGCGGGATGACGGCGCCGCGGCCCATGCGCAACAGCTGCGCCATGGGCAAGGTGGCGCGGCCGAGCACCACCTGGATTTCGACATTGACCGCCTTGACCTGGCTCACGAAGGAGGACCTCGACACTGTGCTGGGCTTTGCGCGACGCACGCCCGAGCCCCACATTGGTCGCAACATGCTTGATCGGTCGTTAAGTTCGCCAGCCGAAGCGCCATTCGGCCGCACGGACGCCGCCCCCACCGGCTGGGCGGTTTCGCGCACGCCGGTCGCCTATCCGGAGGCCGTCGCCGCCATGGAGGCGCGCGCCGCCGCCATCGCCGAAGGCCGCGCGGGCGAGCTCGTCTGGCTGCTGGAGCACCCGCCCCTCTACACCGCCGGTGTCTCGGCCAAGGCAGGCGACCTGATCGATCCCGACCGGTTCCCCGTCTTCGCAAGCGGTCGCGGCGGCCAGTACACCTATCACGGGCCCGGACAGCGGGTGGCGTACGTGATGCTCGACCTCACCCAGCGGCGGCGCGACGTGCGCGCCTTCGTGGCCGCGCTGGAGGACTGGGTGATCGGCGCGCTCGACGCCTTCAACGTGAAGGGCGAGATCCGCGACGGCCGCGTGGGGGTTTGGGTCGAGCGGCGCGCGCCCGGCGCCCCGCCCCGCGAGGACAAGATCGCCGCCATCGGCGTGAAGCTGCGCCGCTGGGTCTCGTTCCACGGCGTTTCGCTGAACGTCGAGCCTGACCTCGCCCACTTTGGCGGCATCGTCCCCTGCGGGGTCACCGAGCACGGCGTGACCAGCCTGGTGGACCTGGGCCTGCCGGTGACCATGGACGAGGCCGACGGGGCCCTGAAGGCCAGTTTCCGGCGGGTGTTCGGCGCAGTGGAGGACGCCGAGGCGCCGGCCTAGCGCTTCAGGTCGGCAAACGGTCCGTCGGCGTGCGCCGGCTCACCGTCCACCAGGGTGAGCAGGCTCTTCGTGCCCGGAAGCGCCTGCAGCGGAACCTCCAGGATGTCCTGCGACAGCACGGCGAGGTCGGCCGCCATGCCCGGCCTGATCATTCCCTTCACCCGTTCCTGCCCTTCGGCGAACGCGCCGCCGCTGGTGTAGGCCAGGAGCGCCTGTTCGCGGGTCAGGGCCTCCTTCGGGTTCGAAGGGTCGATCACCGCCAGCATCATGTTGAGGAACGGATTGGCCGGCGGCCCGCCCGCGTCCGATCCGATCGCGAAGGGGATGCCCGCGGCGACAACGCTTTTCATGGGCTGGAAAGCGGCCGCGCGATCGCCGAGGCGGGCCCTCATCAGCGGCGTGCCCGAGGCGTCCGGCATCGGGTCCAGGTGCAGCGGGTTCGTCACGATCACCACGCCCAGCCGCCGCGTCTGGGCCATCAGGCCGGGCGTGAGGCCGTCGGCGTGCTCGATCCGCGCCCGCAGCGCCCGCCACCGTTCGACGGGCGCGAGCGCCTCCATCCGCGCCAGGAGATCGGTCAGCTGGCCATCGCCCGAAACATGGAAGGCCGGCTGCTTCCCGTTCGCCAGGGTCGCCCTGAGGATCGCGTCGAGCTGGCCGGGATAGTTCGGCCGCCCGCGCCAGCCCGGCCGGTCGGCGTATGGCTCCGCCATGTAGGCGTCCCGCTCGATCGGCGTGGCGTCGAGCACCCACTTGATGCCGGCGATACGCACGTTGGCTGCCGGCGAGGCGGCGCCGCGGAACATGTCCCAGGCGTCGGCCGGCGCGCGCTGCGGCGTGGCCCAGCCGTAGACGCTCCACTTGATCGGCAACTTCGCCGCCGCCAGCGCCTGCAGGCCCTCGCCCAGCGGCTGGTTCTGCATCATCTGATGGTAGGTCGTGACGCCCCAGGCCGCGTAGAGCTCCGCCGTCGCGCGATACGCCGCCGACGCCGTGGCCTGGTCGACGGCCGCGCCGCGCCGGCGCATCAGCACCCACTCGGGCGTCTCGCGGACGCGCCCGTCCAACCGGCCAGATGCATCACGGCTGTACCAGCCGCCCAGCGGGTCGCGCACGTCCTCGGCCACGCCCAGCGCCTTGAGCGCCGCCGAGTTCATAAGTGTGCCGTGGCCCCACCAGGGACGCAGCACGACGGGATTGTCCGGCGCGACCGCGTCCAGCGCCTGACGCCAGTTGCGCGGGTCGTTGACCACCAGCGGCCCGATCTCGCCCTCGATCCAGCCCGGCCCTTCGCGGGCGGCCTCTTTGATCGCCTTCAGGGCCTCGTCGGGCGTCGGGCCGGGCCACGGCAGGTTGGGCATCGGCGCCGACCGGCCAGGCAGCGCGGGCCCGGCATGACCGTGCGCCTCGATCAGCCCGGGGACGACGCGCCGTCCTCCCAGGTCATGCAGCGCCCCCGCCGACGACTTGGCGGCCAGCGCGCGGATCTCCGCCGACGTGCCAACAGCCACGATCCGGCCGTCGCGGATCGCCACGGCCTCGGCTGCGGGTCGCTGCGGATCGGCGGTGAACACCCTCCCGTTCACGAGGTAGAGCTCGCCGGCCTGCGCCCCGCCCGCCGCGAGCGTAAACAGCACCGTCATCGTCAGCACACGCACGCCGCCCTCGCTTTCGGTTGGGCGAACGTGTTCGCCGCCCGCTAGCCTAGCGGAGGCGACCTCAGCGCGCCACGATCGCCCCGGCGTACTGGATCACGCACATTGCGCCGTAGCGGGCGTGGTCGGCACAGCCGACGCCGGCGGCCTGGAATCCGCGGCTGAAGATGTCGCGCCGGTGGCCGCGATTGCGCACCCGGCTGTCGACGATCAGCTGCCGCACGACGTCCTCGGGCGACATCTGGCCATAGGAGATGCTCTCGGCGCTCAGGCCGGCGTAGAGGCCGACCCGCTGCAGACGCTGGGCGAAGGTGTCACCGCGCGGGCCGGTGTGGCCCTCCTGCCCCCTCCAGCCCTGCGCGTCCGCATGGTCGCGGGCCGCCGTTCCGAGCCGCTCGTCCCAGCGCAGCGGCGGCAGCGGCGGCTGGCGCATCAGGAACGCGACCGCCTCGTCCAGCGCGCCTGGCTCGTCCCCCGCCCAGCTCGCATACTCAGGATCGGCGTCGCGGAGGTGGCGGGCGAACGCCTGCGGCTTGGTGCGGGCATAGTTGATGGCCGCGAGCACCTCTTCCTCAAAGCTTCCGGCCGCCTGCGCCGATGGGGCCAACAGGAAGCAGACCGCGGCCGCGGCCGCCAACACTCGCAAACGCATACGAAATCCCGACTCAAACGCCCTCGCCTGCAGCTTCCCGGTGAGAAGCCTCCAGGTCGTTAAGGCGGATGGATAACGGGTGCGGCCGAGCGTCGCCGCCCCCTACGGTAAGAAGTCGCCCTCAGCCGAAGTCGAGGGCGCCAACCCCCCAGCCGGAAAGGGGGTGCAACCTTCCCGACGGGAACGCCTGGGCTCAGGCCACGACGGCCCGAGGACGAAGGCGGAGCATCTCGCCCGGCATTTCGCTATCACCGTTGAAACTGCAAGCAAACAATTCCCCCTTGAGGGGAATTTGTAGTAAGCCGCCGCCCACGGAGATCCCATGCGCGCGCATTTAACATATCGTAATGCGTCACGCGCCAGCTCACCAAAGCTCTACTACAGTCTCCGTTGCTCCAAATACGCAACCGGTGCGCTTGTTATTTCACGTCAAGATGACTGGCATTTTGAGTACGGCCCGCTATTAACTTTCACGTTCGGGCGGGCTTGTTTCTCGCCTTGAACGCTTGCTTTCAGCAGCATCGATGTGGCTGCGGTGGCTGCACGACCCGCCATGCCTTGCCGGCCGCAGCGCGGGACGACCAAGATGAAGCCGAAGAACACCCGGCGCGGCCGTGTGCGGCGCTACCGACTGATCGAGTACTTCGCGAGCGGATACGTCCTCTGCGAAGACTTCCCGGCCCCGAGCGACGAAGAAGCAATACGCCGCGCGCTCGACGTCTGCACCGCCGCCAAGGTCGAAATCTGGCGCAACCGGGTGCTGATCGACCGCCTGCCGCGGGATGAGAACGCACCCGTGACGAGAGGGGCCTCGTCCCCAGCCGCCGGTCATCCGTCGCCGCTCGTTCACTGATCCGACTGTCAGGCCGCCCCGAATGGCGCCAGCGGGTTCACGCCATAGCGGTTGGCGCCCTGCTCGCCCGGCATCAGCGCCAGTTCGACGAAGGCCCAGACCAGCACCAGGAAGAACACGAAGTCGAGGAAACCCGCCGGGTGCGGCCACACGGCAACGACCGAGACCAGGGTCGGCGTCGCCCACCAGCCCGAGCGGCCGCGGTCATGCAGCCGCTTCGAGAGCGCGCAGGCGCCCGCGTAGAACAGCGCCGGGTAGACGAACCAGCCGGTGATCCAGTGAAGCGTGGCGCCCACCAGGGCCTCGTAGAGCGCCGCCAGCCCCAGGAGCACCGCCGCCGCGATCAGCGACGGCAGGCGCGGCGCACGGCCCTGCGCGGACAGGAAGAGCTCCGCAAAGCCCATCGAATCTCCCAGCGAGGTCAGTCGCTCAGGCGAACTCTACCAGAACCTCGTCGGCCGCGACGCTGTCGCCCGCCTTGACGCTGACGGCCTTGACCGTGCCGTCGCGCTCCGCGCGCAGGATGTTCTGCATCTTCATCGCCTCGAGCACGGCCACGATCTCGCCGGTCTTCACGTCCTGGCCTTGGGCCACGTCGATGGAGACCACCAGGCCCGGCATCGGCGACAGCACCATCTTGGAGGTGTCGGCGGCCTTCTTGGGCGGCAGCTTCTCGTGCAACTCGGCCGAGCGGGGCGTCAGCACCAGCACCTGCAGCGTCGTGGCGCGGTGGCGGATCACGAAGCCCTCGGCCGCGGGCTTCACCGCCACCGTGAAGTCCTGGCCATCGAAGCGGCCGCGGAACACGGGCTGGCCCGGCCGCCAGTGGACGTTCTCCAGCCGCAAGCGCTTGCCGTCGGACTCGACGGTGAAGTCGCCGTTGTCGGCCTGGACGTTCACCGCCCGCTTCTTGTGCCCGGCGATCACGATCCAGTCGTCGCGCAGCAGGTCGGGCGCGGCTCTGCGGGTCAGCACCCGGTGCATGGCCAGCGCCACGGCGCTCATCAGGTCGCGCTGTCGCTCGGTGGGCGGCAGGCCCTGGAAGCCTTCGGGGAACTCGTCCTTGATGTAGTTGGTCGACAACTTGCCCGAGCGGAACCGCTTCTGGTCCATCACCGCGGCCAGGAACGGGATGTTCTGGCCCAGGCCCTCGATGTGGAAGTCCTCCAGCGCCCGGCCCATCACGTCGATCGCCGCGTCGCGGGTCTTCCCCCAGGTCGACAGCTTGGAGATCATTGGGTCGTAGAACATCGAGATCTCGTCGCCCTCGCGCACGCCCGCGTCGTTGCGGACGAAGCCGTAGGACGTGTCGCCCTCCTGCGGCGGGGAATAGCGCACCAGCCGCCCGATCGAGGGCAGGAAGCCGCGGTACGGGTCCTCGGCGTAGATCCGGCTCTCCATGGCCCAGCCGTTGATCTTCAGGTCCTTCTGCGCGAACGGCAGCTTCTCGCCGGCCGCCGAGCGGATCATCTGCTCGACCAGGTCGACGCCGGTGATCATCTCCGTCACCGGATGCTCCACCTGCAGGCGGGTGTTCATCTCGAGGAAGAAGAAGCTGCGGTCCTGGCCCGCGACGAACTCGACGGTGCCGGCGCTGTCGTAGCCGACGGCCCTGGCCAGCGCGACGGCCTGGTCGCCCATCGCCTTGCGGGTCTTCTCGTCCAGCAGCGGGCTGGGCGCCTCTTCGATGACCTTCTGGTTGCGGCGTTGGATCGAGCACTCGCGCTCGAACAGGTGGACGACGTTGCCGTGCTTGTCGCCCAGCACCTGGATCTCGACGTGGCGCGGGCTCTCGATGAACTTCTCGATGAAGATGCGGTCGTCGCCGAAGCTGGCCTTGGCCTCGGCGCGGACGGCCGGGAAGCCCTCCTCCACGTCCTTGCGGTTCCAGGCGACGCGGATGCCCTTGCCGCCGCCGCCGGCCGACGCCTTGATCATCACGGGGTAGCCGACCTGATCGGAGATCTTCACGGCGTGCGCGGTGTCGTCGATCTCGCCCACGTGGCCGGGCACCACCGATACGTTGGCCTTGGCGGCGAACTTCTTGGACTCGATCTTGTCGCCCATCGCCTCGATGGCGTGGGGATTGGGGCCGATGAAGACGATTCCCTCGGCCGCCAGCCGGCGCGCGAAGCCGGCGTTCTCGGACAGGAAGCCGAAGCCCGGGTGCACCGCCTCGGCGCGGGTCTGGCGCACGGCGTCGACGATCTTGTCGGCCACCAGATAGCTCTCCGACGCCGGCGCGCCGCCGATGAACACCGCCTCGTCGGCCATCTCCACGGCCATCGAGTCGGCGTCGGCGTCGGAGTAGACGACCACCGTCTTGATGCCCATCCGGCGGCAGGTCTTGATGATCCGGACGGCGATCTCGCCCCGGTTCGCGATCAGGATTTTCGAGAACATTCCGTGTCTTACGCGCCCAATTTCACAGCCGTGCCGGAAGCGGTCACCATCAGCATCCCGTTCTGGACACCCAGGTTCTCGTAGTCGAGATCCACCCCCACGACGGCGTCTGCGCCCAAGGACTTGGCCTCGAGCTGCATCTCCTGCAGGGCGATGTCGCGGGCCTGCCGCAGGGCCTTCTCATAGCCCCCGGCGCGGCCGCCGATGATGTTGGTGATGCCGGCGAAGAAGTCGCGGAAGATGTGGGCGCCGATGATGGCCTCGCCGGTGACGACGCCCAGCGTCTTCACCACCCGGCCTTCCGGCACTTCGGGTGTGGTGGCGATGATCATTCGGTATCGACTCCCGTCTTCCGCCGCGAAGGGCGGGACCTTAGATTGGCGGCCATGAGCACGCCAGCGGTCTCCCCTTCCGGGTTCTCTCTCTCGCCTCCTGACCCTGAGGAACGCAAGCGACTGGAGGCAGGCCTTTCCCGAGAGGAAGCCAACGTCCTGCTGCACCACGGCACCGAGGCGCCGTTCTGCGGCGGCCTGCTCGATCAGAAGGACGACGGCGTCTACTGCTGCCGCCTCTGCGCGCTGCCGCTGTTCCGGCACAAGACCAAGTTCGAGAGCGGCACCGGCTGGCCCTCGTTCTGGGCGCCGTTCGACGAGGCGCATGTGGTGGGCGTCCGCGACGTCAGCTACGGCATGGTCCGCATCGAGACCCGCTGCGCCCGCTGCGACAGCCACCAGGGCCACGTGTTTCCCGACGGGCCGCCGCCGACGCGCCAGCGCTACTGCATCAACTCGGTGTCTCTGGAGTTCGTGCCGAACGGCGGCCACCTGCGCGACCCGCTGGGGCGGGGCGACGACGCCGCGCTGCAGGCCGCGGCCGCCGCCGGCTGATGTCCGAAGCGCCCGAGCGGCACAATGTCTTCACCTCCGGCCTCTGGGCGTTCCTGGCGGCCATCGCCATGGTGGGCTGGATCGCCTGGGAGAACCGCGCCGAGGATACCCGTCCCGACCGCACGCCGTACGGCCGCATCGTCGGCACGACGAGCGACGCCGAGACGACCGAGCTTACACGCCTGCTTGCGGACGCCCACGCCACCCTGCGCTCCCCGGAGTTCCGGTCGAACCTGCTGGCGCTGTCCGACCGCTACCCCGCCGTCTACGCCCGCGATTCCGAGCAGGCGGCCACGATCCCCCGCATCGCCAGCATCGTGAGCCTAGAGCCCGCGGGCGCCCGCTTCGCCCCGGCGCAGGTGGAGCTGGTGGAGAACACCTCGGGCGGGCTCGGCGCGGCCGGCGAAGGTGCGGCCCTGGGCCGCTACTCCGACATCCTGATCGAGAAGATCGTGCTCGCCGCCTACGGCCGGCCCGACCCGGTCGCGCGCTCCTGCGCGATCAACGTCGCGGCGCACGAGTACGCCCACACCATCGTGCTGACGCCCATGGGCTTCGGAAACGCCTTCACCGACACCAAGGCGAACCAGGCGGCGATCCCCAATCGCCGCTCGAACGGCACGCCGGTGGCCAGCTACCTGATCGGCACGGTCGCCCAGTGCACCTGGCTCGCCAAGCAGGGCCGCATCGGCCGCGACGAAGTCCCGGCCTGCGTCGAGGTGTTCGGCGTGGCCGCCTTCAACTGGGACCGCTGCGGCCAGTTCGCAGACGGCGGGCCGGTGGCGTCGCGACCGGGTCTGGCCCCCGAGGCGCCGCCCCTCTAGGAGCTCTGCTGCACCCGTTCGCGGCGCGCCGTCCGCGAGATCGCGCCCTTGGGCAACGCATGCGCCTCGCCTGGTTCCAGCAGGTGGCTCAGCACCTGGAACAGGAACGCCGTGGACCAGCCCAGCATCAGCATGCCGTTGATCGCTTCCAGGGCGCCCAGGATGCGCCAGTCCGTGGGCAGCGGCGCACCGCCCTCGCCCAAGGTCGAGTACGCGACCGTCGAGTAGTAGAGGGCCGCCTCGATCGTCGGCAGCAGCCCCAGCGCCTTGTAGGCAAAAGCGTAGAGCCAGATCTCGGCGCCGTGCAGCACGAACAGGCCGGTGACGATCCCCATCGGCACCAGGAGGCGGTCCAGGTCGTGCCAGACGCTCAGGAACCAGCGCAGGTGCAGCCGGGTGAGGCGCATCAGCAGATCCAGCCCCACCATGTGTATCACCACGGTGGCGCCGACCAGGCCCGTCGCGATGGCCAGGGCGTGTGGCAAGTTCCCCATGACGCGGCGGGTCTCCCAAGTGAGAATCGCCGCAGCAGACCATCCGGCGCGCGGCGCGGCATTGATCTATGTCGCGCCGCCGCGGGGGTCAGTTCCGCTTCTGGGGTGACTTGTCGCCGTCTGTGACGTCCCTCACGGGCTGGGCGCTGGACATCCCCGCCGCCTCGGCGCTGTCGCCATAGCCGCGGCCGGCGCTCTTGAAGTAGTTGCCCGGCTGGATGCGCAGGTTGTTCTGCACGTGGTTCACGCCGGTCAGGTCCTCCACGATCCGTTCGGCGCGGTGCTTGGCCTCGCGGCTGTCCACCGAGCCCGACAGCGTCACCTCGCCGCCCGAGACCGCGACATTGACGTTCGTGGCGTCGAGCCAGGGGTCGTCGGCCAGCCGCTGGTGGACGTCTTCGCTTACCCGCTCGTCCGAGCGCTTGTAACCCTTGGGCCCCAGGCCACGGGCGCCGCGATAGGCCTCGTAGCGTTCCCGGTCCTCGGCGTAGCCGCGGTCATATGACCCCTCGCCCGCCACGTCCGAGAACCAGTTCGAGATCCGACGGCCCGTCCGGCGGAAGAAGTCCCCCGCCTCACGCGCGCGCTCCTCGAAGCCCTCGCCGCCGCGGCGGCCCTCCGAGCGCCCCGCGTCGCCGTAGCCGCGTTCATAGTCGTAGCCGCCGGTCCCGCCGGAGTAGGTTCCGCGCGCGCCGCCCTCGCCGTAGGGACGCCCCATTTCGCGCTCCCACCGCTGGTCGGCCTCACGGCTGCCGAAGCGGCGGCCTTCCGGGTCGTAGCCGCGCGACGGGCCGCCGCCGTACTCCCACTCCTCGCGGTAGAGGCGCGCACGGCCGTCGTCGCCGTAATAGCGGCCGCCGTCGCGTGTGTAGTCCTGGTTGCGGAAGCGCGGATTGGCGCGGTAGCCGGTCTCGTAGTCACCGCGCCGCATGGCCGGCGAGACGCCGCCGTAGTCCGGGTCCTGCCAGCCGCCGCGGCCGTAGCGGTCCTCATCCGCCCTCTGCGTGTAGTAGCGGCCTTCGCCGCGCGGGGCGTTGTAGCCCGCGCCCGTTTCCCGCTCGCCGAAGGCGCGCTGTTCGCGATCGCGCTCATGTCCGCGGTCGAACGTGCGGTTCTCCGCGCCCGACCACCGCTCGCGCTCGTCGTTCAGGCCGAAGACGTCATAGCGGTCGTCATACCGCTCCCGCCCCCGCTCGCGATCCCGATCGCGCCAGTACCGCTCCTGATCGTCGCTCCAACGACCGGCCATGGCTGTTCTCCTTCGTTCTTGAAGTCGTTTGGCGAGCGAACTCGCCGCGCCGTTCAGAACGAGGGGTCGGAGCGCCTTGTTCCGCCCTAGATCACGAAGCCCGCCAGCGGGCCGGTGTAGCCGGCCAACACCACAGTCTGGCCGCTGGACAGCGTGATCACCGTGTCGGGCGGTCCGGTGTGGTCGTAGTCCATGATCTGGACCGTCGCGACCGTAAGGCCGCCCTGCAGCACGATGCGGTCCTCGCCGGTGGAGCGGAAGTCGGTGACGATATCCACTTCGGTTGGAGCGCCTGTGTTCGCGAACACGAAGCGCTCGTTGCCGGCGCCGCCGGTCATCACGTCGTTGCCGGACCCGCCCGTCAGGGTGTCGTTGCCGGCGTCGCCCTGCAGGGTGTCCTTGCCCGCGCCGCCGAACAGCTGGTCGTTGCCATTCTCGCCGAACAGCTTGTCGTGTCCGTCGCCGCCGTCGATCTGGTCGTCTCCGGCGCCCGCGCGCACCACGTCGGCGCCTGCGGCCCCGAACACGGTGTCGTTGCCGTTGCCGGCGCTCGCGGTGTCGTCGCCGGGGGTCAGGATGGCGTTGTCCGGCCCGCCGCCGAACGGCGGGAAGTTCACGCCGTCAGCCACGCCATTCACCTGCATGGTGACCTTGCCGGTGGCGGTCGCGCCCGCCTTGTCGGTCAGGGTGTAGGTGAAACTGTCGGCGGCGGGCGCGCCGCCGGTCACCAAGAGGTCGAAGTCGTCGTGGTTGGCGAAATAGGTCACCGTCCTGGCCACGCTGTCCAGCACCACCGAGCCGAGCCCCGCCTGCACCGAGGTGATGGTGAGCGGATCGCCCACATCCACGTCCGAGTCGTTGCCGAACAGCTCTTCCCAGGTGAAGACGCGGCTCGCGTCCTCGTCCACGACGCCGCTGTCGTCGCCCGCCGCCGGCGGGTGGTTGGCCGCGATCACCGGCAGGGTCCCGATGTCGGACGTGCCGGTGACCAGGTTCCAGCTGAACGTCTCCGGCGGCCCCAGCGAGCCGTCCGGCTCCTGCGGAAAGAGCTGCAGGCGGACGCGGCCGAACTCGAAGCTGCTGCGGAAGCCGGCGCCGTCGTCGTCCAGCACCTGGCGCACCACCACGTCGGCGATGTCCAGCCGATAGACGGTCTCGCCATCGTTGGTGACGCCCTCGATGCGCACGCCCTTGATGATCTGGCCGTTGGCCAGCTTGGTGAGCACGCCGGTCAGGCCGTTCAGGCTCAACAGGTCCGCCACGAGTGGATCGAAGTCGACCACGCCCGCCCCCGAGCCGCCGCCGCCGCTCCCCAGGAGACTCTCGACGTCGAGGTGGAAGCCCGGCAGGTCGAACCAGCCAACATGCTGGTCTTGGTTCGAGTCGCCGAAGACGCCGTCGATCAGCATGAAGTACTGGCTGCCGTTGCCCAGCGGGTCGCCCGACCCAGCCGGCACGGCATCCGACACGTTGCCGAAGGTCTGCGGCGGTCCGACCGAGCCGTCCGGGTTCTGCGTCTGCTGGACCACGCCGATGGTCGCGTAGTCGAGGGTCACCCGATACCCGTCGGCCCCGTCCTCCTCGACGTTGCTCACCACCACGAAGCCGAGGTTGGCGCGGTAGACCTCATCCAGTCCGTCGCCGCCGCTCCTGGCGCCGATCAGGGACACCCTGGAAAGGACCTCGCCGCTGGAGACCAGCGCCAGGAAGTCGGTCAGCCCCGTCTCGTTGGCGAACGTCAAGGTCAGGGGGCTGAAGGTGACCTTGCCCGCGCCTGCACCCCCGCCGCCGCTCCCGACCGTGGCGGGGTTTGCGATCGAGAAGGCGAACGAGACGACATCGAAGGCGCCCTGGAAGTCGTCCGCGGTAGAGCCGCCGCTGAGGCCCGTCACCTCGAGGAAGAAGGTGTCCCCCTGCCCCAGGCCGCCCACGCCGCCTCCGGCGCCAAGGACCGGCAGCGGATCGACGTTCGAGGTGTTGTCGATCCGGTTCCAGGTGAAGACCTCGGGCGAGCCGAGCGAACCGTCCGGCTCCTGGGCGAAGGTGGTGAGCTTCACCCTCCCGTAGTCGAAGCTGGCGCGGTATCCGGCGGAGTCCGTCTCCTCGACCCCGGTGACGGCGACGTCGGCGAGGTCGAGCTGATAGACGGTGTCACCGTCGTTGGTGACGCCCTCGATGCGCAGGCCTGAAGTGATCTGGCCCGTGGCCAGGCGCAGGAGCAGCGCCGTGAGCCCGCTCTCGTCAGCGAGGGCGACGTTCAACGGGCCGAAGGCGGGCTTTCCGGCCGCCCCGCCGGCGACCGCCGCCACCAGCGCGTCGCCGAAGTCGAACTGCGACAGGTCGAACCAGCCCTCGTGGCCCTCCGCCGTGGAGCCGCCGTCGATCCCGTCGATCAGCAGGTAGTAGTGGGCCCCGTTGCCGGCTCCGTCTGCGGGCGCGCCTGGGATGGCGTCCGCCGGCGGAGGGATGATCGCGTTGGTCTCTACGTCGAAGCCGAAGGTCAGCGGCGTCCCAAACCCGCCCGCGTCATTCTGGGTCTGCGCGATGACCCCGATCTGGCTGTAGGCCAGGGTGACGACGAACCCGTCGGCGCCGTCCTCCGTCACGCCGGTGACGGTCACGTCGCCGAGGTTGATGCGGTAGACCTCCTCAAGGCCCTCGGCGCCGACGGCGGCGATCAGCGAGACCGCCGGGATGTGTGTGCCGCCGGCGGCCCGCGCCAGGAACTCGGTGAGCCCCGTCTCGTTGGCCAGCGCCACGGTGAGCGGGCCGAAGTCCGCCACGCCTGCGCCGCCGCCCGCCAGTTGGACCAGGGTCAGGCTGTTCTGGCCGGTGAAGCCATAAGAGACCACCTGGAAGGCGCCCTCGAAGCCGTCGGCGGTCGCGTCGCCCCCGAGGCCGGTGACCTCGAGGAACAGGTCCGCGCCCTCGCCCGAGGCCACGCCGCCCGTGTTGGCCGGCGCGATCGCCGGCAGCACGCCGATGTCGCTCGTGTGGGTGAGCGTGTTCCAGGTGAAGATGTTCGGCGGATCGAGAGCGCCGTTGGGGCCTTGAGCGAAAGTGGCCAGCTTGATGCGGCCGAACTCGAGGCTCGCCTGGTGTCCGGCGTCGATGGTGTCCGCCACCCTGCGGACAAGCAGATCGGCCGCGTCGAGCTGGTAGACGGTCTGGCCGTCGTTCGTGACGCCCTCGATGCGCAGACCCTTGATCGTCTGCCCGGCGACAAGCTTTGCGAGGAGGGTCGTGATGCCCGCCAGGTTGTCGAGCTGCAGGTCCAGCAGGCCGAATTCGGTGACCGAGCCGCCGCCCCCACCGCCCCCGGCGCTGGCCAGCGCCGCGGCGTCGAACTCGAATTCCGACAGGTCGAACCAGCCGACGTGGCCTTCGTCGGTCGACCCGCCGTCGATCCCGTCGATCAGCAGGAAGTAGTGCGCGCCGTTGCCGGCTCCGTTCACCGCCGCACCCGGCGCGGCGTTGGCCGGCGGTGCGATGATCGCATGGGTCTCCTCGTCGAAGCCGAAGGTCTGGGGCGCACCCAAGGAACCGTCGGGCTTCTGCGTCTGGACGATGACGCCGATCTGGTCGTAGTCCATCGTCACGACGAACCCGTCGCCGTCGCCCTCGCGGACGCCGATCACCGTCACATCGGCGAGATTGATCCGGTAGGTTTCCTGTAGGCCGTCGCCGCTCGTCTTCGTCACGATCAGCGATGCCAGCGGTGTATGTTGCCCGCCGGCAACCAGCGCGAGAAATGCGGTCAGGCCCGTCTCGTTATCCAAGGCCACGGTGAGCGGCCCGAAGTCGGTCACGCCGGCGCCCAGGAGCGAGCCGTTGTTGGCGCCTGCGAAAGCGAAGGCGGTGACGTCGAACGCGCCCTCGAAACCCTTGGCGCGCACGTCGCCGCCGAGGCCCGAGACCTCAAGGAAGTATTGCTCTGACATGATGTCGCCCCAGCACACCCTATGACGCGGCGCAGGTCAGACGACGGCCGCAGCGGTGTCGAGTCAAAAGCGTGACGCGGCCTGAGACTTCACTCAGTTGTCAGATTAGCCCGGGAGCTGTTCTCCATTCGGGCGAACAAATACAAGGAAATTAGAGAAATCGCGGTCGGCGCCAACTTGCGCGCACGACGTGGCAAGTCAGGTCGCCACCTCAAGCTCGGCCGCGTCCATATATCCTCACAGGGGAATGTTGTCGTGCTTCTTCCAGGGGTTGGTGAGCTGCTTGCCCTTTAGGTTCTTCAGCGCGTTGACGATCCGCTTGCGGGTCGAGTGGGGCATGATCACGTCGTCGATGTAGCCGCGCGAGGCGGCGACGAACGGGTTGGCGAAGCGGGCCTTGTACTCGGCTTCGCGCGCAGCGATCGCCTCGGGGTCGCCGATCTCCGAGCGGAAGATGATCTCCACCGCGCCCTTGGCGCCCATCACCGCGATCTCGGCCGAGGGCCAGGCGTAGTTCACGTCGCCGCGGATGTGCTTGGAGCTCATCACGTCGTAGGCGCCGCCGTAGGCCTTGCGGGTGATCACCGTGATCTTCGGCACCGTGGCCTCGGCGAAGGCGAACAGGAGCTTCGCGCCGTGGCGGATCAGGCCGCCCTGCTCCTGCTTGGTGCCCGGCATGAAGCCCGGCACGTCGACGAACGTGATGATCGGGATCTCGAAGCAGTCGCAGAAGCGCACGAAGCGTGCGCCCTTGCGGCTCGAGTCGATGTCGAGCACCCCTGCCAGCGTCTGGGGCTGGTTGGCGACGATGCCCACCGGCTGGCCGTCCATGCGCCCGAAGCCCACGACGATATTCTTGGCGAAGTCCGGGCTGATCTCGAAGAAGTCGCCCTCGTCCACGACCTTCAGGATCAGCTCTTTCATGTCGTAGGGCTTGTTCGGATTGGCCGGGACCAGGGTGTCCAGGCTCATCTCGATGCGCTTGCCGTCGTCGTAGCTCTCGCGGACCGGCGGCTTCTCGCGGTTGGAGAGCGGCAGGAAGTCGATGAGGCGGCGGACCTGGGTCAGGGCCTCGAGGTCGTTCTCGAAGGCGCCGTCGGCCACGCCGGACTTCAACGCGTGCACGCGGTAGCCGCCGAGGTCTTCGTGGCTGACGTCCTCGTGGGTGACCGTCTTCACCACGTCGGGGCCGGTCACGTACATGTAGGACGTGTCCTTCACCATGAAGATGAAGTCGGTGATGGCGGGCGAGTAGACGTCGCCGCCGGCGCAGGGGCCCATGATCACGCTGATCTGCGGGATGACGCCCGAGGCCAGGGTGTTCTCGAGGAAGATGTCGGCGTAGCCGCCCAGGGCCGCGACGCCCTCCTGGATGCGCGCACCGCCCGCGTCGAACAGCCCGATCACCGGGGCGCCCACCTTCATGGCCTGGCGCTGCACCTTGATGATCTTCTCGGCGTGGGCCGAGGACAGCGAGCCGCCGAAGACGGTGAAGTCCTTCGAGAAGACGAAGACGACGCGGCCGTTGATACGGCCCCAGCCGGTGACGACCCCGTCGCCGGGGATCCGCTGCTTGTCCATGCCGAACTCGCTGACGCGGTGCTCGACGAACATGTCGAACTCCTCGAACGAGCCCTCGTCGAGCAGCAGGTCGATACGCTCGCGGGCGGTGAGCTTGCCCTTGGCGTGCTGGCTCGCGATCCGCTTCTGGCCGCCGCCCTGGCGGGCGTCGTCGCGGCGCTTCTCGAGTTCTTGCAGAATATGCTTCACGGGCGGCCTTCCTTCACGAAAGCGCAGGCGTAGTGCGGTGCGACGGCGCAGGCAAGTTGCCCCCGGGGAGCCCTCGCGACGCCCGAGGCGCTGCTGTATGACCGAATGATGATCTTCCAGCGGGACCCGCCCAGTCCCGAGCGGGATCGCCGCGTCGCCTCGGTGGCGGTGGTCCCGTTCGACCCCGTGCCGCTCGCGCCCGACCAGGCGCGGCTGGCGCACGGTTTCCTGGAGGACGTGATCGCCGAGCTCTCGCGCCTGCCAGACATCGAGGTGCTGGCCGCGCGCACCTCGCTGTCGCTGACGTCGGAACAGCTCGAGCCGCGGCGGATGCTGGAGGCCTACGGCGTCACCCACCTGCTGGACGCGTCCGTGCGACCCGGCCCGGGCGGCGTGCTGGTGAAGGTCAACCTCGTGGAAGCCGCCTCGGGCCGCGCCATCTGGGCCGACCGCTACGAGTCGCCGCTCATCGACGCAGGCGCGGTGCTGGAGGAGATCGCGGTGCAGGTGGCCAACCGCCTGTCGGCCCGGGTGACCCTCTCGAGGCTGGCCGAGGCGCGCCATCGGCCCCTGACCAGCCTGCCGGCCCAGGACTGCTGGCTGCGGGGCCTGGAGTGCCTGCGACGCGCCACGCCCGAGGGCGACGACGAGGCGCGCCGGCTGTTCCAGCGGGCGCTGTCGATCGACCCGACATATGCCCGGGCCTACGCCGGCCTGTCGGTCAGCCACTTCAAGCGCTGGAACTGGCGCCACGCCACGCCGCAGGAGGCCGAGGACGACCGCCTCAGCCAGCAGTACATGGACCGCGCCGAGGCGCTGGACGAGATGGACCCCGTGGTCCAGGTCGTCGCCGGCCGGCTGCAGGTCTACCGCCGCAACTTCGGCGAGGGCCGCCGCCATCTGGAGCGCGCCCTGGAGCTCAGCCCCAACCGCGCCGATGGCCTGATGCAGATGTCGCCGCTGTGGGCCTACCTGGGCGAGCCCGAGCGGGCGCTGGAGATGGCGGCCAAGGCCTTCCGTCTGAACCCGCTGCACGAGCCCTGGTACTACTTCGTCTCGATCATGCCGCACTTCCTCGCGCGACGCCTGGAGGCCGGCCTCGCGATCCTGGAGCGGTCGCCGCCCGACCAGATCTTCGAGCAGGCCGCCCTGATGGCGGCGAGCTACGCCCACCTCGGCCGCCTGGACGAGGCTCGCGCCCAGGTCCCGCACTTCCTGCATGCCTACCTGCGCGACATCACGCAGGGTCGCCCGGCGGGCCCGGAGGAAGCGGTGCGGCACGTGATGGACGCCAACCCCTTCGCGCGTGACGAGGACGCCGCGTTCCTGCTTGAGGGACTGGCCCTGGCCGGCCTGCCCACCGGTCAGCCCTGCCCGATGCCGCCCGTCGCTCGCGCGGCCGACGCCACGGCGCGATTCGCCCGCAGCGGAGCCATGTGGGAGGTGGACTTCGCGGGCCGGCGCGCCGTCCTGCCCGACAGCAAGGGCTGCGCAGACCTTGCCGTCCTGCTCGCCTCGCCGCGCGAGCGCGTGCACTGCATGGAGCTGGCCGGACGGCTGGTGGAGGGCGACTCGGGCGCCGCCATGGACGCCAAGGCCCGTGCGGCCTGTCAGCGCCGCATCCAGGACCTGCAGGCCGAGATCGCCGAGGCAGAGCGCCACAACGATTTCGCCCGCACCGAGCGCCTGGGCGAGGAGTTGGACGCGGTGATCGAGCAGCTCTCGGCCGCCGTGGGCCTGGGCGGCCGCGGCCGCAAGCTGGGCGATCCGGCCGAGAAGGCGCGCACCGCCGTGACCTGGCGCATCCGGAGCGCGATCAAGAAGATCGCCGAGGCCCACCCGCCGCTCGGCCGCCACCTCGAGGCTTCGATCCGCACTGGGGCCTTCTGCGCCTACCAGCCCGAGGCCGCAGTCCGCTGGACGGTGACCTGACGTCGCACCAGCTTCTTCCGTGGCTACGCTTGCGTTTGCGGGCCGGCCTGGACCACCCTGGGTTTCACCGTGCCGGGGGGCGTGGAGCGCTGCCTCATGCTGCGGATCGACGTCTCGTCCCTCCGCCTATCCGAAGTCCGGAGCCTGCTCGCCTCGGCCCGCGCCCGCGGCCAGGACGCCCTGGCTGAACAGCTGGAAGCCGAGCTGACGGCCCGCGCCTCTGGTCGAGCGCCGCTGAGGCAGCCTGATCCGGAGCCGCCCTTCGAGAACGACGACGTCCTCCCGATCGACGTGGGCCCGCCGCTGGAGGACTTCACGTTCGAGCTGTCGCAGCCCACTCGTGCGCCGGCGCGCCGCAAACCCATCATCGGCCTCGTCCTTGCGGGCGTCGTGACGGCCGGCGCGGCCGTGGCCTGGGTACTGAGCGGCGCGCCTGGACTCCCCGGGGGTGACTCGCCGGCCGCAGTTCCGACCGCCGCAACCGCTCCGCCACCGCCTGTCCCGCGGGCGATGACGGTCCGGGCCGACATCGCCCCGCCGGCTGAGACCCCGCCGCCTGTCGAACCGCCCGCCGAACCGGCGCCGCGAACCGTCGCCGAGGCTGAGCCGGCTCCGCCGTCCAGGCTGGATCCCTGCGCGACGCCGCCGTCGCCGGCCGACCGCCTGCTCTGCCGCGACCTGGCGCTCAACCTGCTGGAGCACGAGATGCGCGAAGCCTATGGACGCGCCATCATCGCCGGCGCCGACCCGATCACGTTGCGCGAGAGCCAGGCGGACTGGCGCCGCACGCGCGACCCGATCGCCGACCCGCGCGCGCTGGCGGCCGCCTACGATCGGCGCATCCGCGAACTGGAGGCGGCCGCCGCGCCACCGCCTCCGTAACCCCTCACGGCGCCGCCTCACAATGTGAGGCCCCGGCTCACGCTCTTGGAAGGCAACCCAAGAGAAAAGGAGCCGTCCGTGTTCGGGTTCTACGACTACTGGCTGTTCGGCCTCTTCGCCGTCTTCGCCGCCATCGACATCCTGGCGCCGGCCAGGGACTTCCCCGCCGTCCGCGGCTGGCGCCTGAAGGGCGTCATAGCCGCCGTCCTCTACTGGTTCGTCTCCACCCGGGCCCCGTTCCTGTGGGACGGGTTCCTGGGCCAACATCGGCTGATCGACGCCGACGGCCTGCCCATCTGGCTGGGCGCGCCGGCGGCGTTCGTGATCTACGAGCTGGGCGTCTACGCCTGGCATCGTACGATGCACGCCTCGGACGTCCTGTGGCGCACGTTCCACCAGACCCACCACTCGGCCGAGCGCGTCGACATCTGGGGCTCGCTCTACTTCCACCCGCTGGACATGCTGGGCTGGGCGTTCGTCGGCAGCTTCATGCTGGTGTTCGTCTTCGGCTTCGCGCCCGAGGCGGTGCTGTACGCCTTCCTGGCGGCCACGTTCTGCGGCCTGTTCCAGCACGCCAACCTGCGCACCCCGCCCTGGCTGGGCTGGTTCATCGCCCGGCCCGAGATGCACAGCCTGCACCATGAGCGCGGTGTGCACCGGTTCAACTACGGCGACATTCCGCTGTGGGACATGGTCTTCGGCACCTACCGCAACCCGACCACCTGGGATGGCCAGGCCGGCTTCTACGACGGCGCGTCCGACCGCCTGGGCGACCTCCTGATCGGCCGGGACGTGGCCGGCGGCGAGCGTGGCCTCGTTCCGGAGGCTGCCCGCTGATGCTCGCGCCGCCGCCCGACCTTCATCTCCCGCCCGAGCCGCGGGCCTTCGTCTCCCCCCAACCCCTGAGAGCCCAGATCATGCGCACACGCGTCACCGTCTCCCCCGGCGTCGAGCTCGACGTCATCCAGTCCGGCGACCCGACCGGCGTCCCGCTCCTGCTGCTGCACGGCCTGTCCGACTCCAACGCCTCGATGCGGGTGCTGATGGACGAGCTGCCGAAAGGCGTCCGGGCGATCGCCATCACCCAGCGCGGCCACGGCGACTCGTCCAAGCCGGCCGGGCCGTACACGACCGACGCCTTCGTCGCCGACGTCGCCGCCGTCATGGACCGGCTCTCCGTGCGCCGGGCGGTGGTCTTCGGCCATTCGATGGGCAGCGTCGTCGCCCAGCGATTCGCGCTGAAGCACCCCGATCGCGTGGCCGGCCTCGTCCTGGAAGGCGCGTTCCCGGGCCTGAAGGGCAATCCGGCGGTGGCCGCGTTCTACGAGGGCGAGATCCGCACGCTGGGCGACCCCATCGACCCGACGTTCGCCCGCGAATTCCAGGTCAGCACCATCGTGCGTCCGGTGCCCGAGGCCTTCATCGACCTGGTCTCCAGCGAGTCCCAGAAGCTCCCGGCTCGGGCCTGGAAACAGATCCTCCAGGACATGATGCAGATCGACACCACGGCCGACCTGGCCCGGCTGAAGGTCCCGGCCCTCCTGCTCTGGGGGGACCGCGACACCTTCGTCCTGCGCAGCGACCAGGATCGTCTCGCCGCCGCCATCGCGGACTCCACCCTGGAGGTCTTCGAGGGCACGGGCCATGATCCGCACTGGGAGGAGCCCTCTCGCGTGGCCAACCTCGTCGCCGACTTCGTGCAGCGCCACGCCGCGCCCGTTCCCGCCCGATGACGAGGATCGCCATGACCCCGCAACTGCCCCAGCTCGCCGGCGGCCTGTTCCTGACCGACGGCGGCCTGGAGACCACGCTGATCTTCCACGACAGGATCGACCTGCCCCTGTTCGCGGCCTTCGTCCTGCTGAAGGACGAGGTCGGCCGCGCGACACTCCGGCGCTACTACAGGCGCTATCTGGAGATCGCCGCGACCGAAGGCCTGGGCTTCGTGCTGGAGGCCCCGACCTGGCGGGCCAGCCCTGACTGGGCCGGGCGGCTGGGCATGACGCCCGGCGAGCTCGAGCTCTACAACCGCGACGCCATCCGGCTGCTCCAGGAGCTGAAGGCCGAGTGGGAGGGCCGCCTGCCCCGCATCGTGGTCTCCGGCTGCGTCGGCCCCCGCGGCGACGGCTACGACCCTGGCGAGGTGATGACGGCCGACGAGGCCCGCGCCTATCACGGCCCGCAGATCGCCACCTACGCGGCGGCCGGCGCGGACATGATCGGCGCGATCACGATGACCAACCTCCCCGAGGCGATCGGGGTGGTTCGGGCGGCGCGCGACGCCGGCCTGCCGGTGGCGATCTCGTTCACCGTCGAGACCGACGGGCGCCTGCCCACCGGCCAGACGCTGCGGGGCGCCATCGAGACGGTCGACGCCGCCACCGGCGATGCGCCCGCCTACTACATGGTCAACTGCGCCCACCCGACCCACTTCGCGGGCGTGCTCGACGCTCGCGCGTCGTGGACGAAACGGATCGCGGGCCTCCGGGCCAATGCGTCCAGGCGCAGCCATCAGGAGCTCAACGACGCCCCGGACCTGGACGACGGCGACCCCGTCGAACTGGGCCGTGAGCACGCCGAGCTGCTGCGCCGCCACGGGCACATCCGTGTCCTCGGCGGCTGTTGCGGCACAGACCATCGCCACGTCGCGGCCCTCGGCCGGGCGTGCGTGGCGGTCGAGGCCTAGCGCCAGGCCCGGGGGATCGGCACGGTGGCGGCGAACGGAGAATCTCGATGCTCGTCGTCACCGGCAGGGTCACCGCCCGACCCGAGACCTTCGCGGCGCTGCGCGAAGCCGCCCTCGCCCACGTCGCCCGCTCGCGCGCCGAGCCTGGGTGCCTCAAGCACAGCGTCCACGTCGACTGTGAAGACCCGCTGACCCTGTTCTTCTATGAGGAGTGGGCCGACCGCGCCGCGCTGGACACCCATTTCGCCCGGACCGGCTCGCACGAATTCATGACCGCCATCCGCGAGCTCGCCGCGACCAGCACCCGCGTGAAAGTCCTGCCGATCGTCGAGCGGACTTAGTCCGCCAGCGCCCGGAACCAGCGCTCGAGCACCCGCGCCTCGCCGCGCAGGCGCGCGGTCCGTTCGGCCGCCTCCTCGTCGATCCCCCACTTCTCTTCCTGGAAGGCTTCGTCCAGGCGCGAGAGGTCGAAGGCCTCGTCGGCGTCGATCCAGCCGCGCAGCAGCGCGATGGCCAGCACCGCCGAGCCGAACAGCGCCGCGCCGAACGCCATGCCCGCCAGCGCGAAGTCGTCGAGCCCGAGCGCGATCTCGCGCACTTTGGCCAGGGTCTCGGGCGGCTGGTCCCTGTGCACGATGCCCGTGCACCGCTCGAAGCGCAGACCCTCGTCGGCCTGCGCCCGGGCGACGAGCGGGCTCCAGCCGGCCTCCTGCCGCGCCACCAGGGCCGCGGGATCTTCGGCGAAGTAGCAGACGAGGTCCGAGCCGGCGTACTGGGCGATCTGGGCGGCGACGCCCTCTCTCGTGGCCCCGATGGTCTCGATGGCGGTGTTGGCGAGGCGGGTGGCGTGCATCACCGCCATCTCGATGGTCTCGCCCTGCGCGGCCCACTCCGCGGCCACCTGCTCAACTGCCGCAAGGGTCGGCAGGACCATCCGCTCGGCCTTGGGCGTGCGCAGGTTGCGGCCGTCCAGCAGCACGCCGAAGCCGCCGTCGGTCTCGACCACCGACACGACCTTGTAGAACCGCTTCGGTTTCTCGGCCGGCTCGTGGAAGCCCTTGCGCAGATCCAACTCAAATCTCCCGACGGAACGTGTGGCGGCGGGCGTGGAATGGGGACAAAACGAACCGACCGCAAGGGAGGATGCCCGTGGCCGCCAGCCGAAGGGACCTCGAAGCCGCCATCGCCGTCACCCGCTTCGGCCTGGGCGCCCGGGGCGGCGAGATCGCCGAGGCGTCACGCGATCCCCGCGGCTGGCTGAAGGCCCAGATCCGCCGCGAGGGCGCCGAGCCCTTCACCACCGGCGGCGAGACCGCGAACCAACGCCTGGCCGAGTTCCGCGACTACCGCCGCGAGCGCAGGGCTGCGGAGCAGGGCGCTCAAGGCAAGGACGGTGTGGGCGACGACGCCGTCATGCGCGCCCGCCAGTTCATCCGCGACAACACCTCCGGCGACATCCTGGCCCGCGTCCAGCTCGCCGCGGCCACGGACGCCGGCTTCCGCGAGCGCTGGACGCTGTTCTGGGCCAACCACTTCACCGTCTCAGCGATCAAGGCGCCCGTCTCAGGCCTTGTCGGCCCGTTCGAGAACGAGGCCATCCGTCCGCACGTCTTCGGCCGCTTCGCCGACCTCCTGGGCGCGGCCGAGACCCATCCGGCGATGCTGCTCTACCTGGACCAGGCGCAGTCGATCGGGCCCAACAGCCGAGCCGCGCAGTTCCGCGGCCGCGGCCGGCGCGGCAGGGGCCAGGATGCGCAGCCCCGGCAGCCCGGGCTCAACGAGAACCTCGCCCGCGAGATCCTGGAGCTGCACACCGTCGGCGTCGACGGCGGCTACGCCCAGGCTGATGTCACCGAGTTCGCGCGCGCGCTCACCGGCCTCTCCGTCGCCGGCCCCCGCGACGCCGGCGTCCAGGGCGCGGTCTTCCGCGGCCAGGCCCATGAACCCGGCCCGCGCACCGTCATGGGCGTCCGCTACCCCGCCGGCGGCAAGGAGCAGGCGGGCGCGATCCTGGCCGACCTCGCCGCGAGGCCTGAGACTGCGCGGTTCGTCTGTACGAAGATCGCCCGCCACTTCGTCGCCGACGACCCGCCGCCGGCCCTGGTCACGGGGCTGGAGACGACCTGGCTCGCCACCGGCGGCGACCTCGCCCGCGTGGCCGAGACCCTGATCGAGGCGCCCGAGGCGTGGACGCCGCAGCCCGTGAAGCTGAAGACGCCCTACGAGTTCGTGGTCTCCAGCTATCGCGCCCTGGGCGGCGAACCGCGCGGCGTCGGGCAGGTGAACGGCGTCCTCGGCAGCCTGGGCCAGCGGCCATTCGGCGCGCCCTCGCCCAAGGGATGGCCCGACGAGGCCGCGCCCTGGGCCGCCTCCGACGCCCTCGTGAAGCGGATGCAGTTCGCCCAGACCCTCGCCGCCGTCGTGGGTCCGCGGGTGCAGGACCCTGCCGCACTGGCCGAGCGAACCCTGGGCGATCGCCTGGGTCCCGCCGCCGCCACGGCCATCGCCCGCGCCGAGTCACGGCCCGAGGCCGTGGCTCTTCTCCTCATGTCGCCGGAGTTCCAGCGCCGATGATCGGACCGTCGCTCAGCCGCCGGGCCTTCGCCGCCGGCCTCTCCCTGCCCTTCCTCGCCCGCGTCGCCGAGGCGGCGGTCCCGGCGAACCGGAAGCTGGTCGTGATCGTTTGCCGCGGCGGCATGGACGGCCTGTCGGTCGCCCCGCCGGTCGGCGACCCGGACTACCGGGCTCTGCGCGGCGCGCTGGCCCTGGGCGATACGGCCCTGAAGCTGGACGGAACGTTCGGCCTGCACCCGTCGCTGCCGGCGATCCACAAGCTTGCCCGGGCCGGCCAGGCGCGGATCGCGCCGGCAGTCGCCACGTCCGACCGTGCGCGCTCGCACTTCGAGGCCCAGGACGTCCTCGAGACTGGCGCCGCCGGGGTCTACGCCACCACCTCCGGCTGGCTGAACCGGGCGGTGTCGGCCATGGGCAAGGTCGAAGCCCTTTCGGTCGGTCCGACCGCGCCGCTGATCCTGCGCGGGCCTGCGGCGGCCGGCTCGTGGTCGCCCGGCCGTTCGGTCGACGCGCAGGCGCGGCTGCCCACCCTGCTGCAGGACCTCTACCGCGACGACCCGCTGTTGGGCCCGGCCCTCGCCCGGGGCCTGCAAACCGAGACCCTGGCGCGCGACACCGGCGCCAACATGACCGGCGGCCAGGGCATGCAGGGCCGCGCCGGACCGGGCCGGGAGGCGGCGCGGGCCATGGGCGAGGCGCTGGCCGGCTTCCTGAAGGCGCCGGGCGGCCCCCAAGTCGCCGCCGTCTCGCTGGACGGATTCGACACCCACGCGAACCAGGCCGGCCTCCTGGGCGTGCGGCTGTCGAGCCTCGACGCCCTGGTCGATGGCCTGCACGGGGGCCTCGGCCCCGTCTGGAAAGATGCCGTCGTGCTGGCCGTCACCGAGTTCGGGCGGACCGCACGCGTCAACGGCACCGGCGGCACCGACCACGGCACCGCCTCCACCGCCCTGCTCCTCGGCGGTGCGCTGAAGCTCGGCGGCATCGTCGGCGACTGGCCCACGCTCAAGCGCGAGGCCCTGTTCGAGGAGCGTGACGTCTACCCGGCGCTCGATCTGCGCGCGCTTGAGAAGGGCCTGCTGGCCGATCACCTGGGCGTCGAGCGCCGGGCGCTGGACACCCTGGTATTCCCGGAAAGCGCCGGGGTTCGGCCTCTGACCGGCCTCGTCTAGACGGGATCGCCTTGCGGCTGAGCGGGCACAGCCAGAACGCGCTTGCGCGTCGTTGAAGAACGGCGCTCGGTGAACCAGGGGCGGGCGGGGCTCATGCGGGCCGCGCCATTATGCTCCCGTGGGAGATCCACCATGAAAACCTTCATCCGCGCCATCGCTGTGGCGGCCGCATTGAGCCTTACCCTGGGCGCACCCGGCGTTGCCCAGGCCCAGAGCGCCGAGCGGGTCTACGACAACGGGCCCGTCTGGGTGATCAGTTACATCCAAACCAAGACCGGCATGTTCGATGACTACATGGCCTATCTGTCCAAGCAGTGGCGCGAGAGCAACGAGGCCGACAAGCGCGCCGGGGTGGTCCTCGACTACAAGGTGCTGCAGGTCGATCAGCCGCGAGACGGCGAGCCCGACGTCATCCTAATGGTCCAGTACAAGAACATGGCCGCCTTCGATCGTCCGCTCGCAGAGTCGGAAGCCACCGCGGCGAAGGTGTTCGGTAGCGTGGTGAAGAGCAACCAGGCCTTCGCCGGGCGCGACGCCATGCGCACCAACCGCGGCGGGCTCACCGCGCGAGAAATACGGTTCATCAAGTAGCCGGTAGTCTGGGCCGTCTTGTTCGATGATGCCGGAGAAGGTGTAGTCCCGCGATGCTAGTCGGGATTGCGCCTCTTCTGACTGCAGCCTGGCTTTCGGCAGCCCAGGCCGTCGGTGGGGTTGCGCCTACAGAGCAGCATCAGACACAGGTCGTGCTTCTTGGGACAGGTACGCCGAGCCCCGACCCGGACCGCTCCGGCCCCGCCACGGCGATCGTCGTCAATGGCACGCCCTACCTGGTCGACTTCGGACCGGGTGTTGTCCGCAGAGCCGCCGCGGCCCAGCAGAATGGCGTACGCGGCCTGGCGGTCGTCAATCTGCAGACCGCGTTCCTGACGCATCTGCATTCGGACCATACCGCTGGCCTCGCGGACCTGATCCTGACGCCCTGGGCGGTCGGACGAAACCGGCCGCTCCGGCTCTATGGGCCCAAGGGGCTGAGCTGGATGACCGACCATGTGCTGAAGGCCTATCGCGAGGACATCCGCATACGGTCGAACGACAAGCGGAGGCTGGGCGCGTCCGGGTACGCCGACGGGATCAAGGTCGACGTGCACGAGATTGCGCCCGGGGTGATCTACAAGGACAGGAACGTCACGGTGACGGCGTTTGCGGTCGACCACGGCGACGTGCCGCAGGCGTTTGGCTACCGGTTCCAGACCCCGGACAAGACCATTGTCATCTCCGGCGACGCCGCGCCGAGCCAGAGCGTCATCGACGCCTGCAATGGCTGCGATGTGCTGATCCACGAGGCCTACAGCCTCAAGACCTTCGCGACCGTCTCGCCGGCCTACCAGCAGTATCGCCTGAAGCACCACACTTCGTCGCGGCAGCTGGCCGAACTGGCCGGCAAGGCCAAGCCCCGGCTGCTGATCCTCTACCACCGCGCCAATCCCGGGGCCGTCGGTGCGCCCAACCCCGAGGAGACGGTGCTGCAGGAGGTTCAGGAGACCTATGACGGCAAGGTCGTCACTGGGCACGACCTCGACGTGTTCTGAGCTGCCGGATGCGTCCACCCAGGTCTGGTTCTCGCTGGCTTGCGCCTTGAACAAAACGGGAACAAGTATTTCCCGTGGACCCCTCCATTCTCCATGCCGACCTGGACGCCTTCTACGCCTCGGTCGAGCAGTTGCTTCAGCCTGAGCTTCGCGGCAAGCCGATCGCCGTCGGCGGCGGCGTGGTGCTCGCCGCGTCGTACGAGGCACGCGCCTTCGGCGTGAGGAGCGGCATGCCGGGGCGCCGGGCGCGCGAGCTCTGCCCCAGCCTCATCTTCACCGAGGGCCACTACAGCGAGTACCAGCGCTTGGGCGATGCGGCGATCGCCGTGCTCGCCGACTTCACGCCGGATATCGAACGCATCTCTATCGACGAGGCGTTCGCGGACGTCTCCGGGTCGACGCAGCTCTTCGGCGCGCCCGCCGACATCGCCACCCGCGTGCGGACGCGAGTGCGAGACGAGCTCGGGCTGGCGATTTCCATCGGCGTCGCGCGCACCAAGCACCTCGCGAAGATCGCCTCGCAGGTCGCCAAGCCGGATGGCCTGGTCGTCGTCGATCCGGCCGGCGAGCTCGCCTTCCTGCACGACCTCCCGGTCGAGCTCATGTGGGGGGTCGGACCGGCGACGAGGGCCAAGCTGGCGGAGGCCGGGGTCACCACGATCGGTCAGTTGGCGCAAAGCTCGACCCGCGCGATGGAGCGCCTGCTCGGCCGCGCCGTCGGCCGCAAGCTTAACTCCCTAGCGTGGAACCGCGATCCGCGCGTCATCCAGACCCGGCGACGCGCGCACTCGGCCGGGGCGCAATCGGCCCTGGGACGCCAGCCGGCGACCGAGGCCGTCTTCCGGCCCGTCCTTCTGCACCTGGCCGACCGCATCGCGCGGCGCCTCCGCGCCAAGGATCGTCCCTGCCGGACGGTGACCGTTCGCGTACGCTTCGCCGACCTTCGCTCGGCCACGCGGGCGCTGACGCTGCCGGCGCCGATCAGCGCCACCGTGGCGCTCGCGGACGTGGCGATCGAACTCGTGCGCGGGGTGCTGGCCGACAACCCCCACGAACGAACGATCTCGCTGCTGGCCATCTCCGCGTCCAATCTCGGCGAGGATCAGGTTCTGCAGCTCGAACTGCCGTTCTGCCTCGCCGACGACGGTAGACGGCCGGGGACCCGCCGGGGGATCGCGCGGTTGCGGGCCGATCGCGCCATCGACGCGATTCGCGAGCGGTTCGGCTGGGAAGCGGTGAACTATGCTTCGGCCGCGCCCGGCGCTTCGCGGTCGGCGCCGGATGACTTTCGCAGTCTGGCCGAAAGGGAACTGTGAGGGCGTCGGATGTAATCCGGATGCCGCAGTCTCGCCTTAGCGGCGCGGGCGGCGTTCAAGGCCCACGGTGGACGGCCGCTCCCGAGGCGGAGGCCCTATGCCGGCACGGCGTCGAACGCGATCGTCAGGCGGCGTTCGTCGGTCGTGAAGGGCACGGTGCCGTGCCACATGTACGACGGGAACAGCACCAGCCGCCCGGGCCTCGGCCGCACGTAGTGCTCCGGCTCCAGCGGCGGTTCGGTCGCGAAGGGCGGCTTGCCGAAGCGGATCCAGCCCTGCTTCTCGGCGCTCTCGAGCGCGCTGTCCGGCGTCTCTACGTAGAAGGCCGACGAGAGCCAGCCCTCGGGGTGGAAGTGGTCCTTGTGGAAGCCGCCCGGCTTCAGGCGCACCGACCAGGCGCCTTCGATGCGGTACTCGCCCGTGTTGCGGGCGCGGGCCGGATCGGTCCCCTGTCCCATCTTCGCCATGTGCGCGCGGATCGGCGCGTCGATCGCCCGGAAGAAGGCCTTGATCGCGGGGTCGGCCGAGCCGGTCAGGCGATAGGTGGTCTGGCTGCCATGGCGCAGCGATTGCGACGAGGGATGGGTCTCGTAGAGGTGGATCCGGTTCAGCGCCGCGGCGAGGTCGGCGAGGTAGGCCGGCAGGCCCGCCCAACCCTCCGGAGCCGTGATGTCGTAGGCGCCGACCAGTCCCTCGAAGTCGTAGAGCTGGGCGTGCAGCGGGTCGCCCACGATCCGCGCCGCGGTCGCCGCCCAGCCGATCAGCGACTGGTTGCCCGGCGAGAACTCGAGCCCCTTGCGTGCCTTGGCCAGCGCCACGTCCGCCCTGCCGCGGGCGAGCTCGACGATCACCACCTGGTTCAGGACGCCGGGCGACTCCGGCACGCGCGCCTCGGCGACCTTGGCCAGGCGTTCGGCCTCGTCCAGCCGGCCCTGCTCCAGCGCCGCCTGCGCGGCCGCCATCACCAGCGCGACCTCGTCGGGCAAGCGCTCGGCGGCGGCGGCCAGCAGCTGGGCCGCCTTATCGGCCTGGCCGGCGGCCTCGAAGAACCTGGCCTTGGTCAGCAGCAGCGGCGCGGGCGGGCCGCCCGAGTGCGCGCAGCGATCCAGGATGGTCTGCGCCTCGTTCAGATCGCCGCGCCGCATCCAGGCCAGGTCGGCGTACTCGGCGGCCGTCTCGGCGCGGCCCGGCGCGCGGCGAAGCGCCTCGCGATAGGCATGCTCGGCGCCGTCCAGGTCGCCGGCCGCGGCCTTGGCGCGGGCCATGACGCCCCAGCTGAGAGCGCCGTCCAGCCCCAGCCGGAAGCCGCGCTCCATGGCCTCCACCGCCTCCGCGCCGTGCCCGAGGTCGCCCAGGGTGGCGGCCAGGTTGTGCCAGGCGACACCGCTGCTCGCGAAGCGCCGGGTGGCCCGGTCGTCGAACACCAACGCCTCCTCCCGCCGGCCCAGCGCTTTCAGCGTCGTGGCGTGCATGGCGAGGGCGCGGTGGCTCGGTTCCGGATGGTCGGCAAGCGGCCGGGTGATCGCCAGCGCCTCGTCCAGTCGTCCGCTGTCCAGCAGGGCCTTCGCCCGATCCAGGGGGTCTTGGCTCAACGGCGCCTCTTGAACGGTTCGGGATCGGCCTCATGCTCCTCGAAGCCGAAGCGTTCGAAGCCGGCTTTCAGCTCGGGGCTGATCGGCGCTTCCAGCATCAGCGTCCCGCGCGAGGGATGCGGCAGCACCAGCCGCCGCGCGTGGAGCTGCAACTTCAGTCCTTCGGACAACGCGACCGAGGCCTCGTTGTTGTACTTGGGGTCCCCCAGGATCGGGTGGCCCATGGCCAGCATGTGCGCCCGCAGCTGGTGCGTGCGCCCGGTGTGGGGCCAGAGCGCCATCCAGGCGGCGCGCGGGCCGGCGCGGGCGACTGTGGTGAACTCGGTCTCGGCGGCCTCGGCGCGCTCGTCCTTGGGATCACAGGGGACCATCATCTCGCGGTCGCCGACGCCCTTCTTGGCCAGGGGCAGCTCCAGCACGCCCTGGCCGGGTTTCGGGAAACCCGCCACGATGGCCCAGTAGATCTTCTGCGCCCGGCGCCTGGCGAACGCGCCGGCGAGCTTCGCCGCGGCGCCCGGCGTCTTGCCCAGCACCAGCACGCCCGAGGTGTCGCGGTCCAGGCGGTGGACCAGCCGGGGCCGCTCCAGGCCCTCACCCCAGGCCGACAGCAGCCGGTCGACGTGCTTGGTGGTCTTGGTGCCGCCCTGCACGGCCAGGCCCGACGGCTTGTTCAGCGCCAGCACCTCCTCGTCCTCGTAGATCACCAGGCTCTTGGCGTAGGCGGCCTCGCGCGGGTCGATCTGCCCCTTCTCGCGGGGCGGCGGGGCGTCGGGGAGCGGTGGCACGCGCACCTGGCTGCCGGCCGAGAGCCGCGTGTCGGGCTTGGCGCGGGCGCCGTCCACGCGAATCTGCCCCGAGCGGGTCAGCTTCTGGATCTGGATGTGGTTCAGATGCGGCCAGCGGCGCTTGAACCAGCGGTCCAGGCGCACACCCTCCTCGCCCTTGTCGACGTAGAGCGTCCTGACCTCCTTCACACCAGCACCCGCCGCATGAGGTAGAGGCCCATGAACAGCGCCGCCACCGACAGCACGACCGACACGAGGCTGTAGCCGAAGGCCTCGCCCCAGGCGCGGCGCTCGATCATCAGGGCCACCTCCAGCGAGAAGGCCGAGAACGTGGTGAAGCCGCCCAGGACGCCGACGCCCAGCAAGAGCCGCCACTTCTCCTGGTCGGCCCCGCCGCGGAACGCCAGCGCGCCCACGAGCACGCCCATCAGGAGCCCGCCCAGGACGTTGACGGCAAGGGTCCCATACGGCCAGCCGTGGCCCAGGGTCCGCACCGCCTGCACGCCGACGAGATAGCGCAGGACCGCGCCGGTCGCGCCGCCGCCCGCCACGAGAAGGAGAGTCTGCATCTCGTGCGCTTATGCGCGGCAAGACTTCGTTTGCCAACGTCAGCGAAGGTGACGGCATGTCGCGCGCCCCCGCTGACATCACCCGCATCACGGCGGCCGCGGACGCGGCCTCTGTGTTGGAGCGGCTGGCCGGTTCCGACCGGCTGGAGCGCGGTGCTGTCTTCATCGTCAGCGTCGAGGCGATCAGGGAGCGGTCCGGCGACCGCTGGGACAAGAAGCGCGACGACGTCTGGGGTTATCTCGGCCGCAAGCTGAACGAGTATCTCTCGTACCAGGACATCCACCATCGGCTCAGCGAGACCGAGGTCCTGGTCGCCATGACCACCGAGGACGGCGTGGCCGCCCAGGCGGTGGGCATGAAGGTGCTGGAGGACGTGCTGGAGTTCTTCCTGGGCGCCGCCGAGCGCAAGGACATCCGCATCCGCGCCGTCAACCGCATCGACGGCCCCTATCTCGCCTGCAACGACATCGACCCCGAGGCCATCGCCACCGCCCGCGCCACGGCCCGTCACTCCGATCCCGAGCGCGCCCAAGCGGTGTCGCCGTACCGCAGCCTGGTCAGCGCCGAGGCCGAGCGCGAGCGCAATCCCGTGTCATTCGTAGCCTCCAACGGCCAGAAGCTGCAGATCGACTACGCGCTGGAGCACGTGGTCAGCCTGCGCCACGGGGTCACCGCGGTGCTGCGGGTGGAGCCGACCGTGGCCTTCCACGCGACCGGCGAGGTCATCCCGCCGCGCAAGTTCCTGAAGCTGGCCGACGAGGACATGCACGCCATCGACCGGGCCACCCTGGCCTTCGGCGGTCTGTTCATGCCCGAGGACGCGCGGCTCCAGCCGCCGCTGATCCTGCCCGCCTCGTTCCGCACCCTGGCCGGGCGCAAGGGCCGCCAGCTCTTGATCAACGTGCCCGGAGCCTCCCCCGAGCAGGTGCGCCAGGGGGCGATGATCGAGTTCGTGGACGTCGACCGCGGCACGCCGAACGGCCGCCTCGTCGAGGTGGCGAGCCTGGTCGGCCGTGTCACCCGCGGCGTGCTGGCCCGCCTGCAGCCCACCCGCGATGCGCTGAGCCCTGTCGCGGGCGCGCGCTTCAACGGCCTGACGGTGGACTTCGCCGACCTCGGGCTGCCGGACGCCAAGCTCGAGGCCTTCATGCGCCTGATGGCCCACCAGATGCGCGGCAAGGCGCCGGCGCTGATCGCGCAGGGCCTGGGCGAGCGCCTGCACCTCGAGATGGCCGACGCCGCCGGCTTCACCCACGCCGCCACCCGCGGCGTCCCGAAGACCGTCAGCCGCCGCGACGTGGCCTGAGGCTAGACCCGCTCGCCCAGCGTGCGGCGCAGCGCCCGGGCGTCATAGGTGTCGGTCCCGCGGGGTCGTTCGCCACGGCCCATCACCACTTCGATCGTCGTCGAGACCGAGGGCCCGGGCCCCAGGCTGATGCTGCCGAGCCCCACGCCGACGCCCACGGCCGAGCGGCGTCCGTAGTTGGCGCCGCCGACGCCCAGGCTCATATGCGGGCCGCGGTCGGGGCGGCCCTGCAGGAAGCGGTCGGCGACCCGGAACCAGTCGTAGCCGTCGGCAAGGGCGAGGTCGGCGGCGCGCAGCAGCGCGTAGTCCTGCACCTGCTGCACCGGCGCGCCCGGACCGCCCTGGAAGGTGACGCGGTAGCGCCCGGGCTCGATCCGGTACTCGTGGTAGCCCACGGCCTGCGGCCCCTGGGCCGGCTGGTACAGCGTGGGCGCGCTGGCGCAGGCCGAAAGACTGAGCGCGGCGGCGGCGATGAGAAGCAAGCGGGTCATGGCGAACGGTCCGAGCGAAAAACGGCGTCCCTTCCGTAGCTTGTAGCCCGAAACGGCCACGGCCGCGCCCCGGTTCAACCGAGGCCGAGCTTTCCGATCAGTTCGGCCATATCCGCAGGCGGCTCGGCCTCCAGCCGCTTCGTCCCGCCGCCGGGATGGGGGAAGCCCAGCGCGCGGGCGTGCAGCATCAGCCGCGGGACCGGATGGCCGCCCACCATCAGCGCCCCGCCGTAGCGCGCGTCGCCCGCGATGGGCCGCCCGATCGAGGCCAAGTGCACCCGCAGCTGATGCATGCGCCCGGTCTCCGGATCGAGCTGCAAGAGCGCCGCGCCCTCGCCCGCCTTCAGCGTCTTGTAGCGCGACCGCGCCGCCTCCGCGTCTGGATGGTCGGCCGCGCAGACCTGCATATAGGCCTCGCGCCCCGCCTCGACCCGGCGCAGCGGCGCATCGATCACCCCGCCCTTCGGCTCGGGCGCGCCGGGCGTCACGATCGCCACGTAGGTCTTGGAAAAAGCCCGCCGCATCATGGCCTTGCCGAGGAAACTTGCAGCCGGGTGGGTCTTCGCCGTCAGGATCACGCCCGAGGTGTCGCGGTCCAGCCGGTGGATCAGCCGCGGCCGCGCCTTGCCCGGCTTCGCGAACGCCCACAGGAGCTCGTCCAGGGTGTTCACCTGCCCGCGCCCGCCCTGGCTGGACAGGCCCGCAGGCTTGTTCAGCGCCAGGATATCGGCGTCTTCGTACAGGACGAGGCCGCGCACGAACGCGACCTCGTCGGCGGTGAGCTTGACCGGGACCTTCACCCCGCGGGGTTTAGCGGAGCACGCCCCGCTTCGTCATCGTCCATGCGAACCAGATGAACACCGCGCAGATCACCACGATCACGACCGGCATGGTCAGGCCCATTTCGGGGCTCGGATTCATCGCCGAGTAGAGCACGTTGCCGATCGCGCCCAGGATCGACACCGCAAAGGCGTGGAACGCCCACTTCGAGCGCAGGAGCAGCAGCACTGCCCCCAGCGCCGAGCCCCAGACCCCGATGGCCCAGACGGCGTGCATCCAGGTCGGGTAGGTGTCCATGTAGGCGATCTGGGCGTCGGTCATGCCCATCTGCCGATAGTAGGGTTCGCCCTGCACGTGGCTCATCGTGTAGTCGAACGCGCCGAAGCCGTTCCAGAGCAGGCTCACCACCGCCACGACCCAGAAGTGCCAGGGTGTGCTGCGCGGGGCTTCGGTTTCCGTCGTTGTCGTCATTCTCGCTCCCTCCCCAGGGATTTCCCGGAGCGGAGCCTAGGCTGCGTCGCCTGAGCGAACAACGGTCGCCGGATCAGCCCTCGCCGCGGCTCCGACGCAGCTCGGACCACCGCTCCAGGCGCTCCTTGATCCGCGCCTCGTTCCCCTCACCGCGCGGCTGGTAGAACTGCCGCCGCGCCATGCCGTCCGGAAAATAGTTCTGGCCCGAGAAGCCCTCGGCGGCGTCGTGGTCGTAGGCGTAGCCCTTGCCGTAGCCCAGTTCCTTCATGAGCCGGGTGGGCGCGTTCAGGATGTGCGACGGCGGCGTCAGCGAGCCGGTCTCCTTGGCGGCCTTCATCGCCGCGCCGAAGGCCATGTAGACGGCGTTCGATTTCGGCGCGCAGGCCAGGTGCACGACCAGTTGCGCCAGCGCGATCTCGCCCTCGGGCGAGCCCAGGAAGTCGTAGGTGTCCCTGGCGGCGTTGGCGAGGATCAGGCTCGTCGGGTCGGCCTCGCCGATGTCCTCGGCCGCGGCGCGGACCAGGCGCCTCGCGATGAACAGCGGGTCCTCGCCGCCGGCCAGCATGCGCGCCAGCCAGTAGAGCGCCGCATCGGGGTCCGAACCGCGGATCGACTTATGCAGCGCCGAGACGAGGTTGTAGTGCTCCTCGCGGTCCTTGTCGTAGGCCGGGCTGCGCTTCTGCAGCACCTGGCCCAGGTCCTTCGTCGACAGCGGCTTGGCCGAGGCGATGTTGAACAGGGTCTCGGCCAGCGTCAGCAGGTAGCGGCCGTCCCCGTCGGCCAGCGCGATCAGCGCCCCGCGCGCCTCGGGCTCAAGCGGTAGCTGGCGCGCCTCGTGCGCCTCGGCCTTGGCCAAGAGCTGCTCCAGCGCCTCGTCGTCCAGCCGCTTCAGCACGAACACCTGGCAGCGCGACAGCAAGGCCCCGTTCAGCTCGAACGACGGGTTCTCGGTGGTCGCGCCCACCAGGGTGACGATGCCCTCCTCCACGAAGGGCAGGAAGCCGTCCTGCTGGGCGCGGTTGAACCGGTGGATCTCGTCGACGAACAGCAGCGTGGCCTGCCCGGCCGCGCGCCGCATCCGCGCACCTTCGAAGGCCTTCTTGAGGTCGGCGACGCCCGAGAACACCGCCGAAAGCTGCTGGAACTCATAGCCGGCCGCCTTGGCGAGCAGCCGGGCGATGGTGGTCTTGCCCGTGCCCGGCGGGCCCCAGAGGACCATCGACGACAGCCGCTTCGCCTCGGCCATCCGCCCGATGGGACCTTCCGGCCCCAGCAGGTGGTCCTGGCCCACCACTTCGGCGAGCGTCTGCGGGCGCAAACGGTCGGCCAGCGGCGACGGCTGGGTCGGCTTCAGGCCCGCGGCTTCGAACAGATCGGCCATGGGCCTGCGTCTAGCATGCTAACCCCGGAAGGTCGCCGTCACCTGGCGGCCGTCGCGCTCGATGGTGAGCTGCCAGGCCGCTTGCGGCTCGCCGACCACGCCCGCCAGGTCGCGGACGCTCTCGATGCGCTGGCCGTTCACGGCGCGGACGATGTCGCCCGGACGCAGGCCGAGGCTGCGCGCGACCCCCACGCCGACGTCCCTCACCAGCACGCCGTTGCCCGCGAAGGCGTCCAGGCCCAGCTCGTCGGCGACCGCCGGCGACAGGTTGACCACCGTGGCGCCGTCGAACGGGTGGCGGCCGGCCAGCTTGCGCTCGTCGCGGGCGGGCGTGGCCGGCGCGGGTTCGGCGCGCAGGGTAAGCTGCTGGTCCTGGCCGTTCGCGCGCCGCACCGTGAGCGGGATGGTCTCGCCCGGTCGGCGGTTGCGGATCACGTAGCTGAGTGTCGCCGCGTCGGTGACCGGCCGGCCGTCGGCCTGTAGCACCACGTCGCCCTGACGCAGGCCCGCCCGCGCGGCCGGGCCGCCAGGCCAGAGGTCGGCGATCAGGGCGCCCTGCGGAGCCGCCAGGCCCAGGCTACGCGCGATCTCGGCGCTCACGGTCTGGGTGCGCGCCCCCAGCCACGGGCGCACCACGGCCCGGCCGCCGCCGGCCGCGGTCTCGACCACCCGGCGCACCACCGCCGCGGGTACCGCAAAGCCCACGCCCGACGAGGTGCCCGAACGCGACAGGATGAAGCTGTTCACCCCGATCAGGTCACCGTCCATGTCGACCAGCGCGCCGCCCGAGTTGCCCGGGTTGATCGCCGCGTCGGTCTGGATGAAGGCCGAGCCCGCCTCCCCGCTGGGGTCGGTGGTCCGGTTGAGCGCCGAGACGATGCCGTTGGTCACCGTCTGGCCGACGCCGAAGGGGTCGCCGATGGCCAGCACCAGGTCGCCCACCTGGGTGTCGTCGCTGTCGTCCAGCGCGAGGGTGGGCAGGCGCTCTCCCAGCGGCACGTCGATCTTCAGCACCGCCAGGTCGGTGCGCGGGTCGGCCAGCAGGATACGGGCGGCGAACTCCCGGCGGTCGTTCAGCGCGACGGTGATTTCCTGGCCGTTTTCCACCACGTGGTTGTTGGTGACGATGACGCCGTCGGGCCGAACGATCACGCCGGAGCCCAGGCTCTGAGCCACCCGCGCGCGGGGCACGCCCGCACCGAACAGCGACCAGAACGGGTCGACCTGCTGGCGCACCAGCCGCTTGGCCGAGATGTTCACCACCGCGGGCGCGGCGCGCCGCACGACGGGCGCGAACGACGCCTTCATCGCCGCCGCGCTCTCAGGCGGCTTGCGGGTGGCGTCGGGCATGGCCGGCTGGGCCTGGGCGGCGCCGGCGGTGAGAGCGATCAGCAGGGGCAGGACGCGATGCGCGCGCATAGGGTCTCCGGTGGTCGAACGGCGGAACGCTACACCGGTTTCCGGCGCAATCATGGCGAAGCCGCCCCGCGGACCCTACTCCGCCGCAGCCGCGGCCGGCGCGGGCTGGCGCGCGGCGGCGTAGGCGAGCGCGAACGCCAGCAGGAACAGCCCGCCCGCCACGTAGATCGCCAGGCCCGGCGGATGGCCATGTCGCAGCGACCAGGCGAAGATCAGGCCGAACACGGCGGGGCCGGCCATGGCGGCGATGCCGGTCAGGCTCTGGTTCGCGCCCTGCAATTGGCCCTGCTCGAAGGGTTCGACCTTCCGCGTCATCAGGCCCTGCAGGCCCGGCATGATGAACCCGGTCAGCGCGAACACCGGCGCGCCCAGGAGGTAGACCCAGCCGATCGACGCCCAGCCGTACCAGATGAAGGCCGCCGCCCCGGCCGCCAGGCCCAGCAGCAGCGTGCGCCGCTCGCCGATCCGCGCCACCGTCGGCCCCACCAGGAACATCTGCACCAGGACACCCAGTACGCCGGTCAGCAGGAAGGTCAGGCCCAGGACGCCCGGGCTCCAGCCGTAACGATGGGTCGTGTAGAGCACGAAGATGGTCGGCAGCACGATGTGGCCGAACTGGAACAGGAAGCCCACGATCGCCAGCGGCAGCAGCCCCAGCCGCGAGCGCAGCAGCCGCAGCGCGCCCACCGGATTGGCGCGCCGCCAGTCGTAGATCTTGGCCCGCCGTTCGGGGGGCAGCGACTCCGGCAGCACGAACAGGCCGTAGAGGAAGTTGGCGAAGGTGAGCGCCGCGGCCGCCAGGAACGGTGTGCGCAGGTCGTGCTCGCCCAAGAGGCCGCCGATCGTCGGGCCGATGATGAAGCCGAACGAGAACGCCGAGCCCATCCAGCCGAACACCTTGGCCCGCTGATCCGGCGGCGTGACGTCGGCCAGGTAGGCGTTGGCGGTCGAGAAGGAGGCCGCCGTGGCCCCGTTCAGCAGCCGGCCCAGCAGCAGCCACCACAGCGTCGGCGCGAACGCCATGAACAGGAAGTCCACGCCCAGGCCCAGCAGCGACAGGAGCAGCACCGGCCGCCGCCCGAACCGGTCGGAGAGCATCCCCAGCAAAGGACCGCAGAAGAACTGCATGATCCCCCACGAGGTGGCGAAGACCACGTTCCACTCGGAGGCCGCCGCCGTGTCGCCGCCCGCCAGCTCGCGGATCAGGTTGGGCAGGATCGGGATCATGATGCCGAACGAGATCGAGTTCATCAGCGCCAGCGCGAAGATGAACCCGAAGCTGGCGCGACGGCCGGCGGCTGCGGACGTCGGATCGGTCACGGGGAAGCAGCTCCGGCAGTCTTGGGCGCCCGGGCCATTACCGTGAGCGCGATGAGGGCGGCGATGGCGTGCAGGCCGGCGGCCAGCAGGAATGCCGAGCCGGGCACGTAAGGGTGTCCCGCCGCGACGAACCAAGCGTAGGTGAACCCGAACACCGTCGGGGCGACAACCCCGGCGAGGCCCGCGAGGCTGGCGTTGGCGCCCTGCAGCCGGCCCTGCTCGCTGGGCGCCACGCGCCGCGTGATCAGGCCCTGGAAGCCGGGGCCGAACAGGCCGATCAGCGAGAACACCGGCGTGGCCGCCAGGAAGCCCCAGCCCTCCGGCGCGATCCCGAACAGCGCGAAACCCAGGCCGCCCAGGACGAGGCCGGCCAGCACCGCGCCCCATTCGCCGATCAGGCCCACCACCCGCTTCACCAGGAGGCCCTGGACGATGATGTTGCAGACGCCGGTGAGGGCCAGCGCCCCGCCCGTCTGCGACAGCGTCCAGTTGTAGCGGTTGGACGCGTAGAGCACGTAGATGGTCGGCAGGACGTAGTGCGCGGTCTGCACCAGCAGGTTCACCAGCGACAGCGGCAGGAGCTCGCGGTGCGCCGCCAGGAAGCCCAGCGAGCTCACCGGATTGGCCTTGCGCCACTCGAAGGGCGCGCGGTCCTCGCGCTTGAGCGATTCCGGCAGGACGAACACGCCGTAGAGCGCGCCAACGAAGGTGAGCGCGGCCGCGGCGAAGAACGGGACGCGCAGGCCGAAGTCTCCCAGGAAGCCGCCGATGGCCGGGCCCACGATGAAGCCCACGCCCCAGGCCGCGCCGATCAGGCCGAAGGTGTGCGCCCGCTTTTCGGGCGGCGTGACGTCGGCGATGTAGGCGTTTGCGACCGCCATGCCTGCCGCCGTGAAGCCCGAGACCACCCGGGCGACGAACAGCCACCAGAGCTCCGGGGCGAAGGCCATGACCAGGTAGTCGAACGCCAAGCCGAACAGCGAGATGAGCAACACCGGCCGACGCCCGAAGCGGTCGGAGAGCGCGCCCAGGATCGGCGAGCCCACGAACTGCGCCAGCGCCCACGTCGTCGAGAAGATGCCGATCCACCCGGCCGCGACGGCGGCGCTACCGTTGGTAAACTCGTTCTGGATGAGCGGCGCGAAGACCGGGATGATGACGCCCAGCGACAGCACGTCGAGCCAGACGCTGACGAGGATGAAGCCGACGGCGGCTCGCCGGCCGCGCACGGCGGCGCCTGCTTCCCGGCCCTCGCTCATGACGTCTCCCTCGCCGTCACCTTGAAACAAAACAAGAACCCGCGCAACCGCGTTACGCCACCGTGTCGCGGATCGAACGCAGCTGCGCCTGCCACCACTCGCCCAGCCGGGTGAGCAGGATCTGGTCGGGGAACCCGTGCCGCGCGGCGCTCTCGGCCGGGACCTGATGGAAGCCGCGGTGCTCGATGCTGACCCGGGTCTCGTCGCCGACGGCCTCGAAGCGCACCTCCACCTCGGTGTGAAGATCCAGCGGGAAGTTCGCTTGCCTCCAGGAGAACGCCAGCCGGTCCGGTGGCTCCCAGGCCAGCACCTTGCCGATCTCGAACACCTTGCCGCTGGCCAGTGTCTCGGTCAGCCGGCCGCCTTCCCCAGGCTCGAACGCCAGCCGCCCGGGCGGCCGCGGCGTGGTTTGGAACATCATGTTCGGTCGCCACCACGCGCCGATCTCCTGCGTGAACACGGCGAATGCACGGTCGGGCGTCGCCTTCACCCGCAGCGCCACATAGACTTTCGAAGTCATCTCTCGATGTGGGCCTTGAAGGCGAGCAGCTGGGCGCTCCAGAGCCGCTCACTCTCCTCCAGCCAACGCAGCAGGTGGACCATGGGTTCGGGCCTCAGGGCATAGATGCGCACGCGCGCGTCGAACTCCGGATGCGACTCCTCGACGAGGCCGCTGGACCGCAGGGTGCGCAGGTGGCGGCTCATGGCGGGCGCCGAGATGTCGAGCTCGCGCGCCAGTTCGCCGGCCGCGCGCGGACGTTCGGCCAGCAAGTCGACGACGCGACGCCGATGCGGATCGGCCAGCGCGGCCAGGGTCTGGTCGAGAGCGGCGGCGGGCAAGGCTACCCCCTCCTCCGCTCATCCCGGCGAATGCCGGGACCCAGATGGACAACTGCAGAGGTGGGTTCCCGGGACTTCGCGCCGATCCAACCCGCATGGGCGCTATGGGATCTGGGTCCCGGCATTCGCCGGGATGAGCGGAACCGGAAAACCATCAGATCCACCCCGTGATCTTGAGCCCGCTGGCGGCTTCCGCCTCCTCGCGGCTCACGGCCTTCACGTTCTGGCCGACCGTCCAGATGTGCCCCTCCGGGTCGCGGCAGCGGTAGGTGCGGTCGCCGTAGAACTGGTCGGACGGCTCCATCAGGATCTCCATGCCCGCCGCCCGCGCCCGCGCGCAGTGGCCGTCGACGTCGCTCTCGATCTGGATGTGGATCGACTGTGTGACCTTGCCGCCGATGGACGCCGGGCTCTTGTATTCGTCGCTCCACTCGTAGCCGACCATCAGCACGCTATCGCCCAGCCGCATCTCGGAGTGGGCCAGGTTCCCGGCGTCGTCCTCGATCAGCATGAAGAGCTCGAAGCCGAACGCCGCCTCCAGGAACCTCAGCGCCGCCTTTGGGTCGCGATAGACCACGGCCGACATCAGGCTTCCGCGCCAGTCAGCCATGGGAGGCTTCCTTCGTGTGCATGGTGTGGCCCGTGGCCTCGGCGATCTCGTCGCGGGTCATGACCTTGACCGTCTGCCCGAAGGACCACGGATGGTCCTCCAGGTCGCGGCAGGTGAAGACGCGGTCGCCGTAGGGCTGGGTCGCGGGCTCGCGCTCGATCTTGGCGCCGATGGCGCGCGCCTGCTCGCAGCACGCGTCGATCCCGTCCTTGAGCTGCACATGCACCGACTGGGTGGAGCGGCCGCCAAAGGCCATCGGGCTGACCGATTTGCCCTCCGGCGGTCCCACGACCATGACGTAGCCGTCGCCGAGGAGGAGTTCCGAATGGACCACGCCGCCGTCGGCGCTCTCCACGATCAGGCGGGTCTCGAAGCCGAAGGCGCGCTCGAGCCAGGCGATGGCCGCCTTCGGGTCCTGGTACCAGAGCAACGGTCCGATGGTGGGCAGGGCGGAACGCTCGTCCATCTCAGGCCTCCTTGAGCGAGGTCGCGAACGTCAGCCCGCTGGCCTTGTGCATGTCCTCGGTCGAAACCACCCGGACCTCCTGCGCGAAGTTCCAGATGTGGCCCTCCGGGTCCATCGCCCGGTAGGTGCGCGCGCCGTAGAACTGGTCGGCCGGCTCGTCGGTGATGCGGGCGCCGGCTGCGCGGGCGTGTTCGCAGTGGGCGTCGAGACCTTCCGGAAGGGTGATGCGCAGGAACACGGTGCCCACGCCGCCCAGGCTGGCGGGCGACTTCATGGCCGCTCCGCCCAGCTGCGGCCCGGCCCACTCGCCGCCGACACCGATGGGCGACCCCAGGCAGTCCATCTCGGCGTGACCGACATTGCCCTCAGCGTCGGTCACCAGCTCGGTGGTCTCGAAGCCGAACGCGGCCTCGAGCCATTTCATGGCGGCGATGGGGTCCTTGTAGAAGATGCAGGGTACGACGGCGGGACGCTGGGTCATGACCAATTTCCTTGCCTTCAGCCGCAATATTTAACGCATATCGCAACTATCTCGTCAAGGCCGAACGCTCGTCCGCGATCCGCCCATCCACGCCTCGGGCCGGCTGCACATGGAGTAGCCGCGCCAGATAGTCGGGCCGGGAACCCGTCGATCGAGATCAGGATGACAGAGGCGGCGCGTCGCGCCCCGGCGGCAGACGGCAAGGAGGCGCAACATGGCGGTCAGATAGCCGCACCGCACGACGCTTTCCGCAAACGAAAAGCCCCGGAAGCTGGGCTTCCGGGGCGTCTCCGAAACTTATGGTGTTCGGACTATTCGTCCGCGCCGAACAGGCCTTCCGCCGTCGGACCCGAATCCTTGCCCTTTTCGGCCGGATCGCGGTCGACGAACTCGATCACCGCCATCGGGGCGTTGTCGCCATGACGGTAGCCGGCCTTGAGCACGCGGATGTAGCCGCCGTTGCGGTCCTTGTAGCGCGGGCCCAGCACGGCGAAGAGCTTGCCGACCTGTTCAACGTCGCGGACCTGGCTGATCGCCTGGCGGCGGGCATGCAGGTCGCCGCGCTTGGCGAGCGTCACCAGCTTCTCGACGACGGGCCGCAGCTCCTTCGCCTTCGGCAGGGTGGTCACGATCTGCTCGTGCTTGATCAGGCTCGCGGACATGTTGGCGAACATCGCCGTCCGGTGGGCGGTCGTACGACCCAGTTTGCGGTGGGCTTTGCCGTGACGCATCTCAAGTTCTCCTGGGCGCTGCGGCCCGCCTGACGCCCGATCTCCTGGGCGTCTGCCTAACCAAGGCCCAGCCTGCTCCCGCCTGGGTCAATACGAAGCGCCGGGACCCTCCACCGCTGTTGCGGCTTCATCGGGCCCAGACCGCCGAAGCGGCCCGGAGCCGGCGCGAAAGCAGTCTTACATCTGGTCTTCGAACTTCTTGGCGAGCTCTTCGATGTTCTCGGGCGGCCAGTTCGGCACGTCCATGCCGAGGTGGAGGCCCATCCCGGCGAGAACTTCCTTGATCTCGTTCAGCGACTTGCGGCCGAAGTTCGGGGTACGGAGCATCTCCGCCTCGGTCTTCTGGATCAGGTCGCCGATGTAGACGATGTTGTCGTTCTTCAGGCAGTTGGCCGAACGGACGGAGAGCTCGAGCTCGTCCACCTTCTTCAGCAGCGCCGGGTTGAACGGCAGTTCCGGCTTGGC
>NZ_DASWTE010000303.1:0-6764 GCF_036402295.1 Phenylobacterium sp.
CCGGGTCTTTAAACTAAATGCGAACGATAACTTCGCTGAGGAAGTTCGCCTGGCTGCGTAATGCGGTCCGGTAACATCCGAACCAAGTCCTAGAGGTTCAGATCTCTAGGCGGGGCTCGGGAGGCGCCTGGCAACAGAAGCCTCCCACTTCTACCACAGCGTGCAACTTGTACCCGCCACAATTGTCGTTCGGTCGACAGAAGCCACTCGCACGCCGCTTCTCACCTTGCACCGCACTCCCCACACGCTACCTTCCTGGATGTTCCGTGGTTTGGAGTGTTCGCGTGGCCCAGGATCCGCCGGTACAGGATCTGATGAACTACGAAGCGTTGGCGCAGGACGCGCTGCGCGGCGTGGCGAAGGCTGCCCTGAAGCGCGCCGCGGCCCCCGAGGGCCTGCCCGGCTCGCACCACTTCTACATCACCTTTAAGACCGACGCGGCCGGGGTCTCGGGTCCGAACGACCTGCTGTCGAAGTACCCGGACGAGATGACCATCGTCCTGCAGCACCAGTACTGGGACCTGGCGCCCGGCGAGACCTTCTTCTCGGTCACCCTGCAGTTCGGCGGCCAACCCAAGCGGCTTTCGATCCCCTACGCGGCCATCACCCGCTTCTACGACCCCTCGGTGCAGTTCCTTCTGCAGTTCGAGCCGCCGCCGCCTGCCCCGCCAGAGGCCCGCGCCCCGGCGCCAGACGCTAAGGACAAGGAGGGCGCCGCGCCCGCGGCGAAGCCGGCCGAAGCCACCGTCGTCTCCCTCGACCAGTTCCGGAAGAAGTGACCGCATGACCGACGTGGCGGCTCCCACGGCCAAGGCCGAGCCTGAAGCCCTGACCGACGAGGCCATCCTCCAGCGGTTCCTGCGGACGAAGAACCAGCCCACCGGCTCGCAGACCCTGGGCTTCCGCATGGTGGCGGTGAGCCAGGCCGAGCGGTCGGTCGAGGTGGAGTTCGACGGCAAGGCCGAGCTCCTGCTCAATCCCATGAAGCAGATCCAGGGCGGCTATCTCTGCGCCATGCTGGACGAGGCCATGAGCGTGGCCTGCATGGTGGCCTCGGGAATGACCGCGGTCGCGCCTACGCTGGAGATGAAGACCAGCTTCTTCCGGCCGGGCATGCCTGGGAAGCTCAAGGGGATCGGCAAGGTCGTGAAGTGGGGCCGCCAGGTGGCCTTCACCGAGGGCGAGCTCTACGACGCCGAGGGCCGGCTGCTGGCAAAGGCCACCGGCACCGCGATCCCCACGCCCTTCACCAACTACAAGAAGTAGCAAAGCGCCATGCGTCGGCTCCTCGCTCTCCTGGCGGCCTTCTGGCTCGGGACGGCGAGCGCGGCGCAGGCGGCCTCACCGTTCGCCGACTGGTCGGCCGTCGTGGTGGCCGGCGACTGGCACGCCAGCGACGGCGGCCCCACCGAGGGCTTCGACAATGCCCGCCGCGACGTGACCCTGGCCCTGGGGCGGGCGGGCTTCCAGCCGGCCAACATCCGCCAGTTCTCGGTGCGGCCCGAGCGCTACAAGGACACCCGCCCCGAGAAGGCCGAGCTGCGCGGGATCTACAGGGCGCTGGTGGACGGGGCGGGCCGCGCGCAGGGGGGATGCCTGTTCTACCTCACGTCGCATGGCCTGCCGCAGGGCGCCCAGGTCGACCAGGGGATCCTGCGGCCGGGCGCCCTGGCCAACATGCTGGACCAGACCTGCGGCAAACGCCCGACCGTAGTGGTGATCTCGGCGTGCTTCTCGGGGGTGTTCGTGCCGGCGCTGGCGGCGACGAACCGAATGGTGCTGACGGCGGCTCGGCCCGACCGAACCTCGTTCGGCTGCGGCCAGGACAACAAGTACCCCTACTTCGACGACTGCTTCCTCTCGTCGATGCCGGGGTCGCGGGACTTCGGCGTGCTGGCGGGCGCGGTGCGCGAGTGCGTTCGGGCGCGCGAGATCGCGGAGAAGATGACCCCGCCGTCCGAACCGCAGATCTGGGTGGGGCCGCAGCTGCGCCCGATGCTGCCGCTCTTCGCCTTCGAGTGGACGGACTGACCCGATACCCGCCGGGTCTCCGGCGCCGCGACCTGCGGGTTCGATGCGCGCCGCCGCGCTTCGCCCCCGAAGCGGCGAGACGCGCCTTGCGACTCAACCGCAGATGATATGGTCGGGGGCTGGAGAGGGAGTGGGGCGGACGATGCGGAGCCTCGGCAAGGCGGTCCTGGCGACCCTGGCGCTGTTGCTCGCGTCCCCGACCGCTGCGCAGGACGCAGCCCCGCCTCTGCCCAAAGCGCCCATTCCCTATGCGAAGGTCGCGCCAAAGGCCTCGCCTGCCCGGCCCGCGCCGCCGGCGCCCGCCCCGGCCGCGACGCCCGCCGCACCGGTCCGGGTCGTCCAGGGCGCAAAGCTGCCGGCGGGCCAGGCGATCCCGGCGGCGGAGCTGGCGGCGTTCGTCGACGGCTGGATGACCGACGCGATGCGCCGCGAGCATGTGGCGGGCGCCACCGTCTCCGTCGTCCAGGACGGCCAGGTGGTGCTGAAGCGCGGCTATGGCTTCGCCAGCCTCGAGCCGCGTCGGGCCGTCGACCCCGACCGCACGCTGTTCCGCATCGGCTCGATCTCCAAGACCTTCACCTGGATCCTCCTGATGAGGGAGATCGAGGCTGGCCGCATCCGCCCCGACGCCCAGGTCAACCTCTACCTCCCGGACAGGGTGCGACTGTCGGGCCGCTCGCGCGAAGTCACGATCCGCCAGTTGATGGAGCACACGCCGGGCTTCGAGGACCGCGCCCTGGGCCAGCTCTTCGAGAACGATCCGCGGCGCGTGCGGCCGCTGGACCTCTATCTGCGCCAGGAGCGGCCCAGCCGGGTGCGTCGGCCGGGGATCGTCTCCAGCTACTCGAACTACGGCGTGGCCCTGGCCGGCGCGGCGGTGACCTTCGGCAAGGGCAAGACCTTCGAGCGGATGGTCGAGGACGAGATCACCGTTCCCCTGCGCATGAACCACACCACCTTCCGCGAACCGCGGCCCGACCGGCGCGGCCTGCCGGCGCCCATGCCCGAACGGCTGCGCGACGACATCTCCACCGGCTACGCGTGGCGCAACGCCGGCTTCACGCCCCAGGACTACGAGTACATCGGCCAAGTCGCGCCGGCCGGCTCGGCGTCGTCCACGGCGGGCGACATGGCGCGCTACATGCAGATGCTACTGGGCGATGGGACGTCGAACGGCGTCACCGTCTTCGGGCCGCGCGCCGCCCGGGCCTTCCGCTCGCCGCTGCGCCAGACGCCACCGGGGATCAACGGCTGGGCCCACGGCTTCATGGTCTTCGACCTGCCCGGCGGCTTCGCAGGCTACGGCCACGGCGGCGACACGCTGGCGTTCCATTCGTCGATGATCGTGGTCCCGGAGCTGAAGCTGGGGATCTTCGTCAGCACCAACAGCGCGAGCGGCGCGAGGATCGCCTACCCGTTCCCCGAGGCGCTGGTCCGCCACTTCTACGCCGGCCCCGCGACCTTCCCCCGGGCCGGCTCGGCCGAGCTCGCCGAGGCCGCCGACGCGTACGACGGCGCCTACCTCTCGACGCGGCGGGCGCACGGCGGGCTGGAAGGCTTCGTGGGCCTGCTCGTCGGCGCCACCGACGTGGAGGTGACGTCCGGCGGCCGGCTGGTGACCCGCCCGGCGCTGGGCGAGGCGAAGGCCTGGACCCCCGACGGACCATTGAGCGAGGGCCGGTTCGTCGCCACCGTCGGCGACGAGCGACTGGCGTTCCTCATGGAGGACGGGCGCCCGGTCGGCTTCCGCCCCGACATCAACACCGAGACCTTCCGGCGCACACCCTTCGCCGAGCGGCCCGGCGTGCTGACGACCATGGCCGGGCTCACGCTGCTGGCGGCCGTGGGGACCTTCGCGGGCCTGGTCCTGCGCAACCGCCGCGAGGTGCGCCAGAACCAGATCCAGGCCCGCGCCGCGATGGTGCAGACCATGCAGGCGGGGTTGTGGCTCGCCGCGCTCGTGCTGTTCGGCGCCTGGGCCGCCGGCGCGTCGGACATCGAGCGGATCATGTACGGCTGGCCGGGGCCCCTGCTCGTCACCGCCTCGGCCAGCGCCCTGGTCGCCGCGGCGCTCTGCCTGATCACGATCGCGGCGCTGCCGGCGGTCTGGCAGGGCGGCCGGCGGGTCGATTCGTGGACGGTGCTGCGCAAGGTGTTCTTCACGCTCTCCGTGCTGATCTACACGGTGTTCGCGGTGCTGCTGGCCATGAACGGCGCCTTGGAGCCCTGGAGCCGCTAGGATTACGGCCGCGCCTGCGACGCCGCGCCGCTATCCGAAAATCCTCCGCTACAGCCAAGTCTAAACCCGCCTTTAACCAAGGACTGGGTAATTCCTGCCTACCTGAGGGGAGCAACCGTGTTTCGGCGGTCCCTTCGCGTACGGAGGGGGCGACCAGCCTTGAATCAGTTCACGGCCATGCTGCAGCGGTTCGGGATCGGCCGATTGGCCGCCATCCTCGGCCTCGCCGCCGGCCTCGCCGCCGTCGCCGCCGCCATCTTCATGGGCCTGGGCCAGCCCAAGGCCCTGCTCTATTCCAACCTCGACCTCAAGGAAGCGGGCACGATCACGGCCGCCCTGGATCAGGCCGGCGTGAAGTACGAGGTCAAGGGTGACGGCTCGACCATCATGGTGCCGCGCGACGAGGTGGCCTCCACCCGCTTGATGCTGTCGGGCAAGGGCCTGCCGACCGCCGGCTCGGTCGGCTACGAGATCTTCGACGAGGCCAACGCGCTCGGCCAGACCGACTTCGTCCAGCAGCTGAACCGCCAGCGCGCCCTGGAAGGCGAGCTGGCCCGCACCATCCGCAGCCTGGACGGCATCACCATGGCCCGCGTGCACCTGGTGCTGCCCAAGCGCCAGCTGTTCGAGGAAGAGGCCGAGCAGCCCTCCGCAGCGGTGAACATCGGCGTCGGCGGCCGCGAGCCCAACGCCGATCAGGTCCGCGCCATCCAGAACCTGGTGGCCGGCGCCGTTCCCAACATGAAGCCCGACCGCGTGACGGTCGTGGACCAGCACGCCAAGACCCTGAGCGGCGGCGAGGTCGGCATGGCCTCCGAGGCCGACGGGCGGAAGTCCGAGGTCGAGCAGCGCATCGCCAAGCAGGTGAAGCAGCTGGTCGAGGGCGTCGTCGGCGCCGGCAAGGCGCGCGTCAACATCACCGCTGACCTGGAACTGGCGCGGGTGACCGTGCAGCAGGAGACCTTCGACCCCGACGGCCAGGTGATCCGCTCGGAATCGACCACCGAGGAGAACAGCCGCGACAACGACTCCAGCGGCTCGGGCCAGGCGTCGGTCGCCGCCAACATCCCGGGCGCCGGCTCGCCGGACCTGAACACCAACACCTCGAGCACCGGCCGCACCGACTCGACCACCAACTACGAGATCTCCAAGACCGTCCGCACCGAGGTCCAGGAGCCGGGCACGGTGAAGCGCCTGTCGGTGGCCGTGGCGGTTGACGGCGTGACTGCGGCCGGCACGGAAGGCAAGCCCGGCGCCTACACGCCGCGTTCAGCCCAGGAGATGCAGCAGATCGAGCAGCTTGTCCGCTCGGCCGTGGGCTTCAACCAGGACCGCGGCGACCAGATCAGCGTCGTGAACGTCCGCTTCCCCACCGCGGCCGACGACGGCGGCGTCGAGGCCGCGAGCCCCCTGATGGGTTTCGACAAGAACGACATCATGCGCGCCGTCGAGCTGGCCGTGCTGGCGGTCGTGGGCATCCTGATGATCTTCTTCGTCGCCCGCCCGCTGCTGGGCGGCAGCGGCAAGAAGGGCGCGGGCGGCGCCGGTGCGCTCATCGGACCGGCCCAGGTCCAACGCGTCATGGTGAGCCCCGACGGCCAGCCGATGCAGATCGCCGCCGACGGAAGCCAACTGGCGCTGGCGGGCCCGCTCAGCGCCGACGACCCCAACCACCGCATCGACATGGCCCGCGTCGACGGCCAGGTCCGCGCGAGCGCCGTGAAGAAGGTGTCCGAGTTCGTGGAACGCCACCCCGACGAGTCCGTCGCGATCCTCCGCTCCTGGCTGCATGAGACCAACTGATGGCCCCCCGCGCCGGATCCAAGAGCATCGTTGACCCCTCCCGCCTGAACGGCGCGGAGAAGTGCGCCGTGGTGCTGCTCGCCCTCGGCGAGGAGCACGCGCACGTCTGGCAGGACCTGGACGAGGAGGAGATCAAGGAGATCTCCCAGGCGATGGCCAGCCTCGGCAACGTGACCGCCGCAGTCGTCGAGGACCTGCTCGTGGAGTTCGTCTCCGGCGCCGCCGGCACGGGCTCGATCATGGGCTCGTTCGAACAGACCCAGAAGCTGCTCGCCTCCATCATGCCGCCCGAGAAGGTGGACGCCCTGATGGAGGAGATCCGCGGCCCGGCCGGCCGGACCATGTGGGACAAGCTCGGTAACGTGAACGAGGCCGTGCTCGCCAACTACCTGAAGAACGAATATCCGCAGACCGTCGCCGTCGTGCTGTCGAAGGTGAAGTCCGAGCACGCCGCCCGCGTGCTGGCCTGCCTGCCGGAAGACTTCGCGCTGGAATGCGTCATGCGCATGCTGCGCATGGAGCCCGTGCAGCGCGAGATCCTCGACAAGATCGAGCAGACGCTGCGCAACGAGTTCATGTCGAACCTGGCGCGCACCTCCAAGCGCGACAGCCACGAGATGATGGCCGACATCTTCAACGCCTTCGACCGCCAGACCGAGACCCGCTTCATCACCGCCCTGGAAGAGCGCAA
>NZ_DASWTE010000304.1:0-3523 GCF_036402295.1 Phenylobacterium sp.
CCAGTTGCGGGCCTGGGAGCGCGAGCACGGCCTGCCGCGAACGCCGGTGATCATGCTCACCGCCAATGCCCTGGACGAGCACGTGAAGGCCAGCCTGGAGGCCGGCGCCGACGCCCACCTCTCCAAGCCCATCCGCGCCGACGCCCTGATCGAGGCGATCGTACACGCCATGGCCGACGCGGAAGGCCAGGCGGAAGAGGCGGCGTAAGATCCTTGCGCCGAGGCGCCTCACCCCCGACCGTCATCCCGGTTTCGCGCAGCGAAGACCGGGATGACAGTCGGGGGGCGGCGGCGGAGGCAGGAGCTCACGGCTTGCGCAGGTAGACCGGGTTTCCTAGCAGCCACAGCGCGCCGTCGGGGCCGGTGACGTCGACGCGGACCCAGTGGCGTTTGCCGTCAACGCCGAAGGCCACGTCGACCGTCGCGTCGTCGCCCTCTACGGAGATCGGGTTCGGCGGGACGAACTTCGGCTCGTCGCTCCGCAGCACCACCTTGCCGCCGGCCGCGCCCTTGACCCGGATGTGCAGGCGGACGAGCGCGTCCTTCGGCGTGGGCAGCACGTCGCCCATCTCGGCCTTCGCGCCCGCCGCCTGGGCGGTCACTTCGAGCAGGCGGTCGCGCGTCCCCTGCGTGTCCACGAACACATGGCCAGCGCGGATCCCCGCCAGGATGGCGTCCTGCGAGAGGTTTTCGGCGCGCACGACCGTGGTGGGCACGCCCACGCTGCGCAGGCCGGTCAAGCTGGCGTCGTGGTTGTCCGAGCCGCCGACGGCGGTGATGCGGTGGCCGTCGTTCAGCCGCTTCTCCCAGAAGGGGATGCCCGACAGCGGGCCGGTGGCGTTCACGCCGTTGATGGCCTCGATGGCGGGAATGCGCGCGAAATCGGTCTTCGCAGTCCAGCCACAGCCCATGCAGGCCTCGCCAGACGGCTGGCCCGGATGGTTCAGCGAGATCAGGCCGCCGGCCGCCTCCACCTGGGCGAGAATGCGGCCGAGGTCCGGCGCGCGGGCGCTGCCGAGCTGGAAGTCCAGCGGCGCGGTCATGCCGAAGACGTTGGCGTGGCCGTGGAAGGTGGTGACCTCGCGGCCCGGAATGACGAGCTGGTCGTCGTAGTACGCCGAAAGCTCGGCGAGGTCCTGGAAGTGGGACGAGGTGTTGTGGTCGGTCACCGCCACGAAATCGAGCCCGCGGCCGGCGGCGGCCTCCAGGGTCTTGAAGGCGGGACAGGGGATGCGCTTGCCTGTCCGCGAGGGGCAGCCGCCGTCCGAATGCTGCGTGTGCAGATGCAGATCGCCGCGGTACCAGGCCGGCCCGGCCTTCAGCGGCGCCTCGGCGAAGCCGTGGAACGCGGCCGTGTCGCTGAGGGTGATCTTGGCGGTGTACTCGGCGCGGGCGTCCTGGCGCAGGTTCGGCACGCCCAGGATCAGCTTCCACTCGCCGGCCGGCAGCGGGCCCGGCAGGTAAGATGGCGTGGCCCAGGCCTCCGCGAGCGTGAACGTGGACTTGTTGCCGCCGCTCCAGCCGCGGAAGCGGGCCGGGTCGCGGATGCCCAAGTCGATCACCGACTTCTGGTCCTTGCCGGTGTGGGCGAACTCCACGGTGATCGCGGAGGTCCCGGCCGGCACGCGGAACGGGACCTCGCGGTAGGTCTGGTGGTCGGCGCCGGTCATGACGCCGGTGAGCGTCAGGGTCTCGGCCGCGGCCGCCGGCGAAACGAGGACGGCCGCGGCGGTGAGCACCGCCGCGGCCGCTGCGTTCAGCTTTGAAAGCAGGCCTCGCACTACCAGCGATATAGCACGGCCGCCTTGAAGGTCCGCCCGAGTTCGGGACGGGCCAGATAGTAGCGGCTGCCGGCTTCGCCGGAGATGAACTGGCCGGCGCGGGGGTTGCCCTCGGTGAGGCCGATCTCGTTCGTCAGGTTGGTGGCGTAGCCGTGGATCGTGACGTTGTCGGTCACGTTGTAACGGACCTGTGCGTTCAGCAGCCAGTAGTCCGGGATGGTCAGCGTGTTGGCGAGGTCGGAGAACCGCTTGCCGTAGTACTGCACGTCGAGCTCGGCGCGCAGCCGGCCCTCCAGCAGAGTGACCCCCGGGGTGACCCGCAGGCTGACCTTCGGCGTCCGGACCAGCGTATGGTCGGTGAAGTCGCGCGGCCGCAGGCAGTCGGTGCTGGTCGGGCCCGGGTTCGTGTCGGTCGCCAGCGGGCAGGTCCCGGCGGCGCCGCCCACCTTGGCCACCCGTTCGTTGAAGATGAACTTGCCGAGGTGCGGGTCCTGGACGGTGACACCGAAGCTGGCGTCGAACCATTCGGTCGGCCGCACGATGCCTTCCAACTCGAAGCCGTACGTCTCGGTCGAAGCGAACTCCGTGCGGCTCTCGAAGGCGTTGGTGGCCGGGTTGAAGCGGGTCTCGCCGAAGCTCTGGCTGTCGAACTTGGTCAGGAACCCGGTCAGGTAGAGGCTGACGTTCGTCCGCGCGAGCTTCACGCCGGCCTCATAGAGGTCGCTCGTCGAAGAGCGCGGGTCGGTCCGGGTCGGGTTGGTGATGAAGTCGCCCAGCGACGGCAGGCGGAAGCCCTTCGTGTAGCGTGCGTAGGCGCCGAAGTCGGGGTTGAACTGGTAGTTGACGGCCACCGTCGCACCCCAGTCGTCGAACTTGCGGTCCAGCGGGTCGAAGATGCCGTTGCCGCTGATCGCCTGGTCGTCGGCGAAGCTGGTCGTCTGGTTGAGGTTGATCGTCGAGCTGCGTTCGTTGCGGCCCGAGAGCTTGATCCGCTCCCAGCGGGCGCCGAAGTCGACGCGCAGCTTGTCGGTGATCTGCCACTCGTCGGCGGCGTAGAGCGCCCAGGTGGTCGACTTGCCCTCGGCGTTGTTGAACTGGCTGCCGTAGCGGGAGAAGCCGTTCTCGGTGAAGTTGGCCACCACCACGCCCTGGGCGTTCAGGCCCTGCAGGTTCAGGGGCCGGGCGTTGTCGCGGACGTCGATCAGCACCTGCGAGCCGGCCTGGAAGAAGGTCTCCTCGGCGCGGGCGAAGTAGACGCCGAAGGCCACGTCGTGGCTCTGGCTGCCGATCTCGAACTTCCGCGTGAAGCGCAGGTCGTTGATCGTCTCGTCCAGGGTGATGTCCTGGGCGCGCATGGCCGCGTCCATCACGAGGCCCTGGCCGTTCTGGTTGGTCACGTCGAAGGCCTGGCCGCCGTTCACGTAGGTGAGCCGGCCGCTCGTGACGCCCAGGGACGCGCCGCGGGCCACGTCGCGGGCGATGCGGACGCTGGCCGCCTCAGGCGTGTTGGGGAACAGCGCCGAGCGGGTGAGGTCGCTCGTGCGGTAGCGCAGGCCCTCGCGGATCGTCCAGCCGGCGACCTCCAGCGTGCCCTGCAAGGTGTACTGGGTGAGCTTGAGGTCTGAGCCCCTGCCTTGGTCGAAGGCGAACGGACCGCGGTTGGTGCGGAACGTCAGCTTCTCGGTCTCGGGGCCGGACAGGGTGCCGTATTGGGCGTCGAAGCCGGGGACCTCGGCCGTGCC
>NZ_DASWTE010000305.1:0-8528 GCF_036402295.1 Phenylobacterium sp.
GTGCTCTTCCTGCACGGGGCCTACGACACGGTCTGCGAGACGATGGACTCGCGGCTCGCCGAGCCCATGCGGGCCCACTGCGCCGACCTCACCGAGGCGGTGGTCGAGTCCGGCCACTGGATGGCGCAGGAGAAGCCGCGCGACGTGAACGCGGCGCTGGCGAAGTGGCTGGCGGCGAAGCTTCCCGACATCTGGCCGGGCTGACCCCCCTCACGATGTGAGGCGATATCTCACGCCCTTGGACGTGCGGCCGGTTTCGCCCGGCGCGTGAACCTCCCCGAATTCCAGGGACTCCAGAGATGACCACCTTCCATGCCGCCCAGGGCGTCAACATGTCCGCGTCGGTGGCGACATCGACGGCGACGCCGTGGCCGACTTCCAGATCCTGGTGATGGCCGGCGGCTCGCTGGGCGCGGCGGAGTTCGTCCTTTAGCCGCGAGGGGCGGCCCGGCGCGTCCGGGCCGTCCCGCTCAGCCCTCCCACGCCTTCAGCACTGCCTTCTTGGCCACCTGCCGGAAGCGCCGCTCCAGGAAGCCGCGGGCCACCTCGGCTGACAGCGGCTCCAGCTGGGCCACGACGCAGCGGGCGTTCTTGTAGTGGTTGTCGGCCCAGTAGGTCCCGGGCTCGGCCTCGACCAGCATCTCGACCTCCTCGACCGGCACGCCAGTGAAGTAGGCGCGGCCGCCGCCCAGCAGGCGGGCGAGGTCCTTGCCGTTTGCCTTGAAGTAGGTGGACCCCATGTTGAACCCCTCTACCGCATCGGGGAACGACAGGCAGAGGGCGCGGAACTCGGCCTCGGTCATCCAGCGGCGGCCTGTTCCGCCTCCCAGGCCTTCACCACCGACTTCTTGGCCACCTTGCGGAAGCGACGCTCGAGGAAGGCGCGGAACGAGCCAGGGTGCAGGTGCTCCAGGCGGGCGAGCACGCTGGGATAGTCCTTGTAGTGGGCCGTGAAGTGGAAGGTCCCGGGCTCGGCCTCGATCAGCATCTCGCGCTCGTCGAACGGCACCTCGAGCAGGACCATGGAATTGTCCTCGGCGCGCAGGCGGGTGAAGAACTTGCCGTTCACCTTGAACGATGGGCGGCCGTAGCTCATCCCCTCCTCGGCGCCGGGAAAGCTGAGCGCGATCTCGCGCATCTCCTCGGGGGTCATGGCTTGACCTTCGGCAGCGGCTGCATGGCGTCGATTCTGATCCCCGCGGCGCAGGCGTCAATCAGGCCCTGCAGCCGCTTCGCCCGGGTCTCGGCGCGCTTGGCCGCCGTCACGCGGTGGGTGTTCAGCTTGCGATAGCCGGGCGGGCACGACCGCCAGAAGGTCCACGCCGCCCTGTTCGCCTTGAACGCCTTCGTCTCCGCCGGCGTGAACTCGTCGGCGGGCCGCTCGTACGAGTAGGTGGGACCGCGAGACTTCGCCGCGTCGAGCGCCGCCTGTCCGGCCGGCGCGATCCGGCCGGCCGCCTTCAACTCTGCGAAGCGCTTGAGGTTGACCTGGCTCCAGGTGCTGCCCGCCCGGCGCGGGGTGAAGCGGATGCGATAGGTCTCGTCGTCGATCCGGTGGCGCACGCCGTCGATCCAGCCGAAGCACAGCGCCTCGTCCACGCTCTGCGGCCAGGTGATGGACGGCTTGCCGCTGTCGCGCTTCCAGAAGCCGACCGACAGTTCGTCGGCCGTATCGTGGTGCTTTTCGAGCCAGGCGCGCCAGTCGGCGGCGGTTTCGAAGAAGGTGGGGGCGGTCATTACTCCACTATGGATCGACATGACCGGGCTTGTCCCGGGACCCATAGACTTGGGGCTAGCCGAGCCCGGCACGCCCAGGACTTGTATCCAAGTCAACCTCTGGGCGAAATCAATCGTCGATCAAGTCGAGGTATTGTTCGTCGAAGGTGGGCAAGCTCACGTCAAGTTGTTATGGTCAAGGTTACGCATTTGATATTGTTATGGCTTCCCTCATTTACTTGGACGCCAGCCCCTGTAGGCTCGGTCCTTCCAAGGTCGGGGTGAAGTCTGTGGGCTAAGGGGGCCCTTGCGACATGAAACACGCCTTGCTTTCGGCAGCTGCGGCGCTCGCGCTGTCATTTGCCGCGGGATCAGCCAACGCGGTGACCTTCGCCACGGCAGGAGACACGGCTTCCCTCGACTTCAATGGAATTGTCGATGGGGTCGTTGACCTGGATCTCGACGCCGACCTGACGCTGACGCTGCTCAGCATCACCGGCTCCTTCGACTACAATTTCTCGTATTCGCTGTCGAACAACTCGGCCGGCGATGACCTGCTCTCACGACTCACGGCCTTCGGGTTCAACGTCAATCCGGACTTCGATGACGCCACAGTCAGCGGAGAATTCGACCAATGGGCTTCCGGCAACGTGCCGGGCGGCCTGCCCGACGTGGAATTCTGCGCCTCCGACAACACGAACAACTGCTCCGGTGGCGGTGGCGACGGTGTGGCGGTCGGTGAGACCGGCACGGGCTTCCTGACCCTCAGCTTCCTGGTCGATCCGGGGGCCGGCGGTATCGACCTGACCAACTTCTACGTCAGGTACCAGTCCCTTGGCCCGGATGGCGAGGGATCGGGCGTCGGCAGGGGCGTGCCCTGCGTCAACGGCGACTGCGGCGGCGGCGGCGGGAACGAGATTCCCGAGCCCGGAACCTGGGCGCTCATGATCCTTGGCTTCGGTGGCGCCGGGGCGATGCTCCGCCGTAACCGGCGCAGCCTGGCCAAGCTAGCTGCGTAGGCCTCCCCGGCTCCGCTGTACCCCCGGAGTCGACGCGCCACGCGCAGAGCGGGACCCCGGTAGCACCCACCGGGGTTCCGTGCTGGCCGCGAAGGAAGCGGAGGCGCTAGTACGCTAGCGCCACGCCGTCCTTGCGCATCTCGGTGGCCGCCGCATAGCGGCCCGGCCACCTCTGGATCGCCTGATAGCCGCCATAGCCGCCTGGAGCGGGCTTGATCTGCCAGCCGATCTTCGCGAGCTCGGCCTGGGTGGCGGCGGGCACACCGGTCTCCAGGTTCAGCACGCCGGGCTGGCCCAGGTCCTCCCCCGTCGGCTCGGACCCGCCGTCGTGGTGCCAGCGCGGGGCGTCGCCGGCCTCCTGCAGGCCGAGGCCGAAGTCGACGAGGTTGGAGACCACCTGGGTCTGGCCCTGGGGCTGCATGTCGCCGCCCATGACACCGAAGCTCAGCAGCGGCTGGCCGCCCTTGGTCGCGAAGCCCGGGATGATGGTCTGGAAGGGCCGCTTGCCGGGCCCGTAGAGATTGGGGTGGCCGTCCGTCAGCGCGAACAGTTCGCCGCGGTCCTGCAGCATGAAGCCCAGGCCGTCGGGCATCAGGCCCGAGCCCATGCCGCGGTAGTTGGACTGGATGATCGACACCATCATCCCGTCCTGGTCGGCGGTGGTGAAATAGGTGGTGTCGCCGCGGCTGGGCGCCTGCCCCGCCGAGAGGTTCGGCGCGATGCGGTCGGGCCGGATCAGCTTCGCGCGCTCGCGGGCGTAGTCCTTCGAGAGCAACCAGTCAGTGGGCTGCCGGTAGATGGCGGGGTCGGCGTAGAAGCGGGCGCGGTCCTCGAAGGCGAGGCGCTTGGCTTCCACCGCATGGTGGATGGCGGCGGCCGACTGGAAGCCCATGGCCTTGACGTCGAACTCGGCCAGCATGGCCAGCATCTGCAGGGTGACGAAGCCCTGGCTGTTCGGCGGCAGCGCCCAGACGTCGAGGCCGCGGTAGTCGATGCTGCGGGGCTCGACCCACTCGGTCTTGTGGGCGGCGAGGTCGGCCCTGGTCATCCAGCCGCCGATCCGCTTGAAGTAGCGCTCGATGGTCTCGGCGATCTCGCCCTCGTAGAAGGCCCGGCCGCCGCCCTCGGCGATCAGGCGGTAGGTGCGGGCAAGCTGCGGGTTCCTGAAGATCTCGCCCTCGCGCGGCGTGCGGCCATCGGCCACCCAGACCTTCTTGAAGTTCTCGATCTCCTCGATCGCCTTGTTGGCCGAGAAGCTGCGGTTCGAGGCTTCGAGGTAGAACGCCGTGTTCTGGACGATCGGCGCACCTTCCTCGCAGTGGCGGATGGCGGGTTGCAGCAGGTCCTTCCACGGCAGCTTGCCGTAGCGCTGGTGCAGGCTCCACCAGGCGTCGACGGCGCCCGGCACACTGACCGAAATGGCGCCGTGCGAGGGGATGAAGCCCTTTGGCGTGGCGCGCCGGCGGATCTCCTCGAGGCTGAGGCCGCGCGGGCTGCGGCCCGAGCCGTTCAGACCGATGACCTTCTTCGTCTTCGGGTCCCACAAGAGCACGAAGCAGTCGCCGCCGATGCCGCAGGCGATGGGCTCGCCGTAGCCCAGCACGGCGTTGGCCGCGATCGCGGCGTCCACCGCCGAGCCCCCGGCCTTCAGGATCTCGATGGCCGCCAGCGTCGCCAGCGGATGCGCCGTGGCCGCCGCGCCATGGACGCCCCAGGCGGCCGAGCGGCTGGCGAAGGTGGCGCCGTCGATGCGGTCGCCATGGCGCACGTCGGGCCGGTCGCGGTTGGGGTTCTCGGCGCGGGAGGTGGCGAAGGCGGGCGCAGCGACGGCGGCGGGCAGGGCGGCGAGGAAGGTGCGGCGGCGCATCCAGGGACTCCACTGTGGCGGCAGAGGTTTAGCAGATGCCGCGGGCGCCGCGATGGACGGGCTGAAACATGCGGCGGGCGGGGCGCCTGAAGTCCTGGCGCCTCGGATCATGCGTTTGGCGCCGGCGGTCATGGCTCGCGACGGCAGGGCGCCTAGGCTTGGGATCAGGAGGACCCATGGCCAACGTTGAACTCGCCGCCGACGCCCCCTGGATCGCGCACGCGGCCGCCGCAACGGCGCTGGTGCTGCACATCGGCGGCGGGAGCCTGGCGATCGCCTCCGGCTACGTGGCCATGGCGGCGAAGAAGGGCGGGCGGGCCCACCGGCTGGCCGGCAAGGTCTTCTTCGGCGCGATGCTGGCCATGACCGGCGTGGCGGCGATCACGGCCCCGATGCTGACCGAGGCGCAGTGGGTCAACACGCCGGCGGCGATCTTCACGCTCTACCTGACGCTGACGGCCTGGCTCACGGCGCGGCGGCGGCCCGGCGAGGTGGGCCGCGCCGAGGTCGGGCTGGTGGTGATCCCAGTGGGGATGGCGCTGGTGGGCCTCTACCTGGCGGTCCGCAGCGGCGGGGCGGGCGAGTTCGGGCCGGTCTATGCCTTCGCGGGGATCTCGGCGCTGGCGGCGCTCCGGGACGTGGCGATGCTGCGGGCCGGCGGGATCGCGGGTGTGGCGCGCACGGCGCGGCATCTGTGGCGGATGAGCCTGGCGTTCTTCGTCGCCACCGGCTCGTACTTCTTCGGCCAGCCGAACTTCCAGCCCGACTGGCTGCGCGGCAGCCCGCTGGCGATGATCCTGGGCCTCGCCCCTCTGGCGTTGATGGCCTTCTGGCTGGTGCGGGTGCGCGTTCCGCGGCGCCGGGCGCGGCCGGCGACGGCGTAGGGCGCGTCACAGCCCCTCTTCTCCTCACCCGCAGGCGGGCGGTGGCGCGGAGCACCGGGCATCCCTATCAAGGCCGCCATGAAGTCCATCATGCCCTGGATCGCCCGCGCGACCCTGCTTGCGGTGCTGGCGGTCGCGTTCGCCGGCGCCATCGACCCGCACCACAACGCCGAGCGCTCGGTCCCGCCGGCCGACGTGGTGGAGCACGTGGCCTACGGCTACCTGCTGACGGTGCTGACCATCGCCTCGCTGCCGCGGGTGAACCCATGGTGGATCGGCGGGGCCTATCTGGCGGTCGGCGGCGGTTTCGAGGTCATGCAGATCTTCGGCCTGGTCTCCGGGACGTTCCAGTGGAAGGACCTGGCCTCGAACCTGGCGGGGATCGTCGCGGCGCTCGCGCCGCTGGCGCTGGGGCGGCGCTCTGGCGGGCGGGGGTGAATCCGCACTAGGATCGGCCCGTTCAGGACAAGGGGTGGCGACGTGCGTGCAGGGGTTCGTGCAGGGGTTCTCGGGGGTCTCGCGGTGGCGGCCCTGGCGTCGGCGGCCCACGGGCAGGAAGCGGCGAGCCTGACGCTGCTCTGCACCGGCACGGACGCGACGGTGGTGGCCATGACCCCCTACGTCTGGACCGGCCGCGCCTACTACGGCGGCGTCGGCTACGGCGAGGGCCGCGCCGCGGCCCAGCTGGGCGTGGCGGTCGACGGCGGCAAGGTCCGCGTGAGGCCGCCGAAGAGCTCGGTCCCGCTGTTCTCGAAGGAGTCGAAGGACGGCTGGTACGAACTGACCGACGTCACGGTCGACCGGCTGCAGATCCGCGGCCGGATGAAGTGGAACCGCATCGACCGCGCGAAGCTCGCCATCGACCGCCGCACCGGCGCGGCCACCTTCGGCGCCTTCTCGGGCGCCTGCTCGTCCGTCCCGAACAGCCCGGATGCGACGAAGTTCTAGGCGCCGCCCTCGCTCCACACCGCCAGCTCGTTGCCGGCCGGGTCGGTGAAGTGGAAGCGGCGGCCGCCGGGGAAGCTGAAGATGGCCTTGGTGATCTGGCCGCCGGCCGCGCGCACCTTGGCCTCCATGGCCTCGAGGTCGTGGGCGTAGAGGATCACCAGCGGCTTGGCGACCGCGCCCTCGTCCGCCTGGCCCGCGTGGAAGCCGCCGTCGAGGCCTTCGTTGAAGGCGGCGTAGTCGGGGCCGTAGTCGGTGAAGCTCCAGCCGAACGCGGCCGTATAGAAGGCCTTGGCGGCGGGCAGGTCCCCGCCGGGCAGCTCCACGTAGTCGACCTTGCCGTCCTCGTGCATGGCGGGCTCCCTGTTCGTCGTTTGTTCCAAACCTAGCGACGCCTCAAGGCAGAGTCCAGACCGCCGTCTTCTTCACTTCCATGTCCTCGAGCTCGCGGGTGGTCGGCACCTGGTACTCGGCGAGTTTCGCAAGGCCCTGGCGGGGGAAGTAGCTGCGGCCCGGGTCGCCGATCAGCACGTTGGCCCCGACCGCCCGCGCGGCGCCCAGCCAGGCCATCACCCGCTCGGCGAGCGGCTTCTCGTAGCAGATGTCGCCGGCCAGGATGACGTCGGCCCAGGCGGGTGGCGGGGCGTCCAGCAGGTCCGTGTCGGTGAAGTCGACGGCAACGCCGTTGGCCTCGGCGTTCAGCGCCACGGCCGCGCCGCAGAAGGGGTCGATGTCGGCGGCCAGCACGCGGGCGGCGCCCGCCTTCGCCGCGGCCAGCGCGACGATCCCCGAGCCTGAGGCGAAGTCGACGACGGCCTTCCCCGCGACCAGCTCGGGATGATCCAGGACGTAACGGGCCAGCGCCTGCCCGCCGGCCCAGGCGAAGGCCCAGAACGGCGGCGGCAGGCCGATCTCGGCCAGGGCCTCCTCGGTCATCCGCCAGAGCGGCGTCACCTCGTCGGCGAGGCGCAGGGTGAGCTCGGGCGTGTGCGGCGGATGCTGCGGCCGCGTGTGGTCGAGGATGAACTGCCGGTGCGTTGCTCGGGGGATCATCGCCGCTTCCTCGTCCGCCGGGGCGGCGAGGTCAACGGCGATCGGGCCCTCAGCGCGTCGTGCGCGGGGGCCGGACGTCGCCACCCAGCAAAGGCTTCCAGGGCTCACCCTTGGCCGCCGTCTCGTCGCGGCGCCAGCGGTCCCCGAAGGCCTTCAGATGCCCGTCGAACGCCTCATGGCGCTCCCGCTCCGGGTCGGCTGCGAGCCCCGAGCCGGGGTAGGCCGAAATCCGGGCAAGCAGGGCTTCGAACCGCGCCCTTTCCAATGGGGTGGACTGATCGAGCCGGCTCGCGAGCTGGCGTGCTTCGGCGATCGCGCGGTCGAGGTCGGCCTTCGTCCTGAGCGGTGCGGCGGCGAGGTCCATCGGGCAGCTCCCGATCCCTGAGAGGTGAGTACGCCCTCCACTTCGAATATGGGATCGCGCGGGAGCGGCGCAATGCCTTTAGTGTGGGCCTCCATGCTGGCCTCCGACCCCGCCGCCGCCGAACAGCGCCTGCGCGACCTCTGCCTCGCCCTGCCGGAGACCGGCGAGCGGATCAGCCACGGCATCCCGGCCTTCGACGTGGCCGGCAAGATGTTCGCCTACTTCCGCCACAACCATCACGGCGACGGCCTCAGCTGCGTCTGCGTCAAGACGAGCGGGCGCGACGAGCAGGAGTTCCTGTGGGAGGCCGACCCCGACACCTACTCGAAGCCGGCCTACCTCTGGCCGTCGGGTTGGGTCGCGGTGTGTCTCGCCGAAGGGCGGGTGGACTGGGACCTCGTCGAGGCGCGGCTCAGGTCCAGCTGGATGCTCGCCGCGCCGAAGCGGCTCACGAGAGCGACTGGATAGCCGTCTGGTGCACGCCGCGCTCCTCGGGCGTGGCGCCGCCGCCCTGGTCCTCGCTGGCGGGCTTGCTGGACGCCTGGCGCAGCACGTCGAAGTAGCTGGGCGCGGTCAGCATGCCCGGCATCACGCCCTTGGCCGTCAGCAGGCGGTGCGTGCGGGGCAGGTTGTAGCAGGGCACATGCATGAACATGTGATGCTCGCAGTGGTAGTTCACG
>NZ_DASWTE010000306.1:0-9351 GCF_036402295.1 Phenylobacterium sp.
GGCATGGCTGTCCAGGGAATCCGGGCGATCGTCGAACAGGCCATCGAACGCGCCTCCAAGGCGACGGGCGTGGACTTCGGATTCCTGATGAAGACGGCGGGGCGGGAGTCCAGCTTCAACCCCCGCGCCAGGGCCTCCAGCTCCTCTGCCGCCGGCCTGTTCCAGTTCGTCGAGCAGACCTGGCTGTCGACCCTCAAGCAGCACGGCTCGAAGCACGGCTACGCCCGCTACGCCGACCTGATCACGAAGACGTCCGACGGCCGCTACCGGGTGGCCGGCGACGAGGCCCGCCGGGCGGTGATGGACCTGCGCCTCGATCCGCACGCCGCCTCGCTGATGGCCGGCGAGCTCACCACGGACCACGCCGCCTATCTCAAGGGCCGCGTCGGCAGATCGCCGACGGCAGGCGAGCTCTACGCCGCCCACTTCCTGGGCCCGCAGGGCTCGGCGCGGCTGATCAAGGCGGTGGAGAGCCAGCCGGGCGCGGCGGCGGCCTCGCTGTTCCCTGACGCGGCGCGCTCCAACCGGTCGATCTTCTACCGCGACGGCAAGCCGCGCAGCATTGGCGAGGTCTATGCGAACCTGACCAAGTCCGGCGGCGCTCAGCAGCCTATCGGTCCGGCCAAGCCCCCGGCCGACCCGGACGACGGCGGCTTCATCCACTACGCCTCGATGCGCCAGACCGCCCGCCAGCGCGAGCAGGATGCGCTCATCGCCCTTATCCTGCGCGGCTCGCAACCGGCCGACCAGGCGGGCGTCGGCAGCCGGCTGGCCGGCTCGCTGTTCACCAGCGAGATGCTGAAGGTCCTGTCGGACAACCGCGAGAGCTAGGCGGCCGCGCCGTCCGCGAACATGGCGTCGATTTCGCCCGCGCCGTAGCCCAACTCGGTCAGCACCGCACGCGTATGCTCGCCCAGGCGGGGCGCAGGCGGGCGGGCCTCGCGCTCCAGCCCGGGGAACACCGCTGGCGCGGCAGGCGAACGGTAGGTCCCGCCGTGGCCGTCCTCCACCGGCACGAAGCAGCCGGCCGCGTCGGCCTGCGGGTCGGAGGCGACATCGGCCGGGGTCTGGAACGGCGCCCAGACGAGGTCGGCGGCGTCGAGGCGGCGGGCGATCTCTTCGAAGGGCAGGGCGGCGAAGGCCGCGTCCAGTTCCACGGCCAGCTCGCGGGCGTTCTGGCGGCGGGCCTTGCCCGAGGCGAAGCGCTCGTCCTTGGCCAGGTCCGGGCGGCCGGCGGCCTCGACGAACTTCTCCCAGCCGCCGCTCGAGCCGCGCGGGTTGTGTACGAACCAGCGGCCGTCGGCGCTGCGGTAGTGGTTGGCGAGCGCGTTGATCGGATTGTCGCGCGAGCGCACCGAGGCCAGCCGACCCATCTTGAGCTGCACCGACATGTCCGAGCCCATCAGGTAGACGCCGGATGCGAGCAGCGACGTCTGCACCATGCGACCCTCGCCGGTGCGCTCACGCTCGTAGAGGGCGGCCAGGATCGCCGAGACCGTGGCGAGCGAGGTGGCGTGGTCGCCCATGCCGGAGGTGCGCATGAACGGCTCGGCCCCTTTGGGCGCGGTCATGTAGCCGATGCCCGAGCGCGCCCAGAAGGCGGTAACATCGAAGCCCGGCAGGTGGGCGTCGGGGCCCTCGAGGCCGTAGCCCGTGATCACCGTGTAGACGAGCCGCGGGTTGGCGGCGCGCAGGGTCTTGTCGTCCAGGCCGTAGCGGCGCAGCGACACGGGCCGCACGTTGGTCAGGAAGACGTCGGCCTCGGCGGCCAGCTTTGCGAGAGCATCGCGGGCGGCGGGCTTGGTGATGTCGAGCACCACGCCGCGCTTGCCGCGGTTGTCGAACTCGAAAGTGGGGTTCGCGCCGAGGTCGTTCGCGAGGTCCGCGAAGATGTGGCGCATGCTGTCGCCTTCGGGCCGTTCGACCTTGATGACGTCGGCGCCCCAGTCGCACAGGATCCCGGCCGCGCCGGGGCCGGCGATATAGGCGGAGAAGTCGACGACCTTCAGGCCTTTGAGCAGCACGCGAAGCCTCCCAGCTTTCTTTGCGCGCCACGCTACGGGAAGTGACCGTACGGCGCCTAGGCGACCTGGCGATCGTTGGCGACGCCGCGGCTGGCGGCCAGGGCGTCGCCGATCGCCCGCGCGGTGGTGGTCGTGGCGATCGGGCGGCGCAGCAGCGCGTCGGCCCCGGACGCGAGCGCAGCGACTGCCTCGTCGGCGTCGGACCCGATGACGGCGACGATCGGCGTAGCCCCGGCGGCGCCGGGCAGGTCGCGCAGGCCGGCGATCGCGGCCGGGTCGCCGCACACCGCCAGGTCCAGGTCGCAGATGCGGGCGAGCTCGACGGCGCGGGCGGACTGGGTGGTGTGGACCACCTGGTGGCCCAGCTGCTCGAGGCTGGCGCGCAGCGTGGCCGCGGCCAGCGGATCGGGCTCCACCGTGAGGATGCGGAGGCGGCGCGTGGGCTGCTCGGCCTCGGCGACGGGGGCGGCGCCCACGATGGCCAGGAGCTCGTTCACCGCGTCCAGGGCCACGCCCACCTGCTGGCGGGTGGGGGCGGCGCGGCCGCGGGCGGCGGTGGCCAGCACGTGGGACACGCCGGTCAGGCCGTCGCGCAGCTCCTCCGACAGGCTGTCGACGAGATCGGACTTCACGCGGGCGAAACGACGCGCGGCCTCGGCCTGCTCGGCGCGTTCGGCCAGCAGCCGCTCGCGCTCGGCGATCAGGGCGTACTGGCGGCGCAGGATGCGGTTCACGCCCAGCGCCAGGGCCAGCCCCAGCGCCGCAGCGCCGAGCGCGACGCGCGCCATCGGCGCGTCCGCTGGAATGGCGAAGGCGATCAGCGGGCCGGCGACCGCCACGGGCGCCACGATCAGCAGGCTGGGCAGCCAGGTGGCCGTGAAGATCACGCAGACCATCGCTGCCCCGAGGATCAGCAGCAGCAACGTCTCGCGCACGGGACCGGCGTAGTGGGCGAAGGCGGCGAGGCCCGCGATGGCCAGCGCCCAGACGAGGCCGCCCATGATCTGCACGCGAGCCCGCATGCGAAGATCGGTCGCAGCCTCGGTCTTCAACCAGTTCACGACGCCGTAGAAGGAGCCCCAGCCGACCGCGAACGTGGCGAAGGCCGCGCCCATCCACTGGGCGTTTGCGGCGTGTCCGGCGACCCAGACGAACACCGGCAGCGAGACGCCAAACGCCAGCAATGCATAGGGAAGCAGCGCGGCTTGCGCCTTCATCCCCTGTTCGCCCACGGAGGCGGCGAGGGCGGCTTCGGCGGCTTTGTCGGACGGCACGGACGGACCTCTCGCAGGATTGGCGGCCACCCTGCCGCACGCCCCGTTCCCGCAGCGTTACGCGAGATCCTTAATCCACAGATTTGGTCGGAAACCTCTCGTTAAGCTCCACAGTACAAATCTCGAATCGCGGGACTCCGGACACGGTTCGGAAAAGGGCGATACGGAAGATGGCGACGACACGATCAGCGCTGACGGATGAAGACATCCGCACGCTGGTGAAAGGCGCCACCCCGGACGAGCGTGCGCTCGCGGCCCGCAAGCTCTGCACCACAATGGAAGCGACCCCGCTGTCGGACGAGGACCGGGCGCTGGCCGCCGACATCCTGCGCGTGATGGCCGCGGACGCCGCCGAGCTGGTGCGCAAGGCGATCGCCGAGGAGCTGAAGGCGTCATACGTGGTGCCGCGCGACGTGGCGGTGCGGCTGGCCCGCGACGTGGAAAGCGTCTGCCTGCCGCTGCTGACGTTTTCGCCGGCCTTCACCGACGCGGACTTGGCCGAGATCGTCCGCCTGGGCGGACCCGTCCGGCAGGTGGCCATCGCCAAGCGGCCGGAGCTCACCCGCACCGTCACCGACAGCCTGGCCGAGCACGGCGGGGAACGGGCCCTGGTCACCGCGTGCGCCAACCCAGGCGCCGACTTCACCGAGAACGCGCTGCAGCGGGTCATGGACCGCTTCGAGGCGTCGGAGCGCGTGCTGGCGGCGGTGGCCTACCGCAACGCGCTGCCGCTGACGGTGACCGAGCGGCTGATCGGCATGGTCAGCGAACGGGTCCGCAATCACCTGGTGACGCACCACGCCGTCTCGGCAGCAACGGCTCTCACGATCGCCACCGGGGCGGCCGAGCGGGCGACCGTCGACATCGTGGATCAGGCCGGCAAGACCGCCGACGTGAAGGGCCTGGTCACCCACCTGCAGCGCGAGCGCAAGCTGACCGCCTCGCTGCTGTTGCGGGCGCTGGCGCACGGGCACATGACGTTTTTCGAATGGGGCGTGGCGGAGCTGGCCGGCGTTCCGCACCACCGCACCTGGCTGATGATCCACGACGCGGGCCCGCTGGGTCTGCGTGCCATCTACGAGCGGGCCGGGCTGCCGGCGCGCCTGTTCCCGGCGTTCCGCGCGGCCGTGGACACGTTCCACGCCATGGAGTTCGACGGCGGCCCGCGCGACCAGGAACGGTTCCAGGAGCGTATGCTGCAGCGCTTCCTGACCCAGCCGCAGGCCGCCGCGCGCGAGGACGTGGACTACCTGCTCGAACGGATGGACCGCGCGGCCGCCGCAGGTCGGGAGCTGGCCGAGACCGCTTGAGGGCCGTTTCGGGAGACTCGACTTCCCCGCGGTCAGGGTTCCAAGCTGGACCCATGAGCGATGCGCGACAACCTGCCGAAACCAAGCCCGCCGCCACCATCCTGCTGCTCCGGGACCAGCCCGAGTTCCAGGTGCTGATGGTCAAGCGCCACCACCAGATCGACTTCGCCTCCGGTGCGCTGGTGTTCCCGGGCGGCAAGACCCACGGCGGCGACACGGATCCCGCCTGGGCGCAGCACTGCGTGGGCTGGGACCAGTTCGATGACGAGCAGCGGACCCTGCGCATCGGCGCGATCCGCGAGGCCTACGAGGAGGCGGGCATCCTGCTGGCCGAGGGCCTGGACGGTGCGCACTTCGCCGAGGTGTGCGATCCGCAGGTGCGCGCGGCCGTGGACAGGGGCGAGACCGCCTTCATCGACGTCGTGAAAGACCTGGGCGTGCGGCTGCGGCTGGACGCGCTCGCCGTCTTCGCCCGCTGGATCACGCCGGTGATGATGCCGAAGCGCTTCGACACCTGGTTCTACGCGGTCCGCGCGCCGGCTGACCAGGTGGCCGCGGCCGACGGACGTGAGGCGGTGGACGCCGAGTGGATCGCGCCGTCCGAGGTGCTGCGGCTGGCCGAGGTCGGCGAGCGGACGGTGATCTTCCCGACGCGGATGAACGTCCAGCTGTTGGCCGAGGCGTCGAGCGCCGAGGACTGCGTGGCGCGCGCCAAGGACCGCACGCTGGTGACGGTGCTGCCGAAGGTGGAGGTGCGCGGGGAGGGACGGTTCCTGGTGCTGCCGCCCGATGCGGGCTACGGCGCGGTGGCCGAGCCGATGGACCGGATCGCCGCGGAGAGCCGGGCGCCCGCCTAGGACCTAGGCGCCGAACTCCCGGATCCGGCTTTCCAGTTCCTGGACCAGGACCTTACCGACCGGGTGATCCTCGGTCTTGATGTCGTCGCGCGCGGCCGCCTTGATGGCGTCGATGTGCGCGTCGATCAGACCGACCGGGGCGGACAGGCGCTTTTCCTTGTCGTCGATCAGGCGGCACAGCAGGCCGGCGATGCGGGTGATCAGCGGGAAGCCGTAGGTGGCGCCGAGGCCCTTCAGGTCGTGGGCGCGCAGGTAGAGGCCTTCCATGTTCTCAGGCGTCGGGCCGTCGGTGTGCACCACCTGACGCGCGGCCTCGAGTTTGGCGATCTCGTCGTTCAGCCACTGGGTGAAGTTGCCGGAGAGGCTCTTGAGCGCGGCCTCGGCCTTGGCGATGGCCGCCGGGTCGATGGCGCCGAGACGGCCGCCGCCCACCTTGAGGCGCAGCGCGTTGGGGGCCTGGAACATCTGACCGGTCTTAGGTTCGCTCACGTCACTCTCCCAGCGAAGCGCCGCTGCAGGATAAGGTGAACCCGTTAATAAGCGACAAAGGCGTAACCGGTGGTTTGGACTTCGGTTGCGACCGCGCCGGACCCAGTCAGACCGAGAATTGCTCGGCCAGGACGCGCTCGCCGAGGCTGCGGCCGGCGTCGAAGAGCATGCAGACCTTAACGTCGCGGTCCTCGGCGATATAGACCTCGAGTACGTTCGGAGCCTCGAAGTTGTCGGCCACGGCGCTGACCGGCCGCTTCGCGCCCTCGAGCACCTCCAGCCGCATGCGGGCGGTGTGCGACAGGAGCGCGCCGCGCCAGCGGCGGGGCCGGAAGGCGCTGATCGGCGTGAGCGCCAGGATCTTCGAGTCCATCGGGATGATGGGGCCGTGGGCCGAGAGGTTGTAGGCCGTCGAGCCCATCGGCGTGGAAATGAGCGCCCCGTCGCAGATCAGCTCCGGCAGGCGCACCTTGCCATCGACCGAGATGCGCAGCTTGGCGGCCTGGCGCGTGGTGCGCAGCATGCTCACCTCGTTGAAGGCGATGGCCTCATGCGTCTGCCCCTCGACGTCCACCGCCTGCATGCGCAGCGGATGGATCTCGGCCTGCTCGGCGGCGTTGATCCGGCCCAGCAGGTCGTCGTCTGAGAACTCGTTCATGAGGAAGCCGACCGAGCCCTTGTTCATGCCGTAGATCGGCTTGCCCGAGCTCATCAGCGCATGGACGGTCTCCAGCATGAAGCCGTCTCCGCCGAGGGCGACGATCACCTGGGCGCTGTCGATGCCGGCGTCGCCGTAGCGGGCGGCAAGCTTGTCGCGCGCCTCCTGCGCCTCAGGGCGGCTGCTGGCGACGAAGGTGAGGCGGGTCACGAACAGGTTCTTCATTGGCCGCCAGAAGGGCCGAAGCTCCGCCGTCTGTCAAACGCGCGTATGCGACAGTTTGACGTTAGGCCGCGAGCGAGCGGGCGGCCTGGCGGAAGGCCGAGGCGGCCACCTCGGGCGAAACCGGCGCAAAGGCGACGGAGGCCTTGCGCGCGCCATCGGCCCCCCCGCCGGGGCGGCCGTCGTTGAGCTGGCGGGTCATGTCCAGGATGTCGGGGAAGACGCTGCGGTCGATGCCGACGGCGGCGCAGGCCAGCGCCAGGAGCTCGGGTCGGTCGGAGTCCAGCGTGGCGCGGACGTGGGCGGCGTCGAAGCGGCCCAGAATGGCGAGCGCGCCGGCGAACAGGCCCAGGCGGCCTTCGCGGAGCGCGCGGATCAGGTAACCCGGACGCAGCTGGCCGGCCGAGTAGAGCTTGTCGATCAGCCGCTGCTCCATGATCTCGCGCTCGCCCTCGCGGGTCATGCGCGGCACGGCTTCGGAAGAGGGCGGACTGATCAGGCTGGTGTGCGCCTCGTTGATCGAGGCGGCGAGGGCCTCGTCCAGCACGGTCACGTCCAGGCGGAAGCGGTCGGCCAGGCCCTTGCGCACGGCCAGGCCCACCCAGAGGTAGAGGCGCTTGGCGAGCTGGCCGGTCAGTTTGGGATGCTGCGACAGCGGCGTGCGCATGGCGGCGATCTGGCGCGAGGCCTCGACCAGCTCCTCCATGTCGGACGGCGAGAGCTCGGCCGTGTGATTGCTGGCCAGCGCGGTCAACACCGCGGGCTCGGACTGCTCCAGGATGGCGGAGACGACGCTGTGGGAGAGGTGCGGGCGGCGTGCGACCTCGATCTGGTGTTCGATGGTGGCCTCGACCAGAAGGCGTACGAGGTCGAGGTCCTTCAGCACCGGGCTCTGGGCGATGATCGGCCGGGCGATCTCGATGTCGTCCAGCGCCAGCACGTTGATGAGCGCACTGGGCGCCCACTCGGCGGCGGCCAGCTTCTCGGACAGGCGATGGCGGATGTCGCGTTCGGCCTCGACGACGAGGCTCATGAAGATGGAGGACAGGAGCGCCTGGATGGCCGGCGACTTCATGGCCAGGTCCGCGTGGGGCGCGTCGCACAGATCGGCGATCGCCAGCAACAGGCGTTCCCGGTCCGCCGGTTGGCGGCTCTTGGCGAGGTCGAGCAGGCTTTCGCTGCTCATCGCGAAGCTCAAGCCGGATCTCCTATCTTCTACAGTTCGAACGCGGCTACATCCCAATCTGGCGTTAGCCGGTGAAGACATGCTTAAGGCCGGGGCCGTGGGGACAAGGGAACGGAAACCATGGGCGAACCGCTGATCCTGGCGCTGGACCAGGGCACGACCTCGACGCGGGCCATACTCTTTACCGCCGACGGGCGGCCGCTCGCCGAAGCCGGAAGCCCGCTGGAACAGCACTACCCGCAGGACGGCTGGGTCGAGCACGACGCCGAGGAAATCTTCGCCGAGTCGGTCAAGGCGCTAAGGGCCGTCGTCGACAAGGCCGGCCGCTCGCTGGACGACGTGGCGGCCATCGGCGTCACCAACCAGCGCGAGACAGTGGTCCTCTGGGAGAAAGCTTCGGGAAAACCGGTACATAAGGCGATCGTCTGGCAGGATCGGCGTACCGAACCGCTCTGTGCGAGCCTGCGGAGCAAGGGCCGTGAGCCCCGCGTTACCGAGATCACCGGCCTGCTTCTGGACCCCTATTTCTCGGGCACGAAACTGGCCTGGCTGCTGGACCATGTGCCCGGCGCGCGGGCGGCGGCGGGCCGCGGCGAGCTGCTGGCGGGCACCATCGACGCCTGGGTTATCTGGAAGCTGACGGGCGGCAAGGTGCACGCCACCGACGCCACCAACGCCTCGCGCACGCTGCTCTACGACATCCGCGCCCACGCCTGGTCGGCCGAAATGGGCGAGATGCTGAACGTCCCGCTGGACATCATGCCGCAGGTCAAGGACTGCGCCGGCGACTACGGCGAGACCGAGTCCGGAGTCCTGGGCCGCGCCATCCCGATCCGCGGCGTGGCCGGCGATCAGCAGGCGGCGCTGATGGGGCAGGGCTGCATCCGGCCGGGCGAGATGAAGGCCACCTATGGCACGGGCTGCTTCATGCTGCTCAACACGGGCGAGGCGGCGCCGGTGTCGCAGGCGCGCCTCTTGACCACCGTGGCTGCGCAAGTGGGCGGCAAGACGACCTATGCGCTGGAAGGCGCGATCTTCATCGCGGGCGCGGCGATCCAGTGGGTGGAGAACCTGGGCGTGACCGGCGGCCCGCGGGCCGTCGAGGCGCTGGCCCAGTCGGCCAACGACGAACTCGGCGTCGTGCTGGTGCCCGCCTTCACCGGGCTGGGCGCGCCGTGGTGGGACGCCAACGCCCGCGGCGGCCTGTTCGGCCTGACCCGCGACGCCGGGCTGCCCGAGATCGCCCGCGCGGCCTTCGACGCCAGCGCGCTGCAGACGCGCGACCTGATCGAGGCGATGCGGGCCGACGCGCCCCAGGCGTTCAAGGGCGA